>CACOYM010000013.1 GCA_902631395.1 Halieaceae bacterium | reverse complement strand
ACACTGGAATGCCTAGCTTCTGAGTCCAATTAGCACGGGCTACCGATGTTTTGTGGGAATATAGGTTGGTATATGAGTTGTGAAACCACCCCTACAACCCGCTTTAATGCTAATTGTTCGGCACCGCCCCATGGACCACCTAAACTCATTAATGTAAATATAAATTTAATGCTTAATAATTCCCCGTTTCGCATGCTCACCAATTTACCCCCCAATATCGAGGTCACATACCAGTGATTTCTAGGGAATGATGCGTATCGTTTCGGCTTATTCCTGCTGTTCTTTTGGCATATCTTTGAATTGTTGTAGGGGCGGGGGGAGCTCACTGCCATTGTGTTAGCTATGGCTAACGCCCAGATAGATTGGGGGGTGTAATTGGGGTGACTCGTTTCCACCGTTTTTAGCAGTAAGAGGCACGTAAAGCATTTATCCACACCGCCGATATTTAGATTACGCGGCTCGCTGGACAATTAATTATGGAAACAATCACTGCTGAATACCTCGAGGAGCAAAAAAACCTTCACCACAACCCAAATTATGGCATTGCCTCGATGGGATTCGCCCAAGAGGTGGATGCGTGCATACGCCATATGTCAGCACAAACCGTTACTGACTATGGGGCTGGTAAAAAAAATCTGAAGAAAGCTTTGGACTCGCTAGGAGTCGGGGGTTACGTCTATCAAGCCTTTGATCCGGTATTTCCGGAATACGGTGAGGCACTCGAGGCCGATTTGGTATGTTGTATTGATGTTTTGGAGCATGTGGAGCCTCATCTCCTTGAAAATGTTCTTGCCGACTTGAGACGAGTAACAAAGAATATTGGATTCTTCACGGTTCATACCGGACCAGCTGTAAAAACATTGAGCGATGGCAGAAACGCCCATCTGATTCAGGAATCCGCGACGTGGTGGTTGACTAGGTTATCGGATTATTTTCGCATTGGGCACGTAGAGTATTACGAACACCTAGGCAAGGGCTTTGCTGTGCTTGTTGGCGTCAAGCCCACTACCTTGGCGAATTGAAAATAGCGCCCGCGAGTGCTGTATCGTCGCCTTGCAAGGGCCGTTTCACATGAACTAACGCGAGTGCATCGGCTAGAAATCTCGCAGGGTTAGTCCGCGGGTCATACCGCCAGTCTTGCGCCGGCTAGAGGGGTCTACCTGCCATTCAAATTGTGACGGTTACCGCCCTGTTCTATCGGAGGAATAGAATTGGTTTTGATTCGCCACGTAGCCAACTCTGAGCCACTCAATCCGCTGTCGCAAAATTAAAGCGTGAATATAAGTAGCGAGTGCAGGCCCTGTGGGGGAAGGGCCGGACGGTCGTGGCTTATTATCGGGCCCACACTCCAACGTCATAGGTTAGGCAAATGCTCTCTGCTGGTGAACTTTTTCTTGCTTTGCTTTTGCAAATTTCGTCTGTCCTGCAACCGCAGGAGACTATTGAGGCTACATCTCATGATGTCATTGTTGTAGGAGCCGGAAGTGCCGGTCTTTACGCTGCAAAAACACTAGAGAACCTTGGCTACAACGTACTTATCATCGAGGCAAGCGGAAGGGTGGGAGGACGAGTAAAAAGCGCGACATTAGGCGATATACGTGTCGACCTAGGTGCTGAGGAGCACTATTTGTCTGCGGGCGAGAATCCTATCTGGGGTGAGATTAATCAGCGTTATGGTGAGCAGATATATATTCAGCCCTATCAAGGCTTAAGTGCGTATTCGATGGACGGGGGTGCAGGTACATGCTGGTCCTCGCGTTCCGCTCAGAACTCATGCTCAAACGATCCTGACGTGAGCAAAGTTGATGAGTTCTGGGACTGGTATTGGCGTCCTGAACTGCACCAGAATCCTGATTCTACGCTTGCCGATGATGTATTTACTGAATACGGCGTTGGGCCCTCGCATCGAGCCTATCATTTATATGATTCCGGTATTGCTGGTGGATCCTTTGCCACCAATTTGCACAAACTTGGCGCGAGAAGTTTGGCGTTGGAGAGTAATGAGTGGACTCTTTCTGAGACAACGCGGGTCATAACAGACAAAGACTTGGGATACGCCGACGCGCTCAGCCATTTATGGTGGGAAGACGTTATTTCTTCAAACGATTTGCTACTTAATGCGCCAGTAAAAGCTATCGATACTACCGGTGATGACGTTGTTGTAACTGATGCGAACGGCGATAAACACCTCGCTCGTCAAGTAATCATTACTGTTTCAGTGGGTGTGCTGCAGTCGGGCGCAATCGACTTTAGCCCCAAGCTTCCGAGCGCCACGGTGAATGCATACACGCGTATTGGATTCGATGCCGGTATGAAGATTGCACTAAGTTTCTCCCGCGCTTGGTGGGAAACAGAGGGCGAGCCATTAGCATGGCTCGTAACCGAGGGTGTTTCTGGGGCGTGTTGGGTGCCCAGCGACTATAAGGTGCGATCGACGTCCCATATTCTTATGTGCTACCCCATGGGCGACAACAGCCGATTACTGACAACATTTGGAGCGGAAGGCGGCGAAGTCGCTATTGTGACTGCGGTCCTTGAGGATTTGGATCAAACCTTCCCAAAGGCACTTGGAGCAGCGTCCGAATTTTTCTTAGATTTTATAATTCAAGATTGGGGTGCCGACCCCTACACTAGAGGAGCATATTCTTTTCCCACCGTGGATACAGTCCACTTAATCGAAACTGAGACTGCACGACTGAATCTCAGAGCTCCCGTTGCAGACAAGAGACTTTTTTTTGCTGGAGAAGCGACTCACCTGACGCATCCAGCCACCGTGGTTGGTGCAATTCATGAGGGGGAACGGGCAGCTATGGAGGTACATGCTGTCAATGGCTCTCCGGGTGATGCGCCCTGAAATCGACGCGCAAGCCTAGTCAATTTCATACTTCCTGCACAAAGCATCCACAAATTCATTGTCTGCGCGCATGCCGATCAATAGGCCACTCGACACTGAAACCGGCCAGTCTGGAGACTTTGGCTTGGGCTGAGCCGGGCAAATGGCTGCCCATAAATCATCAAAGGGCAATTTAAGTTCGGTGGACTTTACGTGGCATACATAGGTGTAGGCTGCTCGACGAACCTTATCTTCAAGTTGCGACATAAACTCTCATCTGGATGAGGCACGCGCTGCGCATCTGACCATGTCATGCGATGCATAGGTCTTACAAAAATCAATCACGCTGACTGGCCCTATGCTGGCGTTGGGTTACTTCCCGGCTTTGCGGCATTGCACTATGCTTTTTTCAGGCCTCAATAAAAACAACTTCCATAGCCCTCTACCTCGGCGGTAATGGGCGAGTTAGTGTCACCGTACGCATTGCGTAAAGTATTTTCAATCGTCACAACAGTTGGCCCGTTCATCGGGAGAAGCTGGACGCCAGGTGATTTTTCTTCCCTAACCGCGACTGAAGAAAAATTGGTGTAAGCGCAAAACGTGAGTGTCGAAGCAGGGCGTCAACATAGTCAGTGAGCTATCCCTGCGTGGGGGATACATAGATGTATACCAAGTGGTGCAAATTTGCTTTGAAACTGCTGGCGGACAGACTCTGCGTTGGTTATGTTAACCCGTCTTTAGTAGGGACGCCGTCGCCGTCAGGGTTCACGCTTCATGATCATGTCTTACCTGCTGCGCAAAGTCTTACCCTGGGTCGTCGAGATTAGCCTTTGGTTGACGGTCTTAGTAGGCGCTGTTGCTGGATACGGGAGCAATTACTTCGGTTCAGCAGTCCTATCGAGCCTCGCAGGTGCCATTTTAGGTTTTTGCGCCGGTGTCATACCTCTAGGAGTCCTGCAAACCATGATTCGAAATAACATGCTGCTTGAATCAATGATTAAGGATGGTTACGGAAGGCCCAGATTAAGTTTGCACAAAGGTCAGGTCGTCGAGATGCCTTATGTATCCTCAGAGGATCAGCTTTAAGGGCCGAGTTAATCTTGCAAATGCCTTTGGGCTGTCAGCTTGTCCCAGATTGACTTTACCTCTGCTACATCCTTCACGTACGGCATAGTAAATATGTGGCCGTCAGCCGAAATTTCTAAGGTCCCGTAGCCAAAGAAAGTGCCCACAAGCGACCGGCGCACCGTAAGGCCTGTGATGCTATCCGAAAAAAGGTCTTCTCTAGAGAAGAAAAAAGTAGTGCTCTGGACCACCCGATGGTTGGTGATAAATCGATCAGAACTACTCACAAACTCTATGACCGCACATCCTATGGCTAGCAAAGGATATACAACACAGCAGAGGAAGATAACATCTGATTCTGCGCTGGGATTGTCACTCCAGACCAGGAATGCAACGGAAAATGCAGCGAGCAACGCAGCTCTGGTGGCATGCTCCCAAAGACAACCCACGGGACGACCCAGGTTCATGAAAGTGTGCTCGCCACTTTCTCCGTGTTCAAGGGGCGTAAACTTTCGTTCCTTCATTATGGCCAATAGCCTTTTTCGTTCACTTATTTTTTCTGCCTTAGGAAGTGTATAGGGCAACGCGTAGAGGACGGCCAGCAAAGCTGCGCCAACGAGCATCGAGAAAATGATCCCTATATCTAGGGGCTCATTGTATTCCATCAGTGCAGCAAAAGCGTCACTAGGCTTGTCGACAGGGGCGACTGTAGGGTCAATGGAAATCGCCAAACTTCTGATACTGCTGAGATTGTCGTCAACAGACAGAACCAGCGCCTGCTCGTAACGCTCAATGAATGCAATCGCATCGGTGGTCATAAGATCAAGACACATTCCGAGATAAAGCGCATCCCGAGCAAACTCCCAGGTACCCACAAAATTAGGTAGCCCTAACCGTGCTCGAATGTGGTCTACCACAGTCAGTAATTCGTTTCCGGTGGCTAGGGTAGTGTCACCCAACTGGGCACAGCGCGCCTGCGCGAGAAACCCCTCTTCATCTCTTGGTGAACAGCCAGAAATGGAAACCATTACGATCGAAAGAATCACACCCAAAATAATCAGGGTCTTTCGGGTCCTTGGTCGACCTTCTACGGATCCGTGCACTTGCGCTTTTTTATTTTGATTCAACACCAATATCTAGTGGTTCGCCGCTTTCTCACCATCAAGATAGGAGGTCCGTCAATATATATCAATAAAGTGTTTCGCCAAATTTTTCCGTAATAAT
Organism: Halieaceae bacterium; assembly: GCA_902631395.1. GTDB lineage: Bacteria > Pseudomonadota > Gammaproteobacteria > Pseudomonadales > Halieaceae > Luminiphilus. Next base: position 69,412 of record CACOYM010000013.1, on the reverse strand, counting down.
GACCACTTGCAACGTTTACTTGATTTTATAGTTCCGTTACGTAGTGCAAGTTCAGGACTAAAAACTTACGCACCATATTCAGTCGGCCACAGGCATCATTTTTCTCTTCGCCAGACGCACTGGCGACATTATCAGCGATCTGACAACACCTCCCCGACGTATGCCCCCTATAGACGCTTTATAAAGGCGAAGGACATGGAATTTTGGTTTTGGACAATCGCTGGAAGCTTATGGGTCGCAATTAGCGTCGACTTGTCTCGCACGCAAACACCGCTTCTACTACTAGACCAAGTTCGCAAGCAATAAGCGCCGCGAGCAAGGCATTGCGTTGACTTGGTTGATCATTGGCTTCTGGGGTTGTGCGGCTATGTGGCTAATTAGTTTGGCCGGCGATATAGGACTTGCACGCAATCCCGATGCCCCAGAAGGCCTGCAATGGCTCCCTCTCACTTGTGCCATACTCTCCTTTATTGGCATGTGTCACTTCGGTAATGCCACTTCTATGTTTGGGTGGTAGTGGCTTTGCTGTGCATAGCGCACTTTGGAGCAGGCATTAGGAAACATAGCAACGGACACTACTAAGCAAGACAATGTGAGTCACTTCCGCCCTTTCGTTTCCACCTGATCGCAGTAAACTGAAGCGCAAGTAAGAAAGATCTTGGGGGGATACTCCGTATGAACGCGCCGATTCCGACATTAGATAACTGGCCTGAGCAATTCATTAGAGGTCACAGTATCCCCGGCTCCCGCTATACCTCGCGTGAATTCATGGAGCAGGAATGGGAGGGCATGTGGGCACGGGTATGGCTTCTTTTGGGACGTGAATCTGAGCTTCCGGCGCCTGGCGACTGGCAGATGGAGCCTGTAGGTCGGGAGGAGATCCTGATGGTGCGCCAGCAGGACAATAGCATTAAGGCTTACTACAACGTGTGCCAGCACCGGGGTAACCCGCTGGTGGATGAACCCAAAGGCAGTAACCCGAGGCGCTTTGTGTGCCGCTACCACAGCTGGGCGTTTCTCCCCGACGGTGCGCTACAGTTTGCTCCGGATAAAGAGGATTTTCCTGAGGGGAACCCCTGCGGTAAATTGCGGCTGGCGGAACTCAAGTGCGAGACCTTTGCAGGCTTCATCTGGGTGAATATGGATCCAGAGTCCGGAACCTTAAAAGATTACCTTGGGCCGATCTGGGACGAGTGGCAAGCGCGAGAGGTCGATACCTGGCAGCGCACCATGGCGAACACGATGTGGCTACCCTGTAACTGGAAAGTCGTACTCGATAATTTTAACGAGTCCTATCACGTGCCGACGGTGCATATGGGGGCGACACCTTCAACCGATCGCACCGCTATCGCGGGTGGCATCAACACCTACTTTAAGGAAACCCAATTTGATTTGGCCAATGAAGGCCACGCACGAATGATTATGAAAGGCGGCTATGGCGCCGGTGTAACCGATCCTGAGGGTAATATTATTGACCCGCTGGCGTCACTGCTCAGCTACTGGGAACTTGACCCCTCAGACTTTAAGGGCCGGCCCGAAAATACCCGGGCAGCACTCCAGAATGCAAAACGGGTACTGGGACCAGCAAAAGGCTACAGCCATTACGCGGCGGTGCCGGATGAGCAGCTGACCGATGCCTTTCACTACACACTTTTCCCCAACTTCGCGGTGTCACTGTGGGCCGACGGGTTCCACTTCCTGCGAGCACGCCCACACCCCACCGATCCAGAGCAATGCCTATTTGATAACTGGTGGTATGCGAGCCCTGCTAGCGTGGCCGCACAGCTTGATAACGGTACCAGCGCGACCGAGTCCCTCACGGGGGACGGATGGGACGACGTACCTGTTAAATGGCTAACCTGCGGAGAAGATTCAATTGGACCAGCGATTGAGGACGACGTTGCAGTATTCATTACGCAGCAGCGCGGAGTGCGCTCGAGAGGCTTTAAAGGCGCCTATCTCTCGGGGCAGGAGAAACGAATTAGCCGTTACCATGAGCGCATTGATGACTACATCGAAGGCAAAATCTAGTAATTCAGCGAGAGCGCGGACATGAGTGACGCAGACGATCGCAGACAACTACAGGATGTAATGCTGTCCTACGCGGCAGCGGTTGATGAGCGGGATATGGCGCGCTACCGCGCCTGCTTTGCCGATGATGTCGAAATTGTTGGCTTCGATGCGGCCATTGTTAAAGGTGGAGACGCTTGGACGGCATCAGTAGAGAGCCAGTTAGGTGCCTTTTCCAAAACGCAACATTTGATGAGTCCTCAACTGGCCACCGTATCGGGTAATACTGCGTCCGCCAGGACTGATGTACAGGCATTACACGTGCTAAAAAACACAGACGGCGCGACCTTCACTCTGTGGGCAACCTACTTGACTGACTTTAAGCGAACTCCCGAAGGCTGGAAGATTGCGCGGCACGAGCTGGTGGTGCGGCACACGCAGTAGGGGCCGTAGGCAGAGGGATTCACTGATCGTCTGGTTGGAAAAAGCTCCAGATTAATCAAGCCCTCTCTAATGGCTTGTAACGACGAGTCGCAGCCCACTGACTGGCTGCCGGCGACGCTGATGTAACTCTGAGAACAGTGACTAGCCGCGTGAAGTAAGTTTATCTGAGCCGCAGATATTGAACGTCGGCGTCAGGCGTCAGGCGTCAGTAAATCTCTGCAAGTTTGACAGTGCGGCGGGCTCGTCGGGCGTTATCGGATCGCATCCATTCCACAGCGCGTGGTTTGCCAACGCCGTATCAAATCCCTCGATCAACGCCTGGATTTGGCCATTGCGGATTTTGAAGACGTGGAGATAAATCTGGTCGTATTGATTGCCGGAGCGAGCCAGGCCACTATTCTGCGCCATCCCCATCACCACTTCACCAGCTTCAGCCACTATCTGGTGCGCCGCGCAAAAAGTGATTTCATCCGGATTCACCGAACCAAAAACGTGGGGTAGAACGTCCTCAAAAAATCGGTTCTTACCATGATAAACCCCTGACAAGACGTGATCCTGGGTCGGACAGATCAAGCTGAAACCGTCAGCAATCAGGGTCTCCAAAACCGGCACGTTTTGCGTGCGGACAGCAACGTAAAATTTATCAACGATGTCGCTCATATTAACTTCCTTCCATAATAGGCGGTGGTCTGAACGATAACGAAAAACGGGTACATCGATCAGCTACAAGTCGGTAGCGCAAAGCGACTATATTCTCAGAAGACAATATTTATAGACGCTAGCCATAGCGTTGCTTCGGCGAGGGTAAGGCCCTCGGCCATCCGAGATATCCGAAGAGCACGCTGGTGACAGGTACCATCGCCAACCAGTGCACTGGTACCCACTCTGGAAGCTGCCAAAAAGAATTACACAGTGCTGACCGCTGACACAATCAACAAAATGCCAAACTCATCGCGAGCCCCCCTGGCGATTAAACATCAGCGACTCAAGCATCGCAGCCATGATGCCGGCTGTCGCATGAGAGAAAACGGCAAAATCGATGCCACTGCCTGGCGCGGGGTGTTTGAGGATCCCTCACCTTAAAACTCCTTATTAAAAAGTCGAGCTCTCCGCTGATTGATAGCCTGCAGTATCAGTCGCGGTCCCACATCCGCTGCCCCATTCACAGACGCAGATCCAGACCTCTTTGGGCACTGGCTCGTCAGCCAAGGCCGTAAGGGGCAACATCAGTACTGTCATCATTGCGAAAAAGAGTCTATTCATGTCTTCACTCCTGCTGCAGGTTAGTGTCAGCGCAGTATCGACTCACGGGGTGAGGTCTCGGATGTAGCCGAGCACATTAGGGTAGTGAGTAGTGGGGATGCCTGTTGCTCTGAGCGCAGCAACCGCTTCGTTAGACACAGCCCCATAAAGCTCAACGGTTAATTCGTCAAGAAGGGGCGAGACCGCCTCCAGATAGGCACCTAGATCAACGTTGTTTAGGTGGAAAATTAGCGCTTCGCTGTTCTCATAAACCTCAGTCCAGATGAAGCCCTGCGGATCTTCCGTAACTCGATCGAACGTGTGCAACAACATACCGGGCTCGCCGGCCTCCACTTTTTTATCCACAGCTGCAGACATTGCTACCACTTGCTCTGCCTGCCCTGGCAACGCATGGAGACGCGCGATCAGAACAAAAGCAGATGGTCCTGCAGGCAGAGCATCCTTAGGTTGAACTGCTGACGACGCGGCACTCAGTGCAAGCGTCAAGATGAAAATCAAACTTCTTAACATGGTGCTTCCCCCAATGCAGTCAGTGGTTCAGCTTAGACGAAACTGTCATCCTCGGCGAAACTTTACCTGAGCGCTGACCCGCTTTCGGCACCCCATGGGTTGGATTAAGACGTGCATCGTTACACCGCAGCGCGACTTTGGAAGGCCAAGCGGATAGATTGACCATACGGTTATTAGGCATTTGGGCAACTAAGGCGTCATTGTCCCGTTGGTCTCCCGTTCCATCGGATTCGCCCTCTTCGCTATCTTGCACAAGGTGTCAATGCCTCCGGCTTTGGCGGGCTCGAGCAAGATTTCGAGAGCTCCATCGCTGACCACCTCTACTTCACTTGCGCGGCTTTCACCACCGTGGGAGCCGCGTTGATCGCCGGTGCGTCGTCTTATCTTTATCTAAAGACAACCGGGTTCTGTAAGATAAAATCATAAAGTTTACTGGGCGGCGATCCACTCAAAGCGAGGCAGCGTGCCGTTCGGCGTTTCTACCGTCTCAGAAAACATTGTAAGCGGGCGCACCCATAGGCCGCGTTCGCCGTACTCTGGTCTATAGACCACAAGGGCCTCACCCGTCTCAGAATGTTGTGCGACACCGAGCACAGTGTACTCACCACCCCTGTAATGGCGGTATCGGCCAACCGCCAGATCGTTCATTCGGCGATACCACCAAACGCCTTGATCAAGTCGACTTGAAGGCCGGAGAGAACCTCGCAGAGAATCAGGAAGTCCGCGTCGGCCCGGCTCAGGGGGTCTTCAACTAGCTCGTCGTTCTCCGAGCGAATGGCATCGCTGAACTTCAGGCGGCGCAGCACGAGGTCTTTGTCGACTACAGCCGCTACCCGCGCACCCCACTCCAACGCCAGGCTCTGTACCTGGTGACCTGAGGCCATGTGTGCTCGTACTTCCTTACTATCAAGCGGAACACCTCGCACCTTGACCGAGCTGCCCTCGTCGCCCTGATCCACGAAATCAGCTTCATCGCCCAATTCGATCGCACTGGGAATGCCACCCTGCATCAGCCACTGCGTCATTATGCGGGCGGGGGCTTTTTGGGTCTCAGGCAATACAGCAGGCAGGTTGCCCATTGCCTCACGGAGGTGGTTAAGCAACTCTTCCGAGCGCCCGGCGCTGCTACTATCGACCCAGATCCAACCGGCATGATCTGCGATAATCGCGCGAATGGTGCTGAATCGGGAAAAAGCGCGTGGCAACAGATCTTGCGTCACCTCATCGGTCACCGCCAGCCGCTCACGGCGGCTGACCTTGCGGCCTTGAGCCTTGGCAATTTGTGCGCATCGGCCGTTGGCTTGCTCACGCACCACCGTCGCGGGCAGGAGCTTCTCCTCTCGTTTTAGGCGAACCACCCAATAAGGGCCGGCTGCATGCACAAGCGCCGAAGCTGAGTCATCCAGCGCCGGTACCCACCCCAAGCTGCTCGCCTGCGCGGGCGTGCAGGCAGAAAAAATACGCGTCTGCAGGCGACGCTCCAGCTCCTCGGCATCGATACCAAGCCGGCTAGGTAAACGGTAAGTCCGAAGCGCGCGGAACCACATAGAGCAATTATCCAATGGGTTTAAATATGGGGGGCTATGAAGTGTATCGCAGTCTTCGCCAGCAGGTGGAACTTGACCTAAAATCTTCATTTCGGAATTGGGAGAGCCCCATGCGATACCTCCACACAATGATCCGCGCCGCAAATCTGGATGACACACTCGACTTCTTTGTCGACAAGCTGGGGTTGGTTGAGGCCTATCGGCATGACAGCGATTCCGGCCGCTTCACGCTGGTCTTTCTTAGCGCGCCCGATGATATGGAGGCTGACAAGGCGTATCAGGCACCGTCGGTGGAGATCACCTACAATTGGGATCCCGAAACCTACGATAGTGGGCGCAATTTTGGGCATCTGGCGTATCAGGTAGACGATATTTACGCGACCTGCCAGCAACTCCTTGATAAAGGCGTCACCCTGAACCGTCCACCCCGTGACGGGCGAATGGCATTTGTTCGCTCGCCCGACGGGATCTCGGTTGAGTTATTGCAGTCCGGTGACGCTTTACCGATTCAAGAGCCGTGGCAGTCGATGGACAACATCGGCGAGTGGTAACGCCTAACGTTTAAGAAAGGCCAACATCCAGCGCGCGACGCGATATCCCTCGTGCTGGTGCGACTCAAAGCTCGCCATGCCCGCGGCCACTCGATCAGCACCGATCATGTCGTAGCGAAGGCTCATAATCTCCCGCGAATACTCCGGAGTAAATTCGGGATGGCCCTGGAATGTCAGAATATGATTTCCCAGAGTCATGCCTGCCACCTCACAGTGGTCATTGGTGGCGATCAGCTGGGCCCCGGGCGGCATAACCATCACCTGATCTTGATGTGAGGCAAGCAGGCAAAATTGATCCCCATCGGCTAGATCAAAAGTCGTTAGGTCAACATTGTAGCAATTCACACCTACGCCCCAGCCCTTGTCCGACTTGCCCACCGAGCCGCCGAGCGCCTGCGCCACAAGCTGGTGTCCGAAACAGATCCCAATTATCTTGCGCCGTGCGGCATGGCACTCACGCACAAAACTTTCCAGAGCGCGAATCCAGTCCTTGTCGTCGTAAACGCTGCTCTTACTGCCCGTTATCAAGAAGCCATCTGCCGCCCCAACACTGCCGGGCAGCTCACCGGCTTCTACGTTCCAGGTGGTAAACCTCAGGTCGTTGTCCTCAGCTAAAAGTAGGCGTTCAAACATGTCTGGGTATTCGCCGTAGGTGGGTACCCACTCGGGCCTAACGGAGTCAGTGCGCAAGATACCAATATGCATAGGCTTCAAATATCTGTTCATCTAATAATCCCGCGAGCTTAGCCGACCCAACAGGCGAATGGCGAGTGGCGAATGGCGACATTCCACAAAGCCGATCCGCGCCTGCTTATTATGTAGGTGGCTAACCAAAACAACCGACCGCCAATCGTCGTACCAGCGGATACCAGTGATATAGTGGTGAGACACATACAAGACTGCCATTCGCACTAACTTGAAAACGAGCCGCATCCGAAGCAGACCGCTCTCACTTCACGCCATTCTTGCGGTGACTACGCTCTGGCACTTGATTGGGTGGACCCATACGCTGACAGCTTTCAAGGATGGGGAGCCAGCGTGGGCGAGCGGAGTAAAAGATAACTTTTTGGCGCTCAGAGCAAAACTTGAGGCGCTGGGACAGGATTCCAAAGCACTGGCCCCATACCAGCATCCTGACCGCTACTACCCTATTTGGCGTTTTGAGTCAGATTTTTATCTCACTTTGCCGATTATGGCGGGCAACTGGGCAGGCACCATTTATGACGATGAGAGTTATTGGTATTGGACTGAGATTTATTTTCCGGGTGGATCACCTGAAACGCCAGAACAAAACCTCAGCAAGAACGCACGTTATAACGTCAAGTTTATGGCGAGTTCGGGCGGGGAGAGCCCAGAACGAATCAGGGCCGGTGCCTTTTTAAGGCGCGCTCCGGACATCGGTGCGCAGCACAACGCTGATTTTTTAACGGGCGTTGTCTGGCCGAGCAAGCACGCTTATTCAGGCGATCTGATATTCGATTACCTCCGGTTACATCATCACTTCAATCAGAGCTATAGGACTCTAAATCAAGCGAAAGGCGCTGATTTATCTTCTGGCAACTCTATTGATTACAATTTGCAATACACCATAACGCTCAGTATGTCTGAGTCAGTGCTTGCAGACTTTTATGCACTAATGGATCTGACCTCTGCGACCCACGTAAACCACTGGCCCAAAATCAATCTTCATCTCAACATCGATTATTTGGGAGACGTCACCAGCCCTTACTCCGCATCGATTCCGTTGGGCTTGCCCTGAGGGGGCTTAATTGGTGTCCGTGGATATCATCTGCTGCCATCGCCTTAGCAGATTTTTTGTAACCTTGGTCTTGGTGCTGGCCACACATAGCAGCTTATGGGCTGACAGCACCGCATATCTAGGCAATGCCGCCTGTACTGGCTGTCATGCGCAAGCTAATACCGACTGGACAGAGTCGCATCATGACCTGGCCATGCAAGAAGCCACGCCCGCGACGGTTCTGGGAGACTTCAATAATGCGACCTTTGATTATTTTGGTGTGACCACGACGTTCAGCCGAAAAGGGGACGCCTTTTTCATCGAGGCCGACAACGCCGCCGGCGAGCTAGAAACATTTCCCGTCGAGTATGTATTCGGAGTTGAGCCCCTTCAGCAGTATTTGCTGCCGCTCGGTAAAGGTCGCTTGCAGGCGCTGTCCATCGCTTGGGATACCCGATCTGAAAGCGAAGGTGGGCAGCGCTGGTATCACCTCTACCCGGACGAGCGCATCGCGGCCGGTGACCCTTTGCATTGGACGGGCGTCCTCTTTAACTGGAATACTAGTTGTGCGGAATGCCATAGCACCGACGTTGAGAAACGCTACGACGCGGTGAACGACCGATTTGATACCCACTACGAGCAAATCGATGTGGGCTGTGAGGCTTGTCACGGCCCTGGTAGTAAGCACGTTGCGCTCGCCTACGCTGGAGGCCTGTCTCCCGCTCAGACCGGATTCGCAATGAGCCTGAAGGCAAGAGGCGAATGGCAGTGGAGTGAGGGCGCCGATATAGCACAGCGCGCTAAACCTCCCAGTTCGAGTCATCAGATTGATAGCTGCGCGCGGTGTCACGCCCGGCGAGGCACTCTGGGCGAATACCATCCGGGCAAGCCGCTATTGGATACCCATCGCTTGGCGATTATTGAAGAGCCGCTCTACTGGCCTGATGGGCAGATCCGCAACGAGGTCTATGTGCACGGCTCATTCATCCAGAGCAAGATGCATCAAGCCGGCGTGGTCTGCAGCAACTGTCATAACCCACACAGCAACCAGTTAGTTGTGCAGGGAAACGGCGTGTGTACACAATGTCATCTGGCCAGCACCTACGACAACCGCACACATCACCGACACCAGATTGAATCGGCCGGTGCTGCTTGCGTTGAGTGCCACATGCCGAGCCAGATATACATGGGAGTCGATTCTCGGCGCGATCACAGCATGCGCATCCCGCGGCCGGACATCTCGATAAGCACAGGCGCACCAAATGCCTGCAACCAATGCCACACCGACCAAACTGCGGACTGGGCCTATTCAGCCCTGATGGATTGGGGTGTGCAGTTCGCAGACCGCAGGAGCCACCCTGCGCGTGCGTTCCACGCCGCAGACAGAGGTGATGTGCGCGCCGCACCGGTGTTGCTGGAAACGGGCAACAACAAAAAAAACACCGCTATACTGCGCGCCTCCGCGATCACACAACTAGGCCGGTTGCTGCCCGAGAGGCTCATGCCCTCGCTCCCCTTGTGGTTGGAAAGTGACGACCCCCTAATCCGTTTGGCTGCAGCAGAGGCAACGAGGCAACTTCCACCAGAGCAACAGCTCGAACGCTTGATGCCACTGAGCCAAGATCCGGTACTTGCAGTGAGAATGATGGCAGCAGAACAGTTAGCGGGTTTGGTGCCGACAACGGCCGGCCCGACAGAGTCTGCAACGGCAGGCCCCTCCGGACAACGAGCCTCCAAAGATGGACAACCGCAAGCTGCTGACCCTCTGGACGCTCTCTTCGCCGAATACATTTATGTGCAGTCCCAACATCTAGACATGCCGTCAGTACTGACTCAATTGAGTGGCTTCCAGCAAGCGCGCGGCGAAACCGCGGACGCCGAAGCTCTTCTCATCTCGGCCCTTGAGAAAAACCCTCAAGCAAGTGCCAGCCGAGTGAATCTCGCAGACCTCTACCGCGCTCAGGGCAAAGAGATCGCTGCGCGCGCAACGTTGGAAAGCGGGATACAGCTGAGTGAAGAGGACGCATCACTTTGGTTTAGTCTTGCGTTGCTAGAAGTGCGAGAAGGCAATAGCGGAGCGGCCCTTATAGCCCTGGAAGAAGCAGCTTCACTCGAAGAACCGCCAGGCTACTACCACTACGTTTACGCAGTGGCACAGCATGACCATGGATTGCCCGCCCAGGCAATCGCGACACTCAAAGCCGTAAACCATGCTGCGCCAGGTCAACTTAATGTGCTTGCTGCCCTCATGCAGTACAGCCAGCAAGCCGGGGAAGTGCAGGCGGCTAGTCGCTATCGCGACGCGTTACGCCATACAGCCCAAGCCGCTGGGCTGCAGTAAACAGGATTAGTCCTCGGAGATCAGTTGCAACGAGACCGTAACGGGAATCACCTGGCTGATAGCTTTGAGGCCGGCGATCTGTTGAAGCGCGACCACACCAGCCTCCAATCCAAATTCCGCCGCCGTAAGCAGTATTGGCTTCGTAGTCGTCGCGCTCAAACCACGGTCCGTGACCGCGACGATTAATTGCGCGTCTTTGGTCACGGTCTGGCCATGTAAATCGATTTGAAGCGCCACACTAGTGATCCCGCCATCAGACAGTGCGGCGACAGCTTCAGCATCCAGTTGCGCAGCAATCACGGCTTCAGGGTAGAAACCGACCTCGAACAGCATCTTCTTCATCCGCTCATTTCGGATACCGATGTTTGTCTCCACCGAATCCAGCGCCACCCGCACCTCAACCTCACCCGCATCAGTAACGGTGCCGGCAAGGGTCTCGAAGTGACTGACCTCGCCAATCGTGTTGTTCTTGATCGACACAAACTGGATCCGAGAGTCGGGCCCAACTCGCCAATCTGCAAGCGTCAGCGGGGACGCCAGTATTGCCGCGGTAAAAGCCAATGCGAAACGCGTTTTCATCGTCTGTCCTCCTTTGCGCGCCGACGCAACGTTCGGCAAGATTGCTGACTATACGGGGTCTTGCAGCGTCTGGACTCGACGACATCGCACCGCCGCGCCGCTACCGCCAGATTTTATGGAAGTATCGCTACTCGCAACTCACTTTAATGAAAAACGCGGGTGAACAAATAGTGAAAAAGGATAACGCCTCGCCCACTCCAGACTGGCCAAAGATTGTTGGTTTGCGGCGTGAGATCTAAGATTCAACACAGGGCGCGCATAGTCACAGCGTAACACTGCACACGGTAAGCTATACATTAGCTCGTGATGTCGGCTAGGTCACCTTTCGCTTCAAGCCATGACTTCCGGTCACCAGCACGCTTTTTCGCTAACAATAGATCAAACATGCTGTCGGTGCCGCTGTCTTCATCGAGCACCAACTGCACCAAGCGTCGCGTAACAGGGTCCATCGTGGTCTCGCGCAGCTGCGGCGGATTCATCTCACCCAATCCTTTAAAGCGCTGTACCGTGGGTTTGGCGCGTTTGTTCTCCGCCTCAAGGCGATCGAGAATACCGTTCTTCTCTGATTCATCAAGCGCGTAGTGTACCTCTTTACCCACATCAATACGGTAGAGCGGCGGCATCGCCACAAACACGTGTCCGGCTTGCACCAATGAGCGGAAATGCCGCAAAAACAGGGCACAAATCAACGTGGCGATGTGTAGGCCATCGGAGTCAGCATCGGCCAAAATGCATACCTTGTGATATCGCAATTGACTGAGGTCTGAACTACCCGGATCGATACCCAACGCCACTGAAATGTTATTGACCTCCTGGGACGCCAGAATTTCAGCGGCGTCCACCTCCCAGGTATTCAAAATCTTACCCCTAAGCGGCAGGATCGCCTGATTTTCACGATCGCGCGCCTGCTTGGCCGAGCCCCCCGCCGAATCGCCCTCGACGAGAAATAGCTCACCGCGCTCCGGGTCCTCGCTCGAGCAATCCGCTAACTTTCCCGGCAGTGCAGGGCCAGACGAGACTTTCTTCCGCACGACTTTCTTGGCCGAGCGGAGGCGGCTCTGGGCTCGCTCGATACATAGCTGGGCGAGCCGTTCTGCGTCGGAGGTATGCTGATTCAGCCAAAGGCCAAAAGCGTCCTTCGCGACACACGAGACGAATCCGGCCGCCTCACGCGAAGACAGGCGCTCCTTCGTCTGGCCCGAGAACTGCGGGTCCCGTAGCTTCGATGACAACACAAAACAGCAACGGTCCCACACGTCCTCGGCGGTCAGCTTGACCCCTCGGGGTAACAGGCTGCGCAACTCACAGAATTCACGCATGGCGTCCAACAAACCGGAGCGCAAACCATTCACGTGAGTGCCACCTTGCGGCGTGGGAATCAGGTTTACATAGGACTCTGCAACGACCTCACCGCCCTCGAGCAGCCACTGTATAGCCCAGTCCACCGCTTCGGTCTCTCCCTCGAAATGCCATCTGAACGGCGTCTCGGGTACCACTGGGAAATCGATGGTGGCATCCGCCACATAGTCAGAGATGCCGTCCTCATAGTGCCATTCGGTTTTCACTTTCTTTTTTTCGTCAGTGAGGGTGACCTCAAGACCGGGACACAGCACGGCCTTAGCCCGCAGTGCGTGACTCAGTTTAGACAATGAAAAATTGGCTGAATCAAAGTACTGCGGGTCAGGCTTAAAACGAATCCCGGTGCCCGTGTTGCGTTTGCCGCAGTTACCGATGACTTTTAAGTCGGCGGTCTTATCACCCCCAGAAAAGGCCATGGTGTGCACATTCCCATCGCGTCGGATAGTGACCTCCAACAGTTGCGACAAGGCATTCACCACGGACACGCCTACACCGTGCAAGCCGCCACTGAACTGATAGCTATCGTCCGAAAATTTTCCACCTGCGTGAAGGGTAGAAAGGATCACCTCCACGCCTGGCAAATTTTGTTCAGGATGCAAGTCAACGGGCATGCCGCGTCCGTCGTCTGTCACGCTGAGCGCACCATCGGCATGAAGCACAACGTCGATCTTACTGCAATGCCCAGCAAGTGCCTCATCGACCGAGTTATCGATGACTTCCTGCGCCAAATGGTTAGGGCGAGTGGTGTCGGTATACATACCCGGACGTTTGCGAACAGGCTCCAGCCCAACCAACACCTCAATGGCGTCGGCGTTATAATTCGTCATGCTTCACCATAAGTTCCAATCAATCTATGCGGGCTGGCTCACCGCTATCTTTCACAGAGTAAACCTTTACCCGAGATGCACGAGCTTGCACTTATAATGCCTATGCACAACCTGGTGAGTTCAGATCAACCGAGAAAATATTATCGCTCACACGGCACACCACTGTTTTTCAGAATTCATTAACTTTAAATCTCACCCCACGGCGCCCTTGCGCCACCGCGTCTACCTAAAACTGTGGCGATTTGGGTGCGAATTGCACGCAGCTTAAAGGCGACTTCAGGCAATTTAAGCCCCGATGCGCCTGCGCGGAGCCCTTATTAACATGCCCTGACACCACGACTGCCCGCTCCCTCAACACCGTGAATACCTTGAGTGCTTCTAACGAATTCTGCACGCCGACCTTCCTAACCCTCTCGGAACCCACCGGCAAAAACGGGTGATGCGTTGTCGCCAAAAACGGCCGCTCAGTGGTGTCCGCCAATGCAATGGCATGTTACCACGCTTACAATTCACTCTCGGACACACAGGCGGCTACAGCACCAGCATGCAAAGTATTAAGCATTAGAACATCCCAGTGCGGCAGATGAATACTCCTCTTTACATAGCCAGGCAAAGAATACCCCTCGGATCAAACCGCATTGTGATTTTCAGAGAGCCAGAAGCTCGGGACGCAGAGCGCTGAAACAACCTGATCAAGACGTTGGTAGGCTTCCCCCATCCCATAAACAACGAGATCGCCGGTGAGCAGCAATGCGTCAATTACTGACAGATATGCCAATGAGCGGCAGAGCGCAGCCACAGAGTTCTCAGTATAAAGTGCGAAGAAGGTGCCGCCGCCCGGCGATGCCATAAGATGCGTATCTGACAGTTGGACGATGCGATTGATATAGGCGTCATCGAGACGCATCTGCCCAGCCAACGCACTTATGGTCAACGCTGTTCTATGCCAGTCAAGGGCGCGTCCGTTGAGCGACCGTTATTTAGACAAAACTCCATGAGCTCTGCAGCGAAGCGGTTCTGCTGAAATTTCTCGTCACGCTGCAGCATCTCCGGATTCGGATACCGGTAACGGGCCTCAAAACGTCTCGATGTGCTGCAATGCACGACTTCGGCCATGCGAGCATCGTGATAGAGCCGCAGATCTAAAGCGCTCGCTGAGCCAAGCTGGTAAACAGCGCCCTGATAACGAAGCCGCATGTCTGTGGTGTAGCGATCTCGAGCAGTGACTTCGAGCTCGATCTGCGCGTCTCCGGCCTCAAAATTGCACCGAGTTTGTTGCTCGTAACTGGGGAAAAGTCGCATCAATCGGTGATAGTTCGCCTCACAATGGGCATGCAGGTCAGCCAGGTCTAATTGATAGCCCTTGCGAAGGCGACGCGGCGCGCTGGAATGCGTGATGCGGTTTGACATAGGGTAAGTGTAGCAAGCCAACTCACTGCGGGGACTGCCAAATGTTGTTGGTTTTGGGGCCGCCAAAAGGGCTTGCAGAGTGGTAGACTCGCCGTCCGTAAATAACGCAGAACCCGAAGCTATGCCTGCACTGCATCGTCCCATCGCCAGCTTCTTCACCAGACTCGTTACCTTACTTACCGCTGGCACCTTTGCAGCCACTTCTAATGCTGAGACGCTGGTCGATATCTACGAACTGGCACTCGAGAATGACGCGCAACTTAAAGCTCAGGTGGCGCAATATAACGCCGACCTCGAGCTAGAAAAGTTGGCGCTAGCGCCCCTACTCCCGCAAGCTCGCGCGGGATACTCATATTCCGACTCAGAAACGGATTCCACACGGCCCAATCTGGTCTTTAACAATAATCCCTTGAACCCGTCCTTCGATCAGATCGATGTCACTACCGTCACCGAGACCGAAACAGACGGATACGATGTGACCCTGTCGCAGACGCTGTTTGACCTATCAGCTTGGTTTGGTTGGAAAGCCGGCAAAGAAACATCGCAACAAGCTGAAGCGAATCTGTCTGCTGCGCAACAGGATCTCATCGTAAGAGTCGTGCAGGCCTATTTCGGTGTCCTGAGAGCGCAGGACAATCTCCGCGCTTCACAGGCACAGGAGCGCGCTTTTGAACGCCAACTTGAGCAAACCCGACAACGCTTTGAGGTCGGCTTGATTGCTATTACCGACGTGTATGAAGCAGAAGCTGCTCGCGATCTGGCGCAAGTTACGCGCATCGTCGATGAAAACAATGTAGCGGTCGCGAGAGAAAATCTGTCTGTATTGACAGGGCAAGCACCAGGGAAGCTCTTTGTACTGGGCGAGGAATTTGATCCGAAAACCCCCGAGCCAGGCAACCGGGCAGCTTGGGTTGATTTCGCTATGTTAAATAATTATCGCCTCGCCGCGGCACGGTATGCCGAGGAAGCTGCCAGGCAAAACGCCACTTCGTTGCGAATGGGCCACGTGCCAACCGTCACCGCCAGCTATCGTTATCAGGACAGTGAAACTACTGGCGATATCCGACAGAATACGGAAAGCGATTTTATTTTCCCACCCAACTCCGAGCAGACCAACGAGACCTGGCAAATCCGCTTTGATCTACCGTTATCCTCGGGCGGCGCGATCAGCGCAAACCGACGGCGAGCCGCGGAGCAATTCAACGCAGCACGGGAATCGCGCATCAATCTTACGCGCAATACCGTGACGCAGGCACGGTCACTCCACATGACGGTAGTATCCGATGTGTCTCGCGTCATGGCGCGTAAACAATCGATCGTTTCTAGCCAAAGCGCCCTCGATGCCACACAGGCAGGCTATGAGGTCGGCACACGAAATATCGTCGATGTACTGAACGCCCAAAACATGCTCTTTGCCGCGCAGCGTGACTACGCCAACAGCCGATATGACTTCATCATCAACTCTCTCCGCCTGAAAGAAGTTGCGGGCACGCTATCGCCCGAGGACATCGCGCGACTGGAGGGCTTTTTACTAGCCCCACCCGCACCAACCGCCTTAGGCGTTGAGTAGCGCAGCGCATAAGTCGACACCGTACGCTGTGTCTGAGCCCGCATCTTACCCGCCTGCTCAGGCCCCTGATGAATCAGTGAGGGGCTTTCTGCCGGAACATGAAGGTCGGCAACTCTACAATTGGGCGGCCACGGCGGCGAGAATCGGCCCCATTCTCGAGATCGGTAGTTACTGCGGACGGTCAACGCTTTGGCTAGCGCAGGCGGCTCGGCTAAATAGTACCGTCGTGTATGCCGTCGATCACCATCGGGGCTCAGAGGAACACCAACCAGGGGAAAGCCATCATGATCCAGCCTTGACCGATACGACAGGGCGAGTGGATACGTTTACCGAGTTCAGACACAACATTGCCCAAGCCGGGCTCGAGGAGTCCGTGGTGCCGATTGTTGCAAGCAGTGGACAACTCGCAACTCACTGGCAGGCAGGCCTAGGCATGGTTTTTATTGATGGTGGCCACAGCTTGGAAGCGGCACTCACCGACTACCGCGCCTGGGCGACTCATATACGACCCGGGGGCATTTTGGCCATCCATGATGTCTTCCCCGACGCCGCCTCAGGCGGAGTGGCGCCCTTCACGATCTGGCAACTGGCCTCACAATCAGGACTTTTCGAACCCCTTAGTACCACAGACAGCCTTCGAGGACTAACTCGCATCGCACCATAGTGGCGTCTCCAACACCCCTAGTAATGGGGCACCAAACCGTAAGCACCGAAAATACCCTCTAAGGAATGGCGAGATAGCGGCGCAGCTTCAATCCGAGACGTCAATTTCATTCCGATTTTGCAGCTGTTTTGCAGCTTACAAAACTGCGCCAGCGCCCCCTGAGCCTATACTGAACGGTCAATCTCGGAGCGCAGTTTTTAGAAATAGCGAGCTGGCAGAGGTGTGCTCCGCAAGCGCATCAGCAGCGAGCAGCACAGCACCTGCGGTCCAGGTTGGCTTTTCCAGCGGCCAGAGCACCTGCTCAACGAACTGATAACCCGTCCACCAGACGCCGTCGGTATCGCGCCACTGCGCCAACCAACCAAAGAGGTCTATTGCCTGATCTCGCTGACCCGCGGCGAGTAACGCCAAGGTAAGCTCACAAGATTCTGCCACCGTTGCCCAGGGTTGGTGGTTTTCACACCGGCAGCCAATTCCCGGCTCGACAAATTCGTCCCACCTAGCAGACAGCCACTCGCGCGCAGCTTTTCCCATCACCCAACCAGCAAGAACCGGGTAGAACCAGTCCATTGCATAGCGGGACTTGCTCTCCCAGGTTCGGTCAAAACGGGTCGGATAATGTCTCAACGCGTAACCTAAGCGAGCTCTAGCTGATCGCCAAGACAAGGCCGGTTGACCGAGGGTTTCGGCTATCAAGATGGCGCACTCGAGCGACTTATAGATCGAGCTACAGCCTGCAACCAACGCATCCCCCAGCGGTGCACCCGTTGAATCTACCGCCCAGTCAACCTCTCCCTCTGGTCCCTGATATTGCAAAACAAAATCAATGGCCCGCTGCACAACGGGGAGCATGGTTCGCAAAAAACCGCTGTCGCCAGTGACCAAAAAATGATGCCAAACGCCAGTGGCAACATAGGCCACATAATTCGTTTCACGCCTCTCAACTGATTCATCGGGCCGCTCGTCTCGATAGCAAGCCCACCAACTTCCATCTTCAAGCTGCATATCAGCTAACCAATGGTAGGCACGCTCAGCGGCGGACCATTCGCCCGCAATAGTGAGGCCCATTGTGGCCTCTGTGTGATCCCATGGATCGGTATGACCACCCTCAAACCAAGGGATTTCCCCCGATGACCGCTGGGTGTTAAGTAAAAACTCGACTGTGGGCCGCAGCCATTGCGTGGGGAATACACCGGCAGCAAACACCGGAGCATTCATGTCACAGCACCCTGCGACGTCGCCCCGTCGGGCAGTGGTTTGACAAAATAAAGCACAATGCTTTTACCTAAAATCGGGTTGAACACAGCATCGAACATGCGGGTCAACCACGGACGACGCATGAGATCCCAGACCAATAGTTTGTGATATGCACGAACCACCCGGGGTTCCTGCTCCCGCTGCCAAAAGAGGCATTTCAGCCACCAGTAAGGCACATGCAGCGCATGTGCGCTGCCTCCACCAACATAGGTGAACCCCTGCTGCTCAATCTCGCGGCGCAAATGGGTCGAGTCAAAAATGCGGATATGGCCTCCGGGAGTCTTACGGTAACCCTCACTGAGTTGCCAACAGACCCATTCTGGCCACTGTCTCGGCACGCTGACGCATAGGCGCCCTCCTGGCTTCAGCACCCGCATCGCTTCTTCAAGCACGGAGAGATAATTGTAAATGTGTTCCAAAATTTCACTGGCTATCACCACGTCGATTGTTTCGTCTGCCATGGGAAGCGCCGTCGCATCACCCGCCGCAAAGCCCACCGCACCTCCCGGCGCATGAGGCCGCATATCCACAACGCGCCCTTTAGCAGTCGCAAGGTCCCGCTCGGACACATCAACGCCGATCGACAAGACACCATCCAAGAGATAAACCGCTAGTGTGTGCCGCCCCTCACCGCAGCCCACATCCAGGCAGGTCTGGCCTGGCGCAATAACCAATTTTTCTATATCAACGGTTAGCATATGACACTGGTCTCGCGATAAAGGCGCACCATATGAGCAGCACATACCGACCAACAGAACCGCTGCCGCGCACGATCGAGCCCCCGTTGCGCGACCGTCTCCGCCAGTTCGGGATCACACAATAAGCGATCAATCGCGTCGGCAAGTGCGTCGCTATCACCAGCCGGAACCTGCAGGCCTCCTTCCCCAACAACCTCTCTCAGAGCACCGCCATCGGTCGACACGAGGGGAATACCGGCAGCCATGGCCTCAACCGCAGGCAAACCAAAACCCTCATATAGAGACGGTACTACTGCCACCGCGCTCTCAGCATACAGTCGATTAATATCCTCATGGCTGACATCACCCACAAAGCGGATCCGGCTCTGCAGATCGAGACGTTCTATTAGAGCCTCGGTGTCACCACCGGGTCTCAGTCGCGCTATCAACACTAGCTCGCAGGATGAGTCGGCATCTGCCAATCTCTTGTACGCTTGCAGCAAAGTTGCAAGCCCTTTCAGCGGCGCGTCTGCAGAGGCCGTCGCGATAATCTGGCGTGGTCGACGCGAAATGGCTGGAAGCGGTCTGAAAAGGGAGGTATCCACCCCATTTGGGACCACTTTGATCGCATTCGGCATCACACCAAAATCAGTGGCGATATCGATAGCGGAAAACTGCGACACCGTCACGATATGGTTCAGCTGAGACGCCACACGCGCTTGCATCGACAGAAACATGTGCCAGCGGCGAATCAATAGGCGACGCCACCAGCGCGGTTCCTTCGAGAGCGCGACGCGAAGATCGCGCGTAATGGGGTGGTGAATGGTGGTCACGACGGGTATGCCCGATCGCTGTATATCCAGTATGCCATCAGCCAGTGTCTGGTTGTCATGCACCACATCGAAGTCACTGGCACGTGCTAGCAACCAGTCGCGAACGCGCTGGCCAAATGTCCACGGCTCTGCAAACCCGCCCGTCAGCTTACTGATCCATTCGCGACGCTCAAGCGGGTCACGCAACTCATAGAGCGGTATCGCCATGGACTCTCGGGCATATAAGTCGAGACCGGGCAACTCAACCAGTGTGACGCCGTCAACAAGCTGCGGGTAAGGCGGGCCCGAGATCACTGTAACCTGATGTCCCAGCGTGGCAAGCGCCTGACTAAGGTACCGAAGGTAGACGCCCTGACCACCTGAAAATGGCGCTGAGCGGTAACCCAGCAGAGCGATGCGCAAGGGTGCCTCACCGGCCATATCTGCGCTGGCTGAGCTGATCTCAGACGTATGCAAGGGTGCGTTGATAGGGCGCTCCAGGCGGGAAAAATGTAATGGCAGTCGCCGTGTCACAATAATGGCGCCACACGGCAAAGTACAGTTACGCTCAGTCTAGCGGTGCCTCGCCAACTCTGCCAACGGGCTGTAAACTCACCGCCCCTTGAGCCGATCCTGAGCTATGACAGAACAAACAGCATTTAAAGGCATCATCCTCGCTGGCGGGTCTGGAACACGCCTGTATCCGCTCACTACGACTGTCAGTAAGCAACTTATGCCGGTCTATGACAAACCTATGATCTATTACCCCCTCGCCACGCTGATGCAATCGGGCATAACAGACATCTTGATTATCACCACACCGCGGGACCAGATTGCCTACGCCGACCTTTTGGGAGATGGGAATCAGTGGGGAATTCAGATCCAGTACACGATTCAA
Source organism: Halieaceae bacterium (assembly GCA_902631395.1). Classification (GTDB taxonomy): domain Bacteria; phylum Pseudomonadota; class Gammaproteobacteria; order Pseudomonadales; family Halieaceae; genus Luminiphilus. The sequence goes on along the minus strand of CACOYM010000013.1, from coordinate 48,955 downwards.
CACAGCCCTGATGGCCTCGCTCAGGCTTTCTTGCTAGGCGAGGACTTCATAGGCAAAAGCCCCGTTTGCCTGGTGCTGGGCGACAACATTTTCTACGGCGCCGGGCTCACGAAGAAGCTTCGCCGAGCAGCGCAACGCACCGATGGCGCGTCAGTATTTGCGTACTACGTTCAGGATCCGGAACGCTACGGTGTAGTCGAGTTTAGCGACGATGGTGTGGCAATCGGAATCGAAGAAAAACCCAAGCAACCGCGATCAAATTACGCCGTAACCGGCCTTTACTTTTATAACAATGACGTTATTTCAGTCACTAAGAGTATCTCTCCCTCTTCCCGCGGCGAGCTCGAAATCACCGACGTCAACCGTCACTATCTGAAGTGCGGTACGCTACAGGTCGAGGTCATGGGGCAGGGCACGGCATGGCTAGATACCGGAACCCACCAATCCTTACTCGATGCAGGGAACTACATTCGCGTTATTGAAGAACGACAAGGACTCAAAGTCGCTTGTCTGGAAGAGATCGCGTATCGCCTTGGCTACATCGACGCGGAACAGGTACTGACTTTAGCAGTGCCACTCGTGAAAAGTGGTTACGGCGCCTATTTGGAAACCATCGTCAGCAACGACGGTCCGGTTTTTGATGAGGGCTGAGGGCACACCTCTGTCGGGCGTGAAGCTTATTTCGCCTGCAGTCCACAGCGACGAGCGCGGTTTTTTTCTAGAAACCTGGCACTCGGAACGCTACGCCGACATTGGCATCACGCTCCCGTTTGTCCAGGACAATCATAGCCGCTCAGCCCGTGGCATTCTCCGCGGACTGCACCTACAAACCGAGCAACCACAGGGGAAGCTGGTCCGCGTGACCTCAGGTGCGGTGTTTGATGTGGTGGTTGACTGCCGGGCAGACTCACCCAGCTGTGGCCAATGGTACGGCGTCACTTTGACGGCCAAAGGACAGGAGCAGCTGTGGGTGCCCCAAGGCTGCGCACACGGCTTCTTTGTGCTGACTGAGTTTGCAGACTTCCTTTATAAGTGCACCGACTACTACCATCCAGAGAGCGAACTGTCGCTGGCCTGGGACGACCCGACCATTGGTGTGCAATGGCCGATCCCAGACGGCACCACACCCCGGCTTTCAGCCAAAGACCAAGCCGGCGTATCGTGGGAAAACTGCCCGCTGTATACCGGGCTGGTATAAGAAGCGCTCAATCGCTCTCGCCGCTTGCGTTACCCTCAACGGGCTGCCGCCCGCTCAAGCAGCGGCCGCCACCATGCCTCGTTGGCCAAATACCAGTCCACCGTCTTAGCGAGCCCGGTCCCAAAGGTTTCGTCAGGCACAAAACCGAGTTCCTGCTCGATCTTCGATGCATCAATGGCGTATCGCCAGTCGTGTCCGGCCCGGTCGGTGACAAATTGAACGAGTGATTCACTGCGGTTGCCACTAGCCTGAGGGGCGTTGGGAAAACGGGCGGTCAATTCCGGCGTCTGCGTGAAGCGATCATCCATGACGCGGCACAAGAGATTGACGATATCGAGATTCGCCCACTCATTATGGCCGCCAATGTTATAAACCTCACCCGGCGTCCCTGACTCCAAGATACTGGCGATGCCTCGCGCGTGATCCTCAACGTACAGCCAGTCACGAATGTTGCTGCCGTCGCCGTATACGGGAATCGCACCGCCGTCCAAAATCCGCGTGAGACAGAGCGGGATCAACTTCTCCGGGAAATGGTAGGGGCCATAGTTATTGGAGCAATTGCTGATCGTGACCTGGAGACCGTAGGTATGCTGATAAGCGCGCACCAAATGATCACTCGCGGCCTTACTCGCTGAGTAAGGAGAGTTCGGCTCATAACGTGTCATTTCGGAAAAGGCGGAGTCGCCGAGATCCAGTGAACCGTATACCTCGTCAGTCGAGACATGGTGAAAGCGGTGGTCACGGCCAGCGCCAGTCAACCAAGCCTGCCGGGCAGCCGCTAGCAAGCTATGAGTGCCTTCAATGTTGGTGCGGATAAAGGCATCGGGCCCCGTAATTGAACGGTCCACATGGCTCTCCGCTGCAAAATGCACAATGGTGTCCACCGCGTGGTCAGCCATGACTTTCGCAACCAGTGCTGCATCGCAGATATCTCCGGCGACAAACGCAATGCGCCCACTTTGCTCGAGTGGCGTCAGGCTGGCGCGATTGCCTGCGTAAGTCAGAGCATCCAGCACTACGATGCGATCTTCAGGATGGCGATTGGCCCAGTGGTATACGAAGTTCACACCAATAAAACCTGCTCCACCGGTGATCATTAGAGATCGGGTCATACGGTCTGCTCCTGATCTGATTGCAGTGACCGTAGCATGTCGCGGAGTGCGTCGCGCCAGGGTTGCTGTGACACGCCCAGCTTCAAACAGGTTGCACTGGCATCCAGCACGCTATATGCCGGCCGCTGCGCTTTTGTCGGAAACGCTTCGCTGGTGATCGGCTCGACAACCACTGGCTCCGAGAGTAAACCAAGCTTTAACGCCTCATCGCGAATGGCACAGGCGAAATCAAACCAGCTGATAGCACCCGCATCAGACCAGTGAAATACACCGGCAGCACCTTGATTTAGGGCAAGCGCCCAACAGATCTCGGCAAGACCTCGCGTCGAGGTAGGGCAACCAATCTGGTCACTGACGACCTTTACCTCGCCACGAGCACGCATAAGACGTAGCATCGTTGATACGAAATTGCGACCGCCAGACGCGTAAACCCAACTTGTCCTTAATACGACACCGTGAGCGCCGCGCTCGAGAACAGCCTGCTCACCCTGCCACTTTGTATGACCATAAACACCGAGCGGCGCCGGCTGCGCCTCCGGGAGGTAAGGCTTGTGGCCTCTTCCGTCAAAAACGAAATCCGTAGAAAGGTGAATGAGGCGCGACTGATACTGCGCGCACAAATCGGCGATCAGCGCCGGTGCATCAGCGTTAGCCGCGCGCGCCGCATCAGCTTCTTCCTCGGCTTGGTCCACAGCAGTATACGCGGCGGAATTGATCACCACCTGTGGGCGTAAGTCGGACACTGCCTGCTTCAGTGCTACAGGGTCTGTAATGTCACACTCTGACCGCGCCAATCCGATAGCGCTCACATTTGGGGGCGAGACGGCCATGCATGTTTGGCCGAGCTGTCCGCCAGCACCGAGGACTAGCGCACGAATGTCACTCACAAATGCGCCTCTAGCCACGATACGTAACGAGCGATGACCTCTTCTGCTTCTGGCTCACGGAAAATTTCATGGTAGAGGCTCGCCCAGAAGTCGAGTGTTTTGTCCGCTGAGGAGAGGCCCTCATAAAACGTCTTGGACCCCTCTGGCGCCGCCATAACATCGGCATCACCATGGGCAATATAAACGGGCAATGTCAGTTCCCCCGCTCTCCGGATGGCGAGCTTCATCGCATCCAATATCTCGAGCCCAAGCGAAGCCGTAATTTTCCCGCCAAATACCAATGGATCAGCAATGTAATCAGCGACCACTGCCGGATCTCTACTGACTTCCTGTGCATTGAGCGTCAGCATGCCCATCTTGGGAAACAGGCGCCGTAGCAACCGGGCTATCCAAATGGTCATGGAGGGTACTGTACTGTCCGTCATAAACGCAGGTCCCGAAAACATGGCGCCCCGATAATCATCCTGAGCTTCCAGTAGTACGTGGACGGCGATCAATCCGCCCATGCTGTGTCCCAGCAAGAACACCGGTGTCTCGGGGTACCAATCGGCGATATATGCTCTCAGCGAAGTCAGCGGCGCTATATACTCATCGAAACGATCGAGGTGACAACGCAATCCAGGCGAAGCGCCATGGCCGATGTGATCCGGGCCTACTATAGCGACACCACGCGCATTGAATCGCGCCGCCACATGCTCATAACGACCAGAATGTTCAGCCAGACCGTGGACAAGAAGCACGCATGCTTTCGGGTTTTCAACTGGCCAGTGCCGATACTTAATACCTCTGGAGAGAGTTTCCATGTGATGCTCCTCAGGTTCGCTCCGAGGTCATTGTTGAAGCTGCGGTTAAAATGGCTTTTCCTTCATAGCCAAATGAAGAAGGCCAACGGCACTGATAGAGCTTCTACCGCCGCAACCAAAACAACCTAGACCACTCTCGCAACCGACGAAGCGAGTGAAATGACGCCCATCGCAAGCAGGATATTAATCCGATACCAGTGCCAACCACTCGGCGTAATCAGCATGCCTGCCCCGCACGGCCTCAAAATAGATGCTTTGCAGTTTTTTCGTGACCGGGCCCCGCGCGCCGCTGCCAATCGCTCTGTTATCGAGCTCCCGGATCGGGACGACCTCCGCCGCGGTGCCCGTAAAAAACGCCTCATCTGCGATATAAACTTCATCTCGGGTAATGCGCTTCTCCTTCACGGTTAGGCCCTGATCCGCTGCGATGCGCAATATGCTGTCTCGGGTAATGCCCTCAAGACATGAGGTCAGCTCTGGCGTGTAAAGCACACCGTCTCGGACAAGGAAGAAATTTTCCCCGCTGCCTTCTGCCACGTAGCCCTCGTTATCGAGCAACAAGGCTTCCTCAAAGCCAGCCTCTGTTGCCTCGCGAAGCGCCAGTATCGAGTTTATGTAATTCCCATTGGCCTTGGCTTTGCACATCGTGATGTTAACGTGGTGACGGGTGAAGCTGGAAGTAGCTATGCGAATGCCACGATCCCTCGCCTCGGGATCCATATAGGAAGGCCATGCCCAAGAAGCCACCATGACATGTGACTTTAGGTTGTCAGCGCGGAGTCCCATGCCCTCGGACCCAAGAAAACACATGGGTCGAATATAGGCTTCATCAAGACCATTTGCCCTGACTACGTCAAGCTGCGCCTCGTTCAGCGTCTGCTTATCAAAGGGCATATCCATCCGCAGAATGTGCGCAGAGCGGAACAAGCGGTCGGTGTGCTCGCTCAATCGGAAGATTGCCGGGCCTTCAGGGGTTTTATAAGCACGCACTCCCTCAAAGCAGCCTAGGCCGTAGTGGAAGGTATGTGTCAGCACATGCACGCGTGCATCTTGCCAGGGCACCATCTCGCCATCTAGCCAGATGTGGCCTGAAAGTTGTGAGAGATCCATATCGCTTCCTCTGTTTTTTTACCGTCGCTCGCGTCGAGGCACCAACGCGTTCCGCGCAGCGGCCAAATTCTAACCCGACTGTGGCCCCGGTAATAATGATTCCGTGAGGCACCGAACATGCTTATACAAATCCTGAAATTACTTGATTACCACTTTGGGTGGACGCCCTTACAACGCCAAAAATGGGATAGCGCCCCGATACTGTAGCTATGCACTCTACACAACTCGCGTTCCGGTCTAACAAAAAATAACGTTAACTGCCAAGAGCTTCCAATAGCCGCGCCACTTCAGGTAGCCCTGTCAGGTCATCGTTGCCTCTTGCGTGAACCGTAACCCAAAATTGCACGACAAGCTCGCTATCCACAATACCGCCAGAGTCGCGCTTCAGATTAAACCGTACAGCGTTGCATTACGGCCGATTGGGTTTTGCGCTCATACCTAGAACCGCCAATTCGAGACTGTCTGCATCGGGGGTCTTCATCAGGACATCCAGTCGCAATGCAGGTCAGCGACCGCTGCAATTAAGGATCGACAGCCATTGGCTGGGCATGCCAGAAGATGTCAGCGTTTATCGATCATGACTCTTTGGGCGATGCGAGAAGCGTGTCGGCACTGTTGCCCCTACCTGTCAATCGTTGGTGACCGGCCGAAGTAGCGCGATTTTTTTCCCTTTCTTAGGGTGTGGCGACTCGGGTAGCATGCCGCCTCGTTAAATCGGTAAAACGTCACTGCAGGTTAACTGAATCTCATAAACACAAAATGATGGACACAGAAAATCACATCAACTGGTTTCGCCACACAGGCCCCTATATTAAGGCACACCGCGGGCGAATCTTCGTGGTGTATCTGGGAAATGGTGCGCTCGAATCACCCAACCTGATGACTTTGTTGCACGATATGGCGTTACTGCATTTTCTGGGCGTCCACTTGGTATTGGTTCATGCGACGCGGGAAGCGATAGATTCAGCGCTGCCTAAAGATCACCCCGTCGTACTCAAAGAGGGTATTCGTGTCACCGACGACCTCACCTTGGCCGCTGCCTGCGATGCCGCCGCCAAACAGCAGGTTCAGATAGAGCGATTACTCTCCATGGGCCTGCCAAATACTCCCCTCAAAGCCGCACAAATTCGTGTGATGGCAGGAAATTTCGTCACGGCGAGGCCAATCGGCATTCGCAAGGGCGTCCACTATCTGCACAGCGGAACTGTGCGGCGAATTGATGTGAAGGGCGTGCAAGCAATTTTGGATAACGATGCTGTCGCGCTAATATCTCCGCTCGGATATTCACCCGCCGGGGAACTACTAAGCGTCAGTGCAAGCGATACAGCCGAAGCCGTCGCAGTAGCGATCGGCGCCGACAAACTGATTTTCTTAGATCGACATGCGGGACTGGAGGACGAAGACGGCAACCTGATAAGGCAGTGCACGATTGCGTCGGCGAAAAATCTTTCCGTTCTGGATGAGGAGCAGCGGCGACTTCGAGATGCCGCTTGCCGAGCCTGCTCACAAGGCGTCACCCGTGGCCATCTGCTAACCTTTCATCGCAAGGGTGCACTACTCGAGGAGCTCTTTACCCATGATGGCGCAGGAACGTTGATCGCACAGGACCCGTATGAACAAGCCCGGGGGGCAGAGATTGACGACATTGCCAGCATTATGGAATTGATCCGCCCACTGGAGGAGAGCGGTGCTTTAGTCAAACGATCTCGAGAGCGTCTTGAAGAAGAGATCCATCACTTCTCCATCCTTGAGCGGGACGGGCGTGTCATAGCCTGTGCAGCCCTGTACCCCTTCGCCGAAACCGGTGCTGGTGAAATCGCTTGCGTCGCAACTCATCCCGATTACCGTGGGGCGGGCCGAGCAAAACAATTGCTTAACGAGCTGATCCTCAAAGCTTCTCGGCTCTCTTTAACTGAGGTTTTTGTGCTCACAACGCAAAGCACTCACTGGTTTCTGGAACAAGGCTTTGAGCTCGCTGCGCCAAAGCTGCTCCCCATTGCGAAACAACAGCTATATAACTGGCAGCGTAATTCCGCAATATTGAAGCGCGCCGTTTAACCCAGCTAGCTTGCCAGTGTTAAGCTAACCGCTCCCAACCTAAACCCCAGGAGAGTTCGATGCCGCAATATCGTTCCCGCACCTCTACCGCAGGCCGAAATATGGCAGGTGCGCGCGCGTTGTGGCGAGCCACCGGAATGAAGGACGAGGATTTTGAAAAGCCCATCATCGCGGTCGTGAATTCCTTCACACAGTTCGTGCCAGGTCACGTTCACCTAAAGGATCTCGGCCAGCTTGTGGCAAGGGAAATCGAGGCCGCAGGCGGAGTCGCCAAGGAATTCAATACGATCGCCGTGGACGATGGCATCGCCATGGGCCATGACGGTATGCTCTACAGCCTGCCATCGCGAGATCTGATTTCGGACTCAGTGGAATACATGGTGAATGCACACTGCGCTGATGCGATGGTTTGTATTTCCAACTGCGACAAGATCACGCCCGGCATGCTCAACGCAGCAATGCGGCTCAATATCCCAGTCGTATTTGTATCGGGCGGACCTATGGAAGCCGGCAAAACTGCACTGTCCGAGCACAAGCTTGACCTTGTCGACGCGATGGTGATCGCCGCGGACTCAAGCGCTGATGATGCTACGGTGGAAGTCTACGAGCGTTCTGCTTGCCCCACGTGCGGATCCTGCTCGGGCATGTTTACGGCCAATTCTATGAACTGTCTAACCGAAGCGCTAGGCCTCAGTCTGCCGGGTAACGGCTCGCTTCTGGCAACGCACGCCGATCGAGAGCAGTTGTTTCTGCGAGCAGGCCGCCTCGTTGTGGATCTCGCTCGACGTTGGTACGAGCAGGATGATTCCACTGCGCTGCCCCGGAATATTGCTAGTTACCGAGCTTTTGAAAATGCGATGAGCCTAGATATTGCGATGGGTGGCTCTACCAACACCATCCTGCATTTATTGGCGGCGGCACAAGAAGCCGATGTCAACTTTGACATGGCAGCGATCGACAAACTATCGCGCAAGATCCCTCAGCTGTGCAAGGTCGCGCCCAGCACACCGCTGTACCACATGGAGGACGTGCACCGTGCGGGTGGGGTGATGGCAATTCTAGGTGAGCTCGCTAGGGCAGACCTTTTACATCTCGACTGTCCGACAGTTCACAGTGCTAGCCTAGGGGATGCACTGGCTCACTGGGACATAATGCAAACCAAGGAGGAAGAGGTCTGCACATGGTATGCAGCAGGCCCTGCCGGCATTCCGACTCAGCAGGCTTTCAGTCAGAATCTGCGTTGGCCGAGCCTCGACACTGACCGAGTTGGTGGCTGCGTTCGGGAAATGGCACACGCCTATTCTCAAGAAGGGGGGCTGGCGGTTTTGTTTGGCAACATCGCTGAGCAGGGCTGTGTTGTGAAAACAGCAGGTGTGGACGAGGGATCTTTGCACTTCATCGGACCAGCGCACGTCTGTGAGAGCCAAGAGGCAGCAGTCGCCGACATTCTTGAGGATCGGGTCAAAGCAGGTGATGTTGTAATCGTCCGTTACGAGGGACCTCGCGGCGGACCGGGTATGCAAGAAATGCTTTACCCAACCAGCTACCTAAAATCTAAGGGGCTGGGGAAAACCTGTGCACTGATAACGGATGGTCGGTTCTCTGGCGGCTCCTCGGGCCTGTCCATCGGCCATGTCTCTCCGGAGGCTGCTGGTGGTGGCGCGATTGCATTGATTGAGCAGGGTGATCTGATCGAAATAGATATCCCGTCGAGAACAATCAATGCGAAGCTCGACGAGGCAACACTGGCTGAGCGGCGTGAAGGTATGAATCAGCGGGACCGGGCATGGCAACCAGTTGAAGATCGGCCAAGGCAGGTGTCCACTGCTCTCAAGGTATACGCCAGCATGGTGACCAGCGCCGACAAGGGCGCCATCCGTGACCGCTCATTGATCGACGCGTAATCGCCGAGCCACCTACCCACTCACGTCCGCTGTCAATGCCTACCTCTGCTATTTATGTGATGAGCCATTTTGTTCCACCAGCGTAGCAAGGTCATCACGCAAAGACTGTAGCTTGCCGCGTAACTTGCGATCCTGCTTGTCTGCGCGGGACATCAGCACGTCCCGTGAGAGCTGCAAAATAACTTCGCCGTTGTGGTCTATCCCTTGCCGGTAGGCCGGCAGTAAAGCTTCTTCGCGCCCTGCAATCAGTGCACGCACCTGGTCAGGCCAATCAGCGTCTGCCTGCAGTAGAATAGTGGACAGGGCTTCTATCCATATACGGCGATCCTCTAGCCAAAATCGGTCAAGACGCGTCATCTCAGTGACACCCGCCGTGATGCGATCGGTTTGAGCAATAGAGAGCGGGCCAATATAACGGCTAAGCTGTTTATCGAAGAGCTTCTCTAGGTCCTCGCGATACTCATCATCACTTCGCGTCAGCCGGTCAGCTTCGAACTCCTCCTGCTTGGCCATCATATTTTGGATAAATTCCGCTCGCTGATCAGGCCGCAAATCCCTGCCGGCACTTAATAAGAGCTCAAGAAAAGGGTTTTGAAAGCGTGTAACGGCCGCCTCAATACGATTAGCCATGCGTCTTGTGGCAGAGAGCGGTAAGCCGTTATCAAGAATAGTGAGCGCGTCATCGAGGAGCACAACGTAGGCCGGAAGCTCTTCTCTGCGGTGCCATTCTAGGAAGGTCTTGAGCCGACCATCAAACCGTTTTTGCTGATCGCGATCCAACGACACATAGTCATCAAGATACCAACGTACCAAGATATCGACACGATTGTAGATGAACTGCGTCGCAGAGCAGCCTGCCAGGATTAAAAGTAGCAGGCAAAATGCGAGTGGCTTTAAACCTCGCGGATATTTCCCTCTCGCATTGGCTAAGGGCCAGTCTAGACTCATCAGTTTCTGGAGAGTAGTGAGGCTCGCCGACAACATTCAGCAAAATGCTCGAAGCTGTAGTTAAACAAATGCGTCAGGCGGCGTTGGCCAAAACCAATCCGCGAGTGTCAAGCGCTGACAAAATGGCCGAAAGCGAAGCCTGAACAATGTCGTGACTGCGGCCCACACCGCAGGGTCTTTCGCCATCGATGTTCAGTTGCACGTAGCACACAGCCTCCGCGTCTGCGCTCTGCCCCAGCGTATGCTCAGAATACTCCACCACCACAATGTGGAGGCCGGTCAGCTTTTCCATTGCCTGAACAAAAGCATCGACAACGCCATTGCCCTTTCCAGTCAGTGCTACGTCACCCTGAGAGCCATGAAGCGTGACCTCAAGACCATCGGACTCATTCTGACGCGATAGCTGATAGTTACCGAGTCGCCAGCGATCCGCCGTGGTCAGGTAGGTATCGCTGAAGAGCTTGAGAATGTCCTCGCCAGAAACCTCAGCTTCGCTGTCTTCAGCCAAGTCCTGGACCGCCGCACTAAAGTCTACTTGCAACCAACGAGGCAATTCGAGCCCATAATCGCGGCGCAACACGTGCGCAACACCACCTTTGCCAGACTGGCTGTTGATGCGAATCACTTCTTGATACGTTCGACCAATGTCTGCGGGATCAATAGGCAAATAAGCCACGTCCCAGGCCGTATTTTCCTCACGTTTTGAGAGGCATTTGTGTATGGCATCCTGATGGCTACCCGAAAACGCGGTAAACACGAGCTCACCGGCGTAGGGGTGACGAGGATGCACAGGCAATTGCGTGCACTCCCGAGCGACTGTGCAGATTTCATCCATGCGCGCGAAATCGAGCTCCGGATCAACACCTTGGGCATACAGATTCATGGCCATGATCATGATGTCCATGTTACCAGTTCGCTCACCGTTACCAAGCAAAGTGCCCTCAACCCGGTCCGCGCCGGCCATGACGCCGAGCTCTGCAGCAGCCACCGCGCAACCGCGATCATTGTGAGTGTGCAATGAGATGACCAACGCATCTCGGTTTTGAATATGGTCACAGAACCACTCAATCTGATCTGCATAGACATTGGGCGTACTCATCTCGACCGTTGCAGGCAAGTTAATGATGACCGGCTTTCCCGGTGTGGGTGCCAGCACTTCATTAACGGCATCACATACCGAGACGGCGAAATCCAGCTCCGTGCCGGTAAAACTCTCCGGGCTGTACTCGAAGACCCATTCCGTCTCAGGGCGCGCATCTGCCGCTTCCTTGATAAGGCGGGCGCCGTTGACAGCGATGTCCCGTATACCATTCTGATCGAGGCCAAATACGTGCGCCCGCTGAACCGTAGATGTGCTGTTGTAAAAGTGCACGACGGCGCGCTTGACTCCCTCCAGGGCCAAAAACGTTTTCTCAATCAGATCTGGCCTAGCCTGTGTCAGCACCTGCACGGTTACGCTATCAGGGATACGGTTCTCATCGATCAACTTTCGTAAAAAAGCAAAATCGTGACTGGAAGCAGACGGGAAGCCGACCTCGATCTGCGTGAAGCCGATGGACAAAAGCAGCTCCCACAGCCGCAGTTTCTGCTCTGCGTTCATCGGCTCCACCAACGCCTGGTTACCGTCTCGTAAGTCAACTGAGCACCATTGGGGGGCTTGCGTGATCACTTGATCCGGCCAACGTCGGTCTGTTTTCGCTATTGGTTTAAAAGGGCGGTATTTGCTGTGATCAAAGCGTTGTCTGGTCATGGGATCTGCCACGGTTTTGTCCTAATGCCGTCAGAGTTTCGTGTAGTGTAGCGGTATATAGAAAGCATTAATCACTAATAATGCCCTGATGGGGAATTTTTTTAGCGAAAATCACTAATATAGTCGTTATAGTTGTATTTTTTTATATTTTAAGGGCGAATAAATGGAGCATTCCGCTTTCAATATAGACCGGCTGGACCGCCGCATTCTCCGGGTGCTACAAGAGGACGCTGGGCTCAGTAATTTGGAGCTTGCAGAGCGGGTGGGTTTGTCGCCGAGCCCCTGCGCTCGACGTGTGAGGCGGCTGATGACTGAGGGTGTAATCACCCATCAGGTTGCGATGGTGGATCCCAAAAAACTGGGCTTAAACTTAACTGCTCACATCAGCGTCACGATGGATCGCCACACTCCAGAGCGATTCGAGGTATTTGAGAGCACAATCCAAGTTTTGCCGGAAGTGGTGGACTGTTGTGTTGTGACTGGACAGAGCGCCGACTACCTGCTCAAAGCGGTGGTTAGAGATATGACTCACTATGAGCAGTTCCTACTGGGTCAGTTAACGCGCATCCCCGGAGTCACAGGGGTTCACTCCAGTTTCGAGCTGCGCCGCGTAGTGACTCGGACCGCTGTATCGGTGCCCGGTGACTGACTAGCGCGCTGCAAGTTCCTTGTCAATAAGGAAGCGTGCAATCTCTAGCATGTTAGTCTGGCTGCCAGCAGAGCGGGTTTCAATCAAATATTTGCCGGCGACCATTAAGGAAGGTGTACCTGATATTTTGGCTGATCGAGCTCGGGCGTCAGCCTGTCGTACCTGAGAATCCACTCCAAATGACTCGAAGGCCTTGTCGAACCGTGCGGGATCGACTCCGTTAACCTCGAACAAGTCGCGCAGCTCAAGCCGAGATGTTAGGCGCTTCCTCTGAACGTGCATGGCATCAAATATAACCGGGTGCATTGTCGCTTCAACCTCGAGTACTTTGGCGACGAAGTAAGCCTTAGCATGCATGCGCATCGGCTCGTTCCAAACAGCAGGCGATGGTTTGACGACCGCACCCTCGGGCAACTGCTTGCCCCACGCGGTCAGCATTGGCTCAAAGGTATAGCAATGGCCGCATCCGTACCAAAAAAACTCCGTCACGACGACATCATTACCGTGCCCCACCGCCACGGGAGGATTCAAGGTTTGATAGTGCTCCCCCTCTACCCAACGCTCATCTGCAAAGGATGCCGCGGTAAAAAGCACTAGAACCAATGCAAACAATGACCGCGTCCTTGATTCGGTTCGGGTACGAGCGCTAGTCATATCTTCGTTCCTAGTCAGATAGGTCTGCGGGAGCCTTAGCCCCAAATGTCTCATGGAGAGGGCTGTAAGCCAGCAATATAACTAGCTACCGCGTCGATCTCCATATCACTCATACGGAACGCTGTTGTTCGCATAATCTTGGCTTCACCACCGTTCGTGCGACCAGCCGCATCCTCATACCCCTTTCGGAACATCTTTAGCTGAGCGGCAGTGTACTCAGCATGCTGACCCCCAAGTGCAGGGTAACCAGCGGGACCATTTCCGTTACCGGTAGGGCTATGGCAGGCTGCACAGGCGGGCACTTGCCTCTCCGCTATTCCAGCGAGGTAGACCTTGCGGCCCAGGGCCAATTTCTCCGGGTCTGTTTGAGAGCCAGATCTGGCCTGAGAGTTATAAAATGCAGCTATATCAGACAAGTCTTGGTCGGTCATATTGTCTACCTGCCCCGCCATAAGGGCCACTGGCCGACGACCGTCCCGAATGTCCTGCATCTGTTTCAGCAAATATTTTTCCCCGAGGCCGGCTAATTTGGGGAAGTTGGGTACTAGACTGTTGCCATCGACGCCGTGACAGCCTAGGCACATTGCTGCCTTTTGCTGCCCTGCTTGTGCGTCCCCTGCAGCAAAGCTGACTTTGGCGCCAACCAGCGCTACAGCAAATACCAACAGTCTTACAAACCCCGTGAACATAATTGCACCTATCTTCATTTACTAATTCGCAGCAGCCATGTAATTGATTAACTCCGCGTGCTCCTCGTCACTACAACTATTGCACAATCCCCCAGGGGGCATGGCGTTCACTCCGTTCCGAACGGATGCTATGAGGCCATCCATACCCCTCGCATTTAAACGTGCTACCCAAGCCTCGGAATCCCCTGTTTTGGGAGCGCCAGCCACTCCAACCGCATGGCAAGCTCCACAAGAGGTTGCATATTGAGGTGGCGGTGTCCCACCAGACGCTGCCTTAACGACAGCCGGAGATATAGAATCGTCACCGCCAGAGCAGCTTGCCAAAGTAATGGCCAAGAAAAACGCCTGCCAGTCGTTTTTAGCGAAGCCGCCCCTCATTTCGTTAATGCCTCCGCCGGACTAAACGTGGATTAATAGCGAGAACCCCGGACGCCTTATCAACTTCAGTAGCTCACCCACAAATCGCAGGGACTCCAAACCAAGGCTAAGACGCCTCACAACCCTGCACACAAGGATCGAGAGCGTGGCATTATAGACGTTCCGTGTCCTGGCACAAATCGCAAAATGACCGACTCTCAGGGCGCTTTCGCGCCCGTCACCTTCCGTAACGCTACCTTTCTGCAAAGCGCCAGTGCAATTGAAAATGCACCGACTGATGCCGGTTCTGAAGTGGCCTTTGCCGGCCGCTCGAATTCCGGCAAATCAAGTGCCATCAATACGCTCACCGAACAAGGGAAGTTGGCGAGAACATCGCGAACACCAGGACGGACGCAACTAATTAACTTCTTCTCGCTCAGCGATCATCAACGACTGGTTGATCTTCCAGGTTACGGCTTCGCCAAAGTGCCTTTGGCCGTGAAAAAACAGTGGAATCAGGAGTTAGAACGCTATCTGCAATATCGAGAGAGCTTGCGCGGGCTGGTGATGCTGATGGACATCCGACATCCACTGATGGACCCCGACAAGCAGATTCTGGGCTGGTCGGTCACGGCAAGCATGCCTGTTCACATCCTGCTAACGAAAGCGGACAAGCTTAAACGAGGGCCTGCGCAGAACGCGCTACTCTCCGTGCGAGCCGAGCTCTCAGCGCAATCCGAACTGGTTAGCGTGCAGCTTTTCTCGTCTCTAAAGCGGCAAGGTGTTGATGAACTCCGTCGACAACTCAACTATTGGCTGACAGAAGGTTCTGTTTTCTGACACACCAGACTCATCCGGCAGAGACTCACTGAGCGATCAGTGAGCCTGGTCCCAGTTATCGCCAGTGCCCGCCTCGACCAATAGCGGCACGTCCAGCATGCCGACACCCGACATCAACTGACTAACCGTTTCACACAGATCGTGTACTGCGCCAGCCTCAACCTCAAAAACCAATTCGTCATGAACCTGCATGATGAGCCGCGCACCGACCTTCGAATCGATCAACCATTCATCGACAGCCAACATTGCCATCTTGATGATGTCTGCGGCCGTGCCTTGCATCGGCGCATTGATCGCTGTTCGCTCCGCAGCCTGCTGACGCTGGCGATTGCGGGCATTAATTTCAGGCAGATATAGCCGACGGCCTCTGAGCGTCTCGACGTATCCTACTCCATGGGCCGCCTCTCGGGTACGAGCCATATAGTCCGCGACACCTGGGTAACGCGCGAAATACAGGTCGATGTATTCCTGCGCCTCGTTTCGACCGATACCCAATTGCTTGCCCAAGCCGAAAGCTGACATGCCATAGATCAGGCCAAAATTAATGGCCTTGGCTTTCCGCCGCTGTTCGCCGGACACGGCATCGATCTCAACGCCGAAGACTTCCGCGGCTGTCGCACTGTGCACATCTAAACCCTCGGCAAAAGCCGTGAGCAAGCCGCTGTCCTGAGAAAGGTGGGCCATGATGCGCAGCTCAATCTGGGAATAGTCTGCTGCCACAATCTGATGCCCCTCTGCGGCAATAAAGGCCTGGCGGATACGCCGGCCCTCCTCCGTACGGATCGGAATATTCTGCAGGTTTGGATCGGAAGAAGAGAGGCGACCCGTCGCTGTAACCGCTTGGTGATAAGAGGTATGTACCCGCCCCGTCCGCGGGTCAATCATCTCCGGTAATTTATCTGTGTAAGTGGATTTCAACTTGCTGAGACCGCGGTATTCCATCAAGACCGCCGGCAGCGAGTAGTCCAGCGCCAGCTCCGCCAAGACGTCCTCTGCCGTCGATGGCGCTCCCTTAGGTGTCTTTCTAAGAACGGGCAGCTCCAACTGGTTAAACAGAATTTCACCTAGCTGTTTAGGCGAACCTAAATTAAAGGGCCCTCCAGCCAACTCATGGGCCTGAGACTCCAGCGCGACGATGCGCTCGCCCAGTTCCCGACTATGGGTGGCCAAGGTGTCACGACAAACGAGGGCGCCGTTGCGCTCAATCCGGGACAAAACCGGAACCAACGGGATTTCTAGTTCACGATAAAGCTGTAATAGCGCGGGTTCCCGCTTGAGCGTCCCTGACAACAGCTGATGCAGCCGGAGCGTCACCTCAGCATCCTCGGCCGCGTAAGGCGCAGCCTGCTCAATGGGCACCTGATTGAAAGTAAGCTGCTTAACCCCCCTACCTGCGATGTCTTCAAAATGAATTGTGCTCTGCCCGAGGTACTTTAAAGCCAGCGTATCGAGGTCGTGACGGCTACCTGTAGCATCAAGAACATAAGATTCGAGCATCGTATCATCATGAATACCACGCAAGGTTATGCCGTGGTTAGCCAGCACATTGGCGTCGTACTTCAAGTGCTGACCCACTTTGGCAACGCTGTCATCTTCCAGCAGGGGCTTCAGCGCCTCCAGCACGGAATCTCTGTTAAGTTGATCCGGAGCGCCCGGATAATCATGCGCCAGCGGTACATAGGCCGCTGCACCCGCCTCCACAGCGAAGGAGACGCCTACAACCTCGGCGGCCATGTAATCCAGACTGGTCGTTTCGGTATCAAAAGCAAATAGCGGAGCCCCCTGCAGCTTCGTTAGCCAAAGATCAAAAGCAGCCTGATCAAGCACAGTCGAGACGTCGACTGTTTCGCTGGCCCTTACAGGCTCAGCAACCAGAGCATCCTCTGCACTCTGCTCGTTTGATGCCGAAGACGCCGAACCACCACCGCCTTGCACTAGATCATCCAGCCAGGCTTTGAACTCCAGCTGACGAAACAATCGGATCAAAGCATCCTGATCAGGAGCGCTGGAATGGAGGTCGCCTTCCATGAGACCCAAATCACAATCTGTCTTAATCGTGGCCAGCTCGTAACTGAGCTTGGCGTCGCCTTTCGCATCGGCCAGCTTCGCCGCCAAGCTTTTGGCGCCTCGTATGGGTAAGTTAGGTACCGCCTCCAGCTGAGTGAAAATAGCGTCAATCCCTCCCAGGTTTTGCAACAATGCAGTTGCGGTTTTCTCGCCCACGCCGGCCACACCCGGGATGTTATCTACCTTGTCACCCATGAGTGCCAGCAAATCAATAATCAGGTTGGGGGGAACACCAAACTTTTCCACCACGCCACCATAATCCATAGTGGTGTCATTCATGGTGTTAATCAGCGTGACGTGGTCATTCACCAGCTGAGCCATATCTTTATCGCTCGTGGAGATGACGACTTCACGCTGCTGAGCGGCCGCCTGAACTGACAACGTGCCGATCACATCATCGGCCTCGACCCCACTAATGCAAATTAGGGGCAACCCCATTGCACGGATTGTTTGATGAATCGGCTCAATCTGCTCGCGCAGTTCGTCGGGCATCGGCGGCCGATTGGCCTTATATTCTGGGTAGATCTCATTTCGAAAGGTGGGACCTTTGGCATCAAATATCACCACCACTTGGTCACTAGCATAGTCTGAAACCAACTTTCGGATCATACCGATGACGCCCTTCGCTGCACCGGTGTTAGTGCCTTTAGAATTAGTGAGCGCCGGCAACGCGTGATAGGCCCGAAATAAATATGAGGACCCGTCGACCAATATCAGTCGGTTAACCATGGGGTCAGTGCTCCCACAAGTACTGAGTAGAGCGTAAGGTTACCCGCATTTTGGGAACATCAAGCGGCGCCCTAAAAAACCCGTGATAGTCGCCGCGTGGGTTCATCAGCATGACATTGGCGCTGTGTTCCATTTGGTATGCGCCATCAGGCTCACTGACTTTACGAAAAGGTGCGTTAAGCCGCTGTGCAAAATTCAGAACATCAGCGAAGTCTCCGGTGACACCGATGAAATCAGAATGGAAATACGGCGCGTATTGAGCGAGACGATCGGGTGTGTCACGTGCCGGATCAACTGACAACATCACGACACGTGCATCACTGGCCTCGGTGCCGACCAGCTGTGCCTTCAATTCTGCGAGATTCGCCATTGTGGTAGGGCAAATATCAGGACAGTGGGTGAAGCCAAAAAAGATGAGTGTCCAATGATTGATCAGGTCCCTCTCGGTGAAAGGCGATCCGTTGTGATCAATGAGCGAGAAGTCGCCGGGGTCCCGGGGTGTGTCGAATAAAAATAATCCGTTAGCCCGCGTTTCCGCCAAAGTCATGACACGGGGTTCGCCTACGCGATGAATAAAGCTCGTGACCACGATGGCCATAAATAACAGGACACCGGTAATCGTCCAACGAACGCCCTTTTGAGTCGACCCAACCACGAAGCCTCAGCCCCCCGAGTGCTTTAGTAAGAATCGCAGATCACTGATTACATCCTTGTAATGCAAGTCATCTGCTACGCGCATCATGATCCAGCCGGCTGGGTCGACGACGTACCATTGCCCAGGCTGATCGAGTGTTTCTGGAACCAACTTGTCCAGTGCGCTCTCAGCAAGGGTCAACGGCGTCACACCGACGTGCTGTTGCTCGAGCCACGTAGGGAAATCCCGCGGCGTGTCAACAACTCCTTCCGTGGGCGCTATGGTCACTGAAGCTGTCCCGACGTTGCCTAGCAGAACACGCCCCACACGGTTAAAGTCCTTGCCCAACGCGATATGAATTTGTCGCGTTTGATACAGCTGCTGCTGACACAGCTCCCCGCATACCTCGCCGCGCTGTACCACCAGCAAACGCCACTTCGCTGGCATATCCTCCCACAGTGTCTCCGCGACGCCTTCGTGCTGGAACACGAAGTCGTAAAGCGGGCGCGGTGGATTAATCAATTCGCCGTGGTTTGCGGTGCCCACGCTGCCCAGAATATCTACATAACCTTGCTGGACCGCCCACCATAGGACCGTCGCGGCCAGCATCATCCCCAAGGGTATGCCCGCAATAAGCAATAACACGCGGCGCGCCCGGCGCTGACTCAACTCACTCGCTTGCCCCGTCATACTCTATTCCGCCTTGCTAACAACTCGCCGACATTGGTCAGGCGCCAGCAACCAATCAACAGCAATACACCCGCCATCGCGAACCACTGCACGGCATATCCAATATGTTGCGAGGACGACTGATTCACGATCGGCCACTCAGCGGCCAGAGCCACAGGCGAGTTTGGCTCAATTCGAACCTCAAAGGGTAGCAAAGGCTGGCCTATAAGGTCTGCCAATTCAGCTGACCAGTTGTCCCAGTAGAGAGTCTGCACTGGCGCCGGTAAAGACGCCGGCGCGACGGGCTTTTGCATCATTAGCGGTTTGCCACTTGGCACATAAACGCGCCCGGTTAACAGCACCTTTCCCGCAGGCAGGTTTGGCACAGGCAGGAACTGACGTGCCGGATCACCTGCGATCCAGCCAAGATTGACTGGGACGAGCGAGCCTTCTGCACTCGCCAAGGCGATTACGTGATATCCCGGTCGCCCACGGTGCAGTCGGTTGTCCAGCAATAAGTACTGATCTTGTGAAAGCTGTCCCTCCCAGGCAACCTGGCGATCAGCCCTCTCCTGAGGCAGCTCTGTCAGCAACGTTGCCGGCGACACTGGTGGCAATGCCTTTCGCTTCTCCCATCGGGCTTGCAGCGCTGATTTTTCTGACGCGCGGCCTAATTGCCACAACCCCAGGTTCATCAGAAGTGCCATTAATACGATGCCCGCGAGCACAGCCCGAACATCACCGCTTAATACTAGCGGTCCGAGCCTTCGATTAAACTGCATGGGATGCACTTTTCATTTTCTACTTTACGCACGCTTCGGTTTACGATGTGCAGCAGCGAACGCCAAAAGGAAGTCGCCGATGCTCAAGACACTTATTATTTTGCTCATGATAGCGCTTGTAGCCAGTCTTGCGTCGGGCCTGGTCTTTCTGATGTCCGATCAGGGTAGCCCTGACAAAAAAAGGCTATTTACGTCTCTTGGTGTCCGTCTCGGGCTGGGCATATGTCTGCTACTCGTCATTCTTTATGGCGTTATCTCAGGGCAGCTAGGACACCAAAATCCCTGGGATCCTGGCCCTGAGGTGGTTGAGCGGTGAACGTTCTTTAAGCGAACTTTCCTCTTCTTTGCAGTGCCTTACCGGTCTATCGCTGGCGCCACAGCGGCACTTCAAAAGTCAAGCTTTCGTAGAGGTCACCGCAGCAACGCAAACTAAAGTCTGTCATCCACCAAAAAAAGGCGCCGCAGCGCCCTTTTTTTACGTGAAGAGCACGTCAAAGAATGTAGACAAACAAGAAAAGGAACACCCAAACCACATCAACAAAATGCCAGTACCAGCTAGAAGCTTCGAAGCCAAAGTGGTCTGTCGCAGTGAAATGCTCTCTCCTTACGGAGCGAACCAGCTGGATCAGTAGCATGGTCATTCCCATCGCCACGTGAAAACCGTGAAATCCAGTGAGCATAAAAAAGGTGGAGCCATAAATACCGGAGTTCAGAGTCAGGCCGTATAGCACATAGGCTTCGTAGTATTCCGCGGCCTGCAGGCCGAGAAAAATCACAGCGAGACCTACAGTAATACCCAGCCAACGGTTAAACTCTCGCCGGCGGTCAGCAAGAATAGCAGTGTGCGCTACGTGCACGGTGGCGCTGGAGGACAAAAGAATCAGCGTGTTCCACATGGGTAGCCAGGCATACCAGGCATGCGCATCGGCTGGCGCCATGGACTTTTCCTGGGAAACAAAGGCACCGTTGTTGGCAATCACCTGTGCATCGACGCCTCCTACCACTTCTTGCGGTGTCGTCACGGGGGGCCAGGCAAATTCAAACCCGGGCCATAGCAGCCCATTCATCCGGCCGCCATCGCCCTCGCCCGCGAGCCATGGACCGACAAACTGGCGGACATAGAGTAAGGCGCCGAAAAACGCCGCAAAAAACATCACCTCGGAAAAAATGAACCAAAACATCCCTAGGACATAGCTCTGGTGTAACTGGTTGCTATTCATGCCCTTTAGATTTTCCCTGATCGCTGTCCCAAACCAGCTGGCCAGCGTAAAGGTAAAAAACATCAGCCCGACCGCCAGCACCCAAACAGATGCGCTGGGCTCGTCACCACTGCCGTAGGTCATATCATTGAGCACAAGTGCGGCACCAAAAACAGAAAGTATCAGGCCGATAGTTGCCCTAACCGCCAAGCTCGAGGATTCGGGCACGTAGTATTTTTCGTGACGTGCTGAGGCGGATGATGAGCTAGACATGTTTCTCTCCTCAGTCGCTTACTACCGCGCGGCAAGTCCGTCGGTAACCGTGTCGGTTACATCGAATAATGTATACGAAAGGGTAATGGTGCGAATGTCGCGCGGCAGCCCCTGATCAACAATAAACTGCAGCGGCATCTCCGCACCATCCCGCGCTGCAAGTGCTTGCTGCTCGAAGCAAAAACACTCGGTCTTGTGGAAATAAGCGGCGGCTCGACTAGGGGAGATACTAGGTATGGCCTGCGCTACCATGCTCTGATCCGTAGGATTTGACGCGGTGAAAACAACGCCGTTAGCTGCGCCCGGATGAACGCGCATGACCCGCGTTGTCGGTGCAAACGACCATGGCATGCCGTCGTTGTTGATCACAACAAATTGAACAGTTACCTCCCGGCTCTCATCGACAGCAGCAGGAACAGCGGTATAAACCTGACTCGATGTCTTGCCGTTGATGCCTAGTGCGTCACATAAAACATTATAGAGCGGGACCATGACGACGAATACAAAGGCAAACATTACCGCGGAAATCGTCACCAACTTCAGTGCTGTGTCGATTGCCGGTATGCGACTTAATCGGAAACTGCTCACCTCAGACCCCCACCTACGCCGAACCGGTTAAATCGTGCCAACAGGTTTAGGCACCAAAGGTGGCTCTTCAAAGGTGTGGTAAGGCGCTGGCGTCGGCACCGTCCATTCGAGTCCCTCTGCGCCGTCCCATACTTTTTCGTCACTGACAGACTTACCAGCGACAATTGTGGCAACAACGTTGTAAAGGAACAGCAACTGAGACGCGCCGTAAATGAACGCGCCAATCGACGACATCATATTGAAGTCGGCAAACTGCAGCGCGTAATCCGGAATTCGACGGGGCATACCTGCAAGGCCTACAAAATGCTGCGGAAAGAAGGTTATATTGAAGCCAATGAAGGAAATCCAGAAATGCGTCTTACCCATTGTCTCGTTGTACATGCGGCCGCACCACTTCGGAAGCCAGTAGTAAATCGCCGCGGTCATGGAGAAGACAGCGCCTGCCACCATAACGTAATGAAAATGCGCCACTACAAAATAGGTATCGTGGTACTGGAAGTCAGCCGGTGCAATCGACAACATGAGGCCGGTAAACCCACCCAGTGTGAACAGGATCAAGAACCCAATACAGAACAGCATAGGTGTCTCGAAACTCAGAGCACCGCGCCACATGGTGGAGATCCAGTTAAAAACCTTCACGCCAGTCGGGACAGCAATCAGCATTGTCGCGTACATAAAGAATAGCTCACCTGCGATAGGCATGCCGACCGTGTACATGTGGTGCGCCCAAACGACGAATGACAAAAACGCAATAGATGCCGTGGCGTAAACCATGGAGGCGTAACCGAACAGCGGCTTTCTTGAAAACGCGGGAATGATCTGCGATACCACGCCGAAAGCCGGGAGGATAATGATATAGACCTCGGGGTGGCCGAAGAACCAGAATATGTGCTGGAACAATACCGGGTCACCACCACCCGCAGCGCTAAAGAAGCTTGTGCCAAAATGGATATCCATTAACATCATCGTGACAGCACCTGCCAAAACGGGCATTACCGCAACGAGCAGGAAAGCGGTAATCAACCACGTCCAGACGAATAGTGGCATCTTCATGTAAGTCATGCCCGGCGCCCGCATGTTCATCACTGTGGCGATAATGTTGATCGAGCCCATGATAGAAGACACACCAAGAACGTGGATCGCAAAAATAAAGAAAGTGACCGAGGGCGCTGCATAAGTCGTCGACAAGGGCGCGTAGAACGTCCAACCGAAGGCCGGCGCACCGCCCTCCATAAAAAGAGTTGAAGCCAGCATCAGGAATGCAGGAGGTAGGATCCAAAAGCTCCAATTGTTCATGCGCGGCAGCGCCATGTCTGGCGCGCCGATCATCATGGGAATCAGCCAGTTCGCCAGCCCAACAAAGGACGGCATGATGGCGCCAAACACCATCACTAGTCCATGCAAAGTCGTCATTTGATTGAAGAAACCGGGCTCGACCAACTGCATGCCGGGCTGGAACAACTCAGCGCGAATAACCATCGCGAAAAAGCCACCAAGTAAAAACATGGCAAAGGAAAACCACAGATACATTGTGCCAATGTCCTTGTGGTTTGTGGTAAACAACCAGCGAGAAATACCCTGAGCAGGTCCGTGATGATGATCACCCATCTTGTCTCTACCCCTTAACCGTTCGTCATGCCGGTGAGATCACCGCGCTTGGCCGCCATCCAAGCGTCAAACTCCGGACGTGAGACCGCATGCACCTCAACTGGCATAAAGCCGTGATACGCACCGCACAATTCAGTGCACTGCCCGCGGTAAATGCCTTCCTCGGGAACACGTGTCCACGCTTCATTTATGAATCCGGGAATTGCGTCGCGTTTTACAGCGATTTCAGGAACCCACCATGAATGAATAACATCATTTGCCGTCACCAGAAAACGGACCTTTGTGTTGGTCGGGAGCACCAGTGGCTCATCGACCTCGAGTAAGTAGTTATCGCCTTTTTGGTCGGTGTTGTAGATCTCTTCCTGTGGTGTCGCGAGATTAGAGAAAAATGCGACGGGCTCACCGGACTCGTCCAAATACTCGTACTTCCACTTCCACTGATATCCAGTTATCAGGATATCGAGCTCGGCCTCATCGTTGTCGTAGACCTCTAATAGCGTCGAGGTCGCGGGAACCGCCATAGCTATTAGGATCAGAAAGGGGACGACGGTCCATGCAACTTCCACTTTAGTACTCTCGTGGAACTGTGCAGCCTGGTGGCCCTTCGATTTTCGATGCGCGTAAATCGAATAAAACATCACTGCAAACACCGCGATGCCAATTACCACGCAAATCCACATGATCAACATGTGGAGCTCAAAAATGTCGGCGCCAATCTCCGTGACACCCGGCGACATATTGACCTGATTCTGTGCGACCGACATCGGCGACAAAAACGCCAGAATCAGGCCTGCGACACGTTTCCTCATTGCGCGCGATCTCCGAATATATGTGCGTGGCGCTTATCCCCTAGCCACTGGGGGGGCAAAAAAGTCGCGGGATTATAGCGAAGTTGAGGTGAAATCAACGGGCGACTGGTAACAGCCAGCAACCATGCTTATAGTCGTCGCACGCTCGAGTGAATACCAATGCTTTTTACGAATTCGCCCCATAAGTGGGGGCTATATTTAAACCTTGTGTGGATGTGCTAACTCCTTTAGTTGTCCAGCAATTTTACCGCTTCTGCCGCCGTTTCAACGCGGCGGGCCGATGCCCGTGTAACGCGCGTAGCAGGTTGCTCAACCGGTGCATCGGGGCGTGCCTCAACAAAATCGCAAGCCACGCAGCGGCGATGATCCGCATTAGCATCGACAACCATTCGATCAACCACTCCGCAACTGGGGCAAACTGCGCCTGCAACAAACCTTGGCCTCGATTTGGGTTCTTTGCCGGAATCCGACATACTCGCTCCGCTCTAATAAACCGCCCCAACATGCAGCGGCTTTTTAAGTGTAACAATCCTGATGGCAAAGCGGAAAATGTGCCCGCCGCTGACGTGACTCATGAAGACTCAGCAACGCCCCGACACAACGTGGAGACAAAGCAGTGAAGAACGGCTCTTTTCGCGGAGAGGACAACATTCGACACGCGCTAGGTGTAATACCAGAGCTTGGTGAGAGAGTTATGATAGATCCCACCGCCGTAGTGATGGGTGATGTGTGCCTTGGGGATGATGTGAGTGTGTGGCCGCACGCAGCGATTCGAGGCGACGTGCAGATTATCCGCATCGGTGCTCGCACCAACATTCAAGATGGGACGATACTCCACGTTACGCATGATGGGCCCTATAACCCCGGTGGCTTGCCTCTGCGCATTGGCGACGATGTGACGGTTGGACACCGCGCTCTGCTGCACGGCTGTTCGGTGGGCGATCGTGTTCTCGTTGGGATGGGAGCGGTTATTATGGATCACGTGACAGTGGAAGACGACGTCATTATTGCCGCCGGCGCGCTAGTAACGCCCGGTAAGCGTCTGCGCACTCACACCCTCTTCGCTGGGAGCCCCGCGAGAGAGGTGCGGCCCCTGACAGAGCAGGAAGTGGAGTTTCTACCATATAGCGCCCAGGGCTATGTCACACTCAAGAAACGCTACCTCGGCGAAAGCGCCTGAAGTTAGATTCGCGGAGTCCTGCGTAACAGGTCAATTACAGGCTGCGTGTTGGGATAATCACCCATCCATAAGTAAAAACTTTCTGCGGCCTGCTCAACCAACATCCCCAGCCCATCGCGTGTCGCGGCAGCCCCTTGCTCCGTCGCCCACAACATAAAGGGCGTGGGTTTGTCAGCATACGCCATGTCGTAGCAACAGCATGTCGGGGCCATTTGCAGGAGATCTGGCAGCATTGGCATCCCGCCCGAGAGCCCCGTGCTGGTGCCATTGATCACGATATCCCACACACCGGACGCCGCAGACGCCAAGCCCGCACCGAACACCGGCGCGCCTAGCGAACGCCACTCATCAGCGACTGCTTCGGCTCGTTCGGCAGTGCGATTAACGATTTGGATATGTTTTGGGCCAGCCTCAAGCAAAGCAGGAATAACTCCTTTTACCGCGCCGCCAGCGCCGATCAACAAAATGCGGGCGTCTGCCAATGACCAGCCAGCCCCCACGGTTATGTCTCTTACCAGACCCTTGCCATCAGTATTGTCGGCGACAATTCGACCCTCACCGTCGCGCATGAGAAAATTTGCGGCACGCGCGGACTGTGCCCTAAGGGAAGAAACGTCAGCCAGCTCAAAAGCACGCGTTTTAAAAGGTAAGGTTACATTAAGGCCGAGGCCCTCCTGAGCAAAAAAATCGGCAACCCATCGCTCAAAATCATCCGGTGAAACAAGCTCCGCACGGTAATCAATGTGGCGGCCTGTTTGCTGAGCGAAAACAGAGTGTATCTGCGGGGAGCGGCTGTGGGAAATCGGATTACCCACAACGGCGTACTCTCGGGGGATGTGGCAGGTAGCCATGCCTTTGCTACCCCCCGTAGTGCCGATCGGCGCTTAGGTTCGACCATTGTCGCATTTTGTTAACCATCGTGTCGCACCTAAAGCGCCGCCAACCCCTCCACGCCCAACCAATCGCGCGGCCGCAAAAAGTCTGCCATCAGCCGCGCCTCGTCGGTGCCGTCCGCAGGTGAATAGCCATATTCCCAGCGCACAAGAGGCGGCAGTGACATCAAAATCGCTTCAGTGCGGCCGTTGGTCTGAAGTCCAAACAATGTGCCTCTATCGTGGACAAGATTGAATTCGACATAGCGGCCGCGTCTGTAAAGCTGCCATTGCCGCTGTGCTTCAGAAAAGGGCGTATCTTTACGGCGCTCCAAAATAGGCGTGTAAGCATCAAGAAATCCGTCACCGACGCTACGCATGAACGCGAAGGTCTGCTCGAATCCCCACTCGTTTAAATCGTCATAAAACAATCCGCCAACGCCGCGGGGCTCCTTCCGATGGGGCAAGTAGAAATAATCATCGCACCACTGCTTGAACCGCAAGTACGTGTCCTGTCCAAACGGGTCACAAACCTTCTTCGCCGTCTGGTGCCAGTGGATGGCATCCTCCTCGTAGCCGTAGTAAGGCGTCAGATCAAATCCGCCACCCATCCACCAGACTGGATCTTCATCGGGCTTTTCGGCCATGAACAGACGGACATTCGCATGCGATGTCGGTGCGTGTGGGTTACCCGGATGAATCACCAAGGATACCCCCATCGCTCTAAAGCTCCGGCCAGCGAGTTCCGGACGATGCTCGGTCGCAGAAGCGGGCATACCCGCTCCCACAACATGAGAGAAGTTCACGCCCCCTTTTTCAATCACGTCACCTTCAGCCAGAACTCGACTGATACCGCCACCACCCTCAGGGCGATCCCATGACTCTGTGGCAAACGTTGCGCAATCATCGATCTGCTCAAGCGTCGCGCAAATCTTATCCTGTAAAGCCCTGAGATAACCTTCTACTTCCGCGGCATTCATTGAATGCTCCTCGTGCTTTTATTCTTTTAAGTGTCGCCTCGGTTATGCGCGAATAACCATTCCGTCACTCGCCCGTCGTATTGTTGACGGTTTACCCTTGGGGTCAATAAACCCCGGCATCGCAGGCAGTGCCAGACCGAAATAACGGCGCACTTCCCACAGCGCGTGGGGTGGCGCCAGACCAGTGGGGTTTGCACTGGTCGAGACCAGTGCTCCACCAAACGTGCGGCACACGGCAGAGAGTGCGGGCGCAGACGTCACCCGGATAGCAACTTCGTCACTGTCACCAGTTATCCAATCGGGGAAAACATTGCGGTTGGGGACGAGCCAAGTACTAGGCCCCGGCCAGGAGGCCTCAATCGCATCACGTTGGTCAACAGGCAACCCCTCTAATAAGCACCCAAACACCTCAGGCCGATCTGCAACAACAATCAGACCCTTACTCGCCGAGCGATCCTTCATGGCCAACACATCGAAGACGGCTGTTTCGTTGTTCGGGTCGCAACTTAATCCCCAGACGCCCTCGGCGGGACAGGCGACAACCGCCCCCTCACGAAGGAGCGATGCAAAATACGGCGCACGCCAGCTAGGATGCACTGTATCTGAATTCTCAAATGCCATGAGCGTGTGTGTTAAGAGATGGAGACACACCATACACCAGAGCGCATAAACGCCGCCATTCGTGGTGCGTCCGGATTCAGGAAAGCGCTCAGTAGCCGTGAGGTGCCCTCACCACCTTTTCTGCGACCTCGAGGTCGGCAAGATAGCGCAGGCAGTGGTCCACTTGCCAACCCAGTTAGAAAGCGCCAGATACCCAGCATCCACTTGCTTACGCTCAAAGTCATAACTCCCTTGTCCTCTTCTAGCTTTGTTTGCCACGTGGGCGTCACGTCGCACACCCGTTGCGCCATCTGACTTTTGTGCCAAACGAACTTCGGGGCTCAGAAATTGCATCGCCTTCAATCTTCAATCTCTTGCACCACTACCCTCCTCTTTTAAAATTAGAGGCCCTGCGCCCAGCCCGCTGCGGGTCTCGTGAAACAGCGGCTTCGCATCGCGGTATAATTTCAGTCTGCGACGAACGTAGCAGCAGGACAAGACCAAACCCGAACACTTTTGCCGCCCCGTTGACTCTAAAACCGGACCTACCAAATGGCATTACTGAACATTCTTGAGTTTCCTGACCCCAGGCTACGTAAGCAGGCAGCACCAGTCAGTCAGGTTGATTCGAGAATACAGACGCTGGTCGACGATATGTTTGAGACAATGTACGCCGCGCCGGGGATCGGGCTCGCGGCTAGCCAGGTCGATGTACACGAGCGCGTCATCGTGATTGATTTGACCGAGGACCACTCCGACCCAAGAGTGTTTATTAATCCAGAGATCACAGTTATTGACGAGGATCTGGGCGCCTATGACGAAGGCTGCCTTTCTGTCCCCGGATTCTACGAAACGATCGAGCGCCCGAGGGTCATAGAAGTTTCCGCGCTGGACCGGGAAGGCCAGCTTTTTACCGACCGTCTTGAGGGATTGATGGGTATTTGTTTGCAGCACGAAATTGACCACCTTGAGGGCAAACTGTTTGTGGACTACCTATCACCTTTAAAGCGCCAGCGGATTCGCAGCAAGCTTGTAAAAGAACAGAAACTTCGCTCCTAATCCATGCCCAAATCTTTAAAACTTATTTTCGCTGGCACACCTGATTTCGCGGCAGTGCACCTAGAGCGATTAATCGCCAGCCCCCATGAAATTGTCTCGGTGTTGACGCAGCCCGACCGACGCGCGGGTCGAGGGAAACAGCTGCAAGCATCACCGGTCAAAAAAATGGCGCTGACAGCAGACTTGCCTGTTTGGCAGCCCGACTCACTCAAATCTAAGGGAGCACAGTCAGTGCTCCGCAGTTTCGCAGCAGATTTGATGGTTGTTGTGGCATATGGCCTGATTCTGCCAGCAGCCGCACTCGATATCCCCAGATTAGGTTGCATCAATGTCCACGCGTCTCTCCTACCCCGGTGGCGAGGGGCAGCGCCAGTGCAGCGCGCGATTGAGTCTGGTGACAGCGATACCGGTGTCAGCATCATGGCGATGGAGCCAGGACTGGATACCGGTCCCATTCTTTCAGCCTACAGCATGACTATTCGCGATTACCATACTGGCGGCATGCTTCTCGATGAACTGGCAGCGCTGGGTGCGTCAGCATTAGCAGATAACCTCAGCGACTTCGAGCCTCTCATGTCGTCAGCGATACCGCAGAAGCATGAGCTGGCCAGTTACGCCCATAAAATAGATAAGGCCGAAAGTGCTATCGACTGGAACGAGAGCGCTGATACGGTATGGCGGCGTATTCGCGCTTTTAACCCAGTGCCGGGATGCTACACATTGCTTGGCGAAGATCGGTTTAAAATTTTGTCAGCGCACACCGAAGAGGGCTCGTCATCAGGAGCGGCAGGCGACATTCTCTCGGCGGACGACCGCGGCCTGAGGGTCCGCTGCGGCGACGGCGTATTGATAATCACCGAGGCACAGCTACCAGGCGCAAAAGCACAGCCTATATCAACGCTAATTAATGGCCATCGTGATCGCCTGAAGCCGGGCGTGCAGCTGACACCCCCTGAAGAAGTATGACAATGCGGTCACCGCGGGCCACGGCAGCACGCACTATTTCTAGGGTACTTGGCGGGGAATCTCTCAACCATTTTTTTCGAGACACGCTGTCACAGATAAGTGAAAAGCGTCGCCCGCTATGCCGGGAACTCGTATACGGCACACTGCGCGAATGGCCTTATTTGGTAGCACTTAGCGCGCAGTACCTAGACAGGCCTCTGCACCGGAAAGATCAGGATGTTCTTGCGCTAATCTGCATTGGTATTTACGAGCTAGACCACCTACGGACTCCCGCTCACGCAGTCGTATCAGAGACCGTTGGCGGCACCCGAGAGCTCAATAAGCAGTGGGCTAAAGGTTTGGTGAATGGTGTGCTGCGAGCCCACCAACGCCGAGACCCCAACAATAAAGAAGGGATCTCGACATCTGCGCTACATGCCCTGCCACAGTGGTTGTTCGAAAGCCTGATTCATCAATATCCGGAGCAGTTCCTGCAGATTGCGACAGCTGCTCGCAGCAAAGCGCCGATGGCATTGCGAGTTAACCGCCGGCAAGCAGGCAGAGATCGCTATACCACGATTCTTGCAGAAGCCGGCATCGGTGCAGAGAGCGAGCACGCCTGTGAGGACGGACTAGTGCTAACCACACCGGTGGATGTCGGAGCGTTGCCTTATTTCGCTGAGGGGTGGGTGAGCGTACAGGATCTCGCTGCCCAATTTGCAGCGGGGCTCCTATCGCCGCAATCTGGCGAGCGGATTCTAGATGCCTGCGCTGCGCCAGGGGGAAAAGCGTGTCACATCTCAGAGCAGCAACCGCAGCTGGTAGAACTGGTGGCGATGGATATCTCCGAGTCGCGACTACAGCTTATTCATGAAAACAGTAAGCGACTGCGTTTACCCATGACTGTGCTCGTCGGTGATGCCAGCGCACCGCCTGAGACACTTGAGCCAGAGAGCTTCGATGCCATCCTCGCTGATGTCCCCTGCTCTGCAACTGGCGTCATTCGCCGTAACCCGGACGTCAAAATCCTGCGGCAGGCTAACGATATTGCGTTTTTTGCCGATCAGCAGTTCGCCATCCTGCAGGGGCTTTGGCCGCTGTTAAAGCCTGGCGGTCGGTTGCTCTACGTGACCTGCTCTGTTCTTCGAGCAGAGAATGACGACGTAATCGCTCGTTTCACTAGAGATCAACAAATGAACGTTGCCGGGGTGGCGCTCCCGACGGGCATCGCGACAGAACATGGTTGGCAAACTTTGCCCAAGCCCCACAGTACTGACGGCCTCTTTTTTTCACTTGTTGAGAAGCCCTCGGGTTTACCCAATCGGGCCCCAGCCCAACGTAAGTAATCCACATGGATTGGCGGGTTTGACTTGGTTTATCGTGTATGCGGGTCGTTGAGAGGGTCCAGAGGCCGGTGAAAATCATTATCCTCGGGGCGGGACAGGTCGGCGGCACACTCGCCGAGCATCTTGCTGACGAACAAAACGACATTACTGTCGTAGACGAGCAAACGTCTACACTTAAGCGTCTTGCCGAACGACTGGATGTCCGGACTGTTTTAGGGAATGGAGCACACCCAAGCACCCTCATGGATGCGGGCGCGGAAAATGCCGATATGCTCATCGCGGTAACGGACAGCGATGAAATCAACATGCTCGCTTGCTCTGTTGCTTTTACGCTGTATCGCACACCCACCAAAATAAGCCGAGTCCGCTCCGCGAGCTACCTCGTGGAGCATCATGCTTTGTTCGAGTCGGGTGCCATCCCGGTTGATGTCATTATCGGGCCAGAACAGCTTGTCACCACCAACATCGAGCAGTTAATCGCCAATCCTGGTTCTCTACAAGTCCTGGATTTTGCTGGTGGTCGCATTCGTCTTGTTGCTGTCAAGGCGCTCGCCGGTGGGCCTATCGTCGGTCGCGAGCTTCAGGAAATTCGAGAGCATATGCCCCGCGTTGACACGCGTGTCGCGGCCATTTTTCGTGCTGGAGGCGATCCGATTATCCCCGAAGGGACGACGGTGGTTGAACCTAACGATGAAGTATTTTTCATCGCCGCAAGGGAACACATTAGGGAGGTCACGTCAGAGTTACGCAAAATTGATAAACCCTACCATCGGGTCATGATTGCCGGGGGAGGGAATATTGGCGCGACCCTCGCACAGCGGTTGGAAAAGCAATACCAAGTAAAGGTTATCGAACGTTCCCACGATCGCTGTAGAACCCTATCCGACTTGCTTGAAGACAGCATTGTGCTTCACGGAAGCGGTAACGAACCATTGCTGCTTAAGCAGGAAAATATCGAAAACACGGATGTTTTTTGTGCGCTAACTGATAACGATGAATCTAACATCATGATGTCAATGCTTGCTAAAAAGCTCGGCGCCGCAAAGGTCATCACACTGATTACCAATGCTGCTTATGCGGACTTGATCAGCGAAGAAATTGACATTGCCATTTCGCCACAACAAGTGACCATCAGCAGCCTTCTCATGCATGTTAGGCAGGGCGATATCAGCGCCGTGCACTCGTTACGCAGGGGTGCTGCAGAAGCGATTGAGCTTACCGCTCATGGCGACGCTCGGTCTTCCAAGGTGGTTGGACGAAGATTGGACGAACTAAGCCTTCCTTCAAGTGTCACGGTTGGTGCAATCTTAAGAGGAGACAGAGTTCTGATCGCTCACGATGATGTTGTGGTGGAAGCCAACGACCACGTAATCCTTTTCCTCACCAAACGCACTCAGATTTCAGCTGTAGAAAAGTTATTTGCGGTAGGTTTCGGCTTCATCTAATGCAGCTCGCGATGGCCATCAAGATTATCGGGGTGCTGCTGATCTTGTTCAGCACTACGATGCTTCCATCATTCTTCATAGGGTTTATAGCAAGCGACGGAACGGCTGCCGCTTTCGCAACGGGTTTTGCGGCCACACTTTTCTCTGGAGTCACAATGTGGCTGCCAACGCGCCACTTGACGCGAGAACTAAGCATA
The DNA here is from genome assembly GCA_902631395.1 of Halieaceae bacterium. Lineage (GTDB taxonomy): Bacteria > Pseudomonadota > Gammaproteobacteria > Pseudomonadales > Halieaceae > Luminiphilus. The sequence goes on along the minus strand of CACOYM010000013.1, from coordinate 16,014 downwards.
CGCGATGGCTTTGTAGTAACCGCTTTATTCTGGTTGGTGCTTGGCTTGTTTGGGGCCATACCATTATGGCTCTCTCCTCAGATCGCGCTCTCACCCACAGAAGCCATTTTCGAATCCATTTCTGGGCTAACGACGACTGGTGCTACAATTATTACTGGCCTAGACGAGTTACCTCGATCCCTTCTCTTTTACCGGCAGTTCCTTCAGTGGCTTGGAGGGATTGGAATAATCGTGCTCGCAGTGGCGATTCTGCCCATGCTAGGCATCGGCGGCATGCAGCTATACCGTGCCGAAAGTGCAGGCCCATCGAAAGATCGCAAATTAACACCGCGCTTAACCGGGACCGCTAAAGCCCTTTTCGCTATTTATTTGATGCTTACTATCGCCTGCGCCTTGGCGTATCGCGCGGCAGGAATGCATGCTTTCGATGCGTTATGTCACGCTTTCTCAACAGTGGCTATTGGGGGTTTCTCAACTCACGATGCCAGTTTAGGTTACTACGACGATAGTGCCGTGCTACTTGTAAGCTCTATTTTTATGTTGCTGTCCGGAATAAATTTCGGGTTGCATTTTATGGCAATGCAGCGACGCGATATCCGGATATACATGCGTGACTCCGAGGCAGGCTTTTTCATCGCGGTAATCAGCCTAGCGACTGCCATAGTATGTTGCCTCCTGCTTTACACGGAGACACTGAACTATCAGGACAGCCTTATCCACGGACTGTTTCAAACGATATCAATCGCCACAACAACCGGGTTTACCACCCAAGATTTCTCAGTCTGGCCACTCTTTTTACCTGTATTTCTATTAATTTTGAGTTTCATGGGCGGCTGCGTCGGATCCACCGGAGGAGGCATGAAGGCGATGAGAATATTACTCATATTCAAACAGGGCATGCGGGAGCTGCGTCAGCTGCTGCACCCCAACGCCGTTATCCCACTGAAATTAGACTCTCGAAGAGTCCAACCCGAGGTCATCAGTGCGGTCTGGAGTTTTTTTGCGGTTTACATGTTTTGCTTTGTGTTGATTTGGCTGGCACTACTAGCGACCGAAATGGATTTCATCTCTGCTTTCTCTGCCGTCGTCGCGACCATGAACAACCTTGGACCGGGTCTCGGTGAAGTAGCAAGCCATTACGCTTCCGTGAGTGAAACCGGGAAATTGATCCTCTGTCTTGCCATGTTAATGGGGCGGTTAGAGGTGTTCACTCTGCTCGTTTTGCTCACCCCCGTTTTTTGGCGGGATTAAAGCGGCCTCAGCAGAGCTAATTAAAAAATTCAACTATCTGAAGCCCCTAGCATTCTGAATGACGTCGTAAGCGGCCGTGATTTCCTGAGCGCGCTCCGTTGCCACTTTGAGCAACTCGTCGGGGACACCTTCTGCGATCAGCTTGTCAGGATGATTCTCGCTCATAAGTTTCCGGTAACGCCTCTTGATATCTGAGTTACTGGCACTGGCGTTAATGCCCAGTGCAGCATATGCAGTATCCAGCTGCGAAGCTTCATGACTTGCCTCAGTGTAACTGCCCCCTCCGCCGGACCGCCTGTATCTACCCTGCTGAAACTGCGCCTGAGCATTCGCCATAGAGATTAGCTGATCAACCTCTCTGTGCGGTAACCCCAATAGGCCAGCTAACCGGTAAATCGCGGCACGCTCTTTCTCAGAAAAACTGCCATCAGCAAGCGCGATACTGACTAACATTGCCATGAGTGTGCGTTGTGCCTGGCGGCGCTGGCCAAGGCATTGAGAAAATCGTTCAATAGTAGGCGCTGGATCGAAACCTGAGGCCGAGCCGGTCTTGAAGCGCTCAATTGCGGTTCGACGTTGCGCTACGGTTAGGCGTAGCTGTGCAAACAAAGACTCCGCCTGGGCGATCTCGGCTTCGGAGACCCTGCCATCGGCCTTCGCCACGAACCCCAGTAAGATAAAGGTAGTCTCAAAAAACTGGTCGCGCATAATGTGCACGGCCTCAGGACTGGAGAGTTGTAGAGCCCGCCACAGCCCCCGGTCAAACGCGTGACCCAGCACCAGACCAAATAGTAGTCCAGCGAGGCCAAAGGCCAAGAAGCCGATGACCCCAGCTATTATTTTACCCGTGAAGCGTGTCATTAAGATCTCCTATTGGGTGACCCACTGGCAGTGCGGCCCAGTTATAGCATTCGATGCTATTGCCGAGTCGGCAGCAAAAAACGTTCGTGCTGCCACTGATGTTGGGGCTTAATCCCCGCAATCAACTTCTTCTACGCTTAAATTCATAACAGTGAGTGCCTCGTGTGGGTCGTCGCTCAAAGACGCAGCTCGCCGCCAAGAGGAGAGTCGCGCGAAATCCCGACATGTGTGCGGCATCGCACCCATTATTAGTTACGAGCGTAACGGCTGGCTTATCCACCAATTTGTTCCGCACCAAGGCTTTGAAACACGGTATTCTTTGAGAGGGCGCGTTTTCCCCGCGGGCTCACTGGCGAGTAGCTGATCACGCAAGATGCCTGCAATACCACTAGCCTGAACGAACTGCGCGAAGTTTTCGATACCACTAGGAGTGGGCACCAAAAATAGCCCTTTTCTGCAATGAGTTCGTCAGTCGCCTGGCCGCTTAGCGACGGTGCGCATTGGACCGGGGATAGGCTGGCTCAAAATTTCCCAACCGTCACCCAACTCTTTTTCGACGGTTGAGGCGATACAAGCCAGCTTTTATAAACCAGCGCAACCTCCGAGATCATCAGATAGGCAACCAGGTCGTCACGAGCAGCATCAGATAAACAAAGGAGATAACCCTCCACCTCAACCATATGGGTTTCGATAACTTGGACACAAGGGCGGACAACCGCGTCGGTGGGAAGTTGGAAAATTGATTATGGCTCTGACAACGCAGTTATACTAACGCCACCATTTATAGTGGATAGTTTCGTGGCACCTGCGACATTTCAAGAGATTATTCTGCGGCTACAGACCTACTGGGCCGAAAAAGGATGCATGGTTCTGCAACCCCTCGATATGGAAGTGGGTGCCGGTACATTCCACCCAGCCACTTTCTTGCGTGCACTGGGACCAGAAAACTGGAACGCGGCTTATGTACAGCCAAGCCGCAGGCCGGCTGATGGCCGCTATGGTGAAAACCCGAACCGGCTTCAACACTATTTTCAGTTTCAAGTAGTAATGAAGCCCTCACCCACTGACTTTCAGGATCTCTATCTGGGTAGTCTCATCGCACTGGGCGTGGATCCGCTGGTGCACGATATCCGCTTCGTTGAGGACAACTGGGAATCTCCAACGCTTGGAGCATGGGGACTGGGCTGGGAGGTTTGGTTAAACGGCATGGAAGTGAGCCAATTCACCTACTTTCAGCAGGCAGGTGGACTCGAATGCTACCCGGTCACTGGCGAGCTCACCTATGGTCTTGAGCGAATCGCGATGTACTTACAGGGTGTCGAATCAGTTTACGACCTCATTTGGGCAGAAACGGCCGCAGCAAAGGTGTCCTATGGTGATGTGTATCACCAGAACGAAGTCGAAATGTCTGCCTTCAACTTTCTCGAGGCTGACATTGATCACCTGTTCTCGCAATTCGAATTTTATGAGAGGGAAGCAACGCGGCTAGCACAAAACAAGTTGCCATTGCCGGCGTACGAGCATGTCATGAAGGCCTCTCATACCTTTAATTTGCTAGACAGTCGGCATGCTATCGGTGTCACTGAACGTCAAAGGCACATTCTTCGAGTAAGAACACTCGCGAGAGCAGCGGCAGAGGCATATGTTGCCGTGCGCGGCGCACTCGGCTTCCCGCAAGCCGACCCAGACCTGGCGGAGGCCGCACTGGAACAACTGGAAACACAGCAAGAAGGTGAAACGTGAGCACCACCGACTTACTTTTCGAGCTGGGCACCGAGGAGCTCCCAGCAGGTGAAATTGTAGGAATGGCGCAAGCGTTGCGTAAAGGCATCACTGAGGGGCTGGCTGGACAGGGGTTGTCGTTTTCTCACGCCTGCGACTATTCAACACCGCGGCGTCTCGCTGTGCTCGTAATGGGCCTAGAAATAAAAGGCCCGGACCTGAATAACAGCGTGGTTGGGCCACCTTTGAGCGCAGCGCGCGATACTGACAGGCAGTGGACCAAGGCAGCGGAAGGGTTCGCCAGAAAACAAGGTGTGACGACCGCTGCGCTGGATATCGTCGAAGAACAAGGTGTGGAGCGCATTGTCGCACATGTTTCGCAAAAAGGTGCTAATGCCGCTTCTATCATACCCGAGATTGTAGCTAGCTCTGTTGCAGCTATGCCCGTCTCCAAACGCATGCGTTGGGGTCGGTCTAGGGACGAATTTCTGAGGCCGGTTCAGTGGCTGGTGCTGCTACTGGGCAAAGAAGTATTGCCACTGTCTTTATTTGATTTAACAAGCGGGCGGGAAACTCGTGGGCACCGGTTTCATCACAACCTCCCGGTAGACATTCCGTCACCCGCGGAGTACCGAGAAACACTGCGGTCGGCTCGCGTATTGTGTGACACCAATGAGCGGCGAGAACTGATCGTTCAGCAAGTGAGCGCTTTGGCTAAACCGGGCGAGTCCGTCGCACTGGCTAAAGATCTTCTCGATGAGGTAACGGGGCTAGTTGAGTGGCCTGCCGCACTGCGTGGGAGCTTTGACGAAAAGTTTCTCGAAGTGCCCTCTCAGGCGCTGATCTCAGCGATGAAGACCCATCAAAAATACTTCCACCTGACTCGTGAGTCAGACGGCGCGCTGATACCGGCATTCATCACTGTCTCCAACATCGAAAGTCAGCAGCCGGACAAGGTGATCTCTGGCAATGAGCGAGTCATTCACCCTCGACTTAGTGATGCGGCATTTTTCTTTAACAATGATAAGCAAACCTCTTTGGTTTCGCGGAAGGCGCGTTTGAGCAGTGTCGTTTTTCAGCATCAGCTTGGCAGCCTATACGATAAGACCGAACGCATCACACAGCTGGCGTCGGAGATAGCTTCCATCATTAGCGCCGATCAAAGCATCACAACGCGAGCAGCACAGCTCTGCAAATGTGATCTCGTCTCAGAAATGGTGTTGGAATTTCCAGACCTCCAGGGTGTTGCAGGACGCCAGTACGCTACGCATGACGGTGAAATGGCAGAGGTAGCGGAGGCGATTGAATCCCACTACTTCCCCCGCTTTGCGGGAGACCACCTTCCTCCATCGGCGGCAGCGTCAGCCGTGGCCTTGGCAGACCGTCTCGATACACTTGTCGGCATCTTTGGTATCGGCCAGCCGCCATCAGGCTCAAAGGACCCTTTTGCGTTACGGCGAGCATCATTAGCGGTCATTAGAATACTTATCGACCAAGGGAAGCCAGCGCCATTACAAGCGCTTCTAGAGCAAGCCGCATCAAACCACACCACAGAGCTCCAACCCGACACCGTCGCAACCGTCCTGCAATATGTTTTGGATCGGCTGGGTAACTGGTATGACGATGAGGGCATTCACATCTCCGTTCTTCGCGCAGTACTCGCCACCGAGATTAGCGACCTATTCGACATTGACCTGCGTGTGAGGGCGCTGTCCAGATTTTCGCAAACGGAAACGGCGGAGCATCTCGCAGCAGCAAATAAGCGTGTCGCGAATATTCTGGCCAAAGCTAATTCATCGGACGACGAGCAGCCCGACTCCTCACTATTCACCGAGGAGGCGGAAACTGCATTACATAAAGCGGTAACGGCTGTCGATGCTGCAGTCGAACCATTAATAGCTGAGCGGAATTACCGGGACGCACTGAATGAGTTAGCGAAACTGCGTGGTCCAGTGGACGCATTTTTTGAGCATGTCATGGTAAACAGCGACAAACCCGAGGAACGCCAGAATCGGTACCGACTTCTCAATCGGCTCCGTCAACTCTTCACTCAACTTGCAGATCTGGCGTTGCTGGCCACAACAGAATGACAGGCCCCACATTGTTCTCGCTTGGCGTCATCGCCGCATGTGTCATAGGGCTAGGCTTTACGCTCAATCAACTCCGCAAACAGCGAATCGAACGGGATGCGCTCCAGCAGGAGATCGCCGCTAACCGCACGACCGCCTCTTTAGCGACAGAGCGGGCCGAAGCGGCAGAGGGAGAGATAGCGCAATTATTGAAAGACTGCTCAACACTTAGGGCGCAGCTGAGCGCCCAAGCCGCAACTCTGACAGAGCGGGGAACGCACCACGAGTCGCAGATGAAATGGGTTGAGGAATCGCGCGCCGCTCTGCGGACCGAGCTTGAGGTCGTTGGACAGAAGCTACTCGCATCCTCTGGTAAAGCGCTGGAAGTGACCAATCAAAAAAGCCTCGACAACATTCTCAAACCGCTGGCTGAAAAAATTGATAATTTTCAGTCACGCGTGAATCAGGTGCATTCGGACATGGTTCGCAACAGCGCTTCTTTAAGCGAACAGATCAAACATCTGGAGTCAGTAGGGGTGTCGATGTCAGGTGAGGCGCAAAATCTGACGCGAGCGTTAAAAGGGGACAAAAAACTCGTCGGTAATTGGGGAGAAGCCCAACTCGAAAAGACGCTTGAACTCGCGGGCTTGCGCCGCGGGGAACACTACGATGCACAAGTTTCAATAAAAGATGAGCGTGGGGACCGGCACCTACCGGACTTTGTCATCCGGCTTCCTGAAGGCAAGAATTTGGTCATCGACAGCAAGGTGTCTCTTATCGACTATGAGCGGGCAGTCACGGCAGAGACCGAAGCTGAACGTGCTGCAGCGCTAGACGCACATGGTAAATCTGTAAAGCAGCATATCGAGTCCCTGTCAGCCAAGGATTATGCGAACTTACCAGGGATGCAAAGTCCCGACTTTGTGCTGATGTTCATGCCGGTTGAGCCAGCATATATCGAGGTGATGCGGGAACAACGAGAACTCTTCAATCACGGCTATCAAAAGAACGTCGTACTGGTATCTCATACAACCCTGATGCCCATTCTACGCACTGTTGCCAATCTATGGATGATCGAACACAGCAACCGTGAGGCTCGGGAGATCAGTGAGCGCGCGGGCGACATTTACAACACGGTCTGCCTGCTGGGTGATCGCCTGTTGTCATTAGGCGCCTCACTGTCCACCGCGACCAATAAGTACAACGACGCGGTCAAAGCTGTACAGGGCAAGCAAGGTCTGGCAGGAAAGGTCGCTCGATTTCAGACACTGTCTAAGCGGGCAAACAAAACCTTCCCCGAGACGCTGTCTCCCATCGAGCCTGAACTTGAGGCCATGCGGGTGGATGAACTGCATGACGGGAAGCAAACCCAGTTACCAGAGGACAGCAACAGTTAACGGCCAGCCTTGCCCAAAGGTGTGACTGCGACACTCAACAAAACACCGATAAACAGCTCCCACGCGGGTTACCGTCCGCTCATCCAGGCGCTCCGCTCCGCCTCAAGGTGAACGCATCTCCGGGTCGCCACGCCACTTAACGATGCGACGTTGTCGCAGTGTTGCAGCTCAAACGTCAAGATTCGCAACCGCGAGCGCGTTTTGCTCAATAAACTCGCGACGTGGCTCAACGTCATCGCCCATCAACGTAGAGAACATTTGATCCGCCAAGAAGGCGTCTTCAATGGTCACCTGCAACATTCGCCGCGCTTCGGGATCCATGGTCGTTTCCCAAAGCTGCTCCGGGTTCATCTCACCGAGACCTTTATAGCGTTGGATGGTGCAGCCCTTCCTAGCCTCAGCCAACAACCATTCTAATCCGGCAGCAAAGTCCTGAGTCTCATGACGCTTCTCTCCTCGCTGGAAAAATCCATCCGACTCAATTAACCCGTCAAGACGCTCACCCAGCGAGCGCAATGCACGATATTCAGCTGAGTCGAAAAAACCTCTGCCCAGCACCGTATCAGTTGCTACACTGTGGGCCGTGCGCCGCACAACAGGATAATAGAAGCCGCGTTCCGGGTCCTGCCGCACAAACACTTCATATCGCAATGATTTGTCTTGCGGGGTTAGCAAGCACTCACTTAAGTCCGTTGCAAATACTTGTACTTTGTTCTCATCTTCGAGGTCAGAAGTGGCCAATGGAGGCACCGTCATCAGCGGCCAAAGCGCGTCCTCAGGGTACAACCTTGACAGCCGCTCAATGTCCGATGCGACCCCTTGGTAAGCTCCGACTAGGTCCGCCAGCGCCTCACCCGCCACCGGCGGCGCTTCAAGATTGGTGAAAATCGCGGAGTCCTCTAGCGCCGACTGCGTGATGTATTTTGCCAAAGCCGCCTCGTCTTTCAAGTAACGGATTTGCTTGCCGCGCGCCAATTTGTAGAGTGGTGGCTGCGCAATATAAACGTGGCCTCGATCAATGAGCTCCCGCATCTCCCGGAAAAAGAAGGTCAAATACAGTGTGCGGATGTGAGATCCATCCACGTCAGCATCCGTCATGATAATGATGCGGTGATATCGGAGTTTCTCCGGATCAAATTCGTCTTTGCCAATACCACAACCTAGGGCCGTAACAAGATTACCGATCTCGGCAGAACTCAGCATCTTGTCGAAACGCGCCTTTTCGACATTCAGAATCTTCCCCTTAAGCGGCAGGATCGCCTGAAACTTGCGATCGCGGCCCTGCTTGGCTGATCCTCCCGCGGAATCCCCCTCCACCAGATACAGCTCGCTCAGCGCGGGATCGCGCTCTTGGCAATCGGCCAACTTACCCGGCAGACCTGCAATATCCAGTGCACCTTTGCGTCGGGTCATCTCGCGTGCCTTTCGCGCCGCCTCTCGGGCACGAGCAGCATCAATCATTTTCCCGACCACCAATTTGGCATCAGCGGGATTTTCCATCAAAAAGTCGCTGAAGAACTGGTTCATTGCCTGCTCGACTGCGCTTTTGACCTCACTCGACACCAGCTTATCTTTTGTCTGAGAGGAGAATTTAGGGTCCGGCACTTTCACTGAGACGATGGCGGTCAAACCCTCGCGGGCATCATCCCCCGTCGTAGATACTTTCGCTTTCTTCGCAACTCCCTCTTTTTCAATGTAATTATTTAAACACCGAGTGAGGGCGGCGCGAAAGCCAGCCAGGTGCGTGCCGCCGTCTCGCTGCGGAATATTGTTGGTGTAGCAGTAGAGGCCCTCCTGGAATCCATCGTTCCATTGCAACGCCACTTCAACTTCAACGCCTTCTTCGGCTTCAGCCTGAAAGTGACAAACCTTTGCTATTGGCGTTTTACTCTGATTCAAAAACTCCACAAAGGCCCTCAAACCCCCCTCGTAAGCAAACAACTCCTCTTCTCCAGAACGCTCGTCTTTCAAAAAGATACGGATACCGCTATTCAAAAAAGCCAACTCTTTCAGTCGCTTAGCCAAAATGTCATAGTGAAAAACAATATTGCTGAAAGTTTCAGGAGAGGGGGTAAAACGCACGGCCGTGCCAGTATCAGCCGTCTCGCCAACGACCTTAAGCGGTGTCTCTGGCACCCCATGGGCGTAAGTTTGCTCAAAAAGTTCACCCTTACGACGAATAGTCAATTGCAGCGTTGAAGACAGCGCATTGACAACCGACACACCAACACCATGCAAACCACCAGAAACCTTGTAGGTATTGTCATCAAATTTCCCGCCGGCATGCAGGACTGTCATAATTACTTCAGCGGCCGACACCCCCTCTTCGTGCTGCTCAGTGGGTATCCCACGTCCGTTATCCGAGACCGTTACCGACTCATCAGGGTGAATAACGACGTCAATCTGGCTGCAATGTCCTGCCAAGGCCTCGTCAATACTGTTATCAACAAGCTCAAAGACCATGTGATGCAGGCCTGTGCCATCGTCAGTGTCGCCGATGTACATCCCAGGCCGCTTGCGGACCGCGTCCAAGCCTTTCAGAACCTTAATACTCGAAGAATCGTAGTCTTCAGTACCTGAAGGTTGCTGCTTATCTTCTGACATACTTGCCTCACCTCCACCGTTAAACCGCGTCGCCCGCAGCTGATTCAGCGCTATCGCAACTTGCAGGCGCCGCTGGACAGCGCCACTCTACTAGTCCTGCAGTGCAATGTGGCCCTGTTCCACGTGGAACAATCGGAGAGGGCCATCGCCCCACGCCGCCTCCAGTGACCCCCGATCAACAGCGGTTAAGATCACCTGTCGGTTAACACCCAACTGTGCACACACGTTAGCACAGTGAGCACGATCCAGTTCAGCGGCGAGGTCGTCTACTAGGTAAACTGGCTGCCCACTGCCACATTCTTCAATCAGTCGCCCTTGTACCAATTTCAGCGCGATCAACAACAGCTTTAGCTGGCCGCGAGATAACACGTCAGCCGCCGTCACACCGCCCACCATAAATCGAAGATCGCCACGGTGCGGCCCAACCTGAGTGAAACCCTGGCCAGCATCGCTACTGGCGTTGCGCTCTAGTGCCTCCAAAAGACTCAACCGTCGATCCCAGCCCGGCCGAAATGCAACTGATACATCGGCGAGCTCAGCAGACAGCTGTGGCGCTATGCCAGAGAGTAGTGCGGACAATTCGTCCGCCACTCGCAATCGACTCTCAGTCAATCGCTCCCCAGTCTCAGAGAGCTCTTGCCTCCACGCGACATCAATATCGAGTATACCACGGCGCAGCCCGCCATTCCTCTGTCGCATCGCTTGCGCGTAACGCCGCCAAAGGGGCAAAAAAGACTGTTCCACGTGGAACAAAGTGCCGTCAAGCAGCCTGCGGCGCCCTTCGGGCGGCCCGGTTACCAACCCCATGCTGTCAGTGTCTAACAAAACTAGGGGCAGTGCGCGGGCCAGCTCAGACAGCGACGCCACGTTTGCGCCATCGATTCTTGCGCGAACGGTGCTATCCCGATGTTTCTCAATGCCCATGGCGAATGAGCGGCCGTGGCGGCGCATCCGGCAAACCACTCGGCAGTCCTCTTGGCCATGCTGAATTACCGGCTGGGATTGGCGGGTGCGAAAAGACCTACCCACACCCAAGACATGAATCGCCTCTAAAAAACTGGTCTTCCCTGATCCGTTGGCACCAAATAGTGCGGTAGCGCCCGGGAACAAATCAATGGAAATGTTAGAAAGATTCCGAACACGATCTATTGAGATATGCTCCAGCATCTAAGAGGCAGGCTGCAAATCAAAGCCGCATAGGCATTACGACATAGAGTCGCTCTGGCTCCTCGCCGACGGGTGATTCCGCATGCTCAAGCAAAGCCGAGCTCGCCTCATCTGAGAGAGAAAGCCGGACTTGTGGTTGATCCAAGACGCCTAGCACATCGAGCAAGTAGCTCACATTGAACCCAATCTCGAGCTCTGCACCGGCATACTCTACCCCAACCACTTCCTCAGCTTGCTCCTGCTCTGGGTTATTCGCGGTAATGTCCAGATTGTTTTCTGTCAGCTTTAACCGAACTCCCCGGTATTTTTCATTAGACAAGATGGCTGTCCGGGTAAAAGCTTGACGCAATTCCGTCCGATCGCCTATTACTGATTTATCAGAATTTTTAGGGATGACGCGCTCATAATCTGGGAACTTGCCATCAACGAGCTTAGAAGTGAAGGTAAATTGTTCGTTTACCGCTTGAATGTGATTGCTACCAATCGCCAGCTCCAGCGGTGCTTCCCCATCTAGGAGGCGAGCCAGCTCGAGCACGCCCTTACGCGGAATAATCACTCCCGTATCCTCGGCATTTACACGCTGCGGACCTGTCGCCATCGCCAACCTATGGCCGTCTGTCGCAACCACACGTATACGTCCGCCCAAAATTTCTAGGTACAAACCGTTCAGATAGTACCGAACATCCTGTTGAGCCATGGCAAAAGCCGTACCATCTATGAGCTGCTTAACAAGTGACTGATCCAAGGCTAACGATACTGATCCAGCACCTCCCTCAACAGCTGGGAAATCTGCGGCAGGCAAGGTAGACAGCGTAAAACGGCTTCGGCCCGCCTTAACAGTAGCCTTGCCCGAGTCCATAGAGAATTCTATTATGGAACCCTCAGCCAAGGACTTACAAATATCAACCAGCTTTCGGGCAGGCACTGTCACCTCACCATCAACACCCGCTGCTTCGAGATCAACACGCCCTATGAGCTCGACCTCCAGGTCTGTGCCCGTAAGGGATAATGTCGTGCCCTCCAGCACCAGCAGGACGTTGGACAAAATGGGAAGGGTTTGTCGCCTCTCCACTACCCCCGCCACGAGATTAAGGGGCTTTATCAGTGCGTCACGAGAAATGGAGAATTTCATGTCTTTAAGCTCGTTATGTCGTCTATTGGGTGATAAAGACTGCCTACAGGCGGGTCGGCCCGGTAGCATCGGTTATCAGGTTGTCAGGGCCCTGAGCAGATTTTGGTAATCCTCACTTATATCGGGACTAGTATCCCTAAGCTCCCTAATTTTACGACAAGCGTGCAGAACTGTCGTGTGGTCTCGACCACCAAAAGCATCTCCAATTTCTGGAAGACTATGTTGCGTAAGCTCCTTCGCGATAGCCATCGCCACCTGGCGAGGCCTGGCAACCGATCGATTGCGCCGCTTCGACATTAAATCTGCCACCTTTATCTTGTAATATTCAGCCACCTTTCGCTTGATGTTATCAAGCGACACCTGCTTGTCTTGCAGCGCAAGCAGATCCTTTAGGCTGTCCTTGATCAGCTCTACGTCAAAGGGCCTACCGGTAAAATTGGCGCTGGCGGTCACTCGTTTCAACGCACCCTCGAGCTCACGAACGTTCGACCGTATCCGCTGAGCTATGAAAAACGCGGCTTCGGGAGACAAGGAAATACGACTTTGCTCTGCCTTTTTCATCAGGATGGCGACCCGCGTCTCTAGGTCAGGGGGCTCAACTGCCACGGTGAGGCCCCAACCAAAACGTGATTTGAGCCGCTCCTCAACCCCTTCAATCTCTTTAGGGTATCGATCGCAAGTCAGGATCATCTGTTGACCGCCCTCAAGCAAAGCATTGAAAGTGTGAAAAAACTCCTCCTGAGACCGGTCCTTATTAGCAAAAAACTGAATATCGTCGATAAGAAGTGCGTCAACCGATCTATAGAACCGCTTAAAGTCGTTAATCGCATTCAGTTGCAGCGCCTTAACCATATCGGCTACGAACCGCTCTGAGTGAAGGTAAACAATTTTCGCTTCAGGGTTTCTGCGCCGCATTGCGTTGCCAACCGCATGCATCAAGTGCGTCTTGCCCAGCCCAACTCCGCCATACAAGAACAGTGGGTTGTAGGAGTGCCCGGGATGTTCTGCTACCTGTTGGGCTGCCGCAAGCGCCAACTGGTTACTCTTTCCCTCCACAAAGCGCTCAAACGTATACCCCTCCACCAAATTCGATGGCGACAACAATCCGGAGGGTGCTGGACGCACAGCGGCAGCTGCGGGCACCGCCTGCACTTCAGCTGTCGTCGCGGGCAGAACCGATCGAACCGCAGGGGATGGCGTCTGCGACACCTGCACAATAATAGATGCTCGCGCGGACGCTGGCGCCACCACATCAAGCAGATATGCTTTGATCATTGGTAAATACTTCTCCGCCACAAAGTCGCGAATAAACCGATTGGGCGCAGCAAGTGATAGTCCAGTCTCTTTCCATTCAGCTTGAAGTGGCCGAATCCAAGTATTGAACTGCTGCGGGGGGATGTCACCACCTAAGCGATTTAAGCAGTGCTGCCAGGGGTCTGTTAACGGTTGAGGGGCAACCAACGCTATTCTCCAACTTTTTTGCTTAATTTCTGACTGTCGCTGTTTTTCATTGCGATTATAAGTTTGGCCAGCTCCTGTTGCTCGCGCACACCCCCGAAACTGCTACGCTCTTGCCAGCTAGCGGGATATAGTTATCCACAAAGATTGATTTCCATCAATGAATTTTTTTTTGTTATTTACCAATACCTTATAATATCCTTGTGTGCGTAAACTATTATTTACCATAACGCAACAAAAATAAAATACGCCTGTGGATATCCTGTATATATCTTTTGGTAAACCTGTGATATCCTAAAAGCTTTCCTGCCGAGAAAGCTGCGTGTACAAACCCAAATTTAAGCTACGGCAAACGGCCAGGCCGCATTAAACATAGCATGCGCGGGGCAATAAGGAAGCCTTAGTCGTTACCCACCTACTCACAATTCCCGTGGATAAGCTTTTTTGCGTAAGGAGCTAGGTAAGCGTAGGATCCATCTGCAGACCCTTGCCAAGGCCGCAGAGCGCGCCTATACTCCGCGCCCCTTATAACCAGGTCCTCCTCAAAGGGCTCTGCGCACAGAAAGCAAATCATATAGATAGAAGGCGGTCGGACTAAAACCTATCGCCGGCAAAGAGGACATCGTCATGAAGCGTACATTTCAACCTAGCGTTCTGAAGCGTAAACGCAACCATGGCTTTCGCGCCCGGATGGCCTCCAAGAATGGTCGGAAAATACTGGCCCGTCGCCGAGCTCGCGGTAGAGCTCGACTGTCCGCATAAACATTTGCCGCACGGGTCATTGATGACCCATGCCTAACTTTCCCAAAACAGCAAGACTCTCACGACCCGAAGACTACCGACGTGTTTTTGACGCGCCTGCCTTAAAAGTCAGCAGCGCAGCGTTTATTGTATTAGCGCTGCACACCAAGATGAACGGATCTAGAATCGGAGTGATCATCGCCAAGAAGCACGTAAAAAAAGCGACTCGGCGAAACCGACTCAAGCGGTTAGTGCGAGAACAGTTCCGTAATAACAGGCTTACGCAAAACTTCGACTTGGTCGTGTTAGCTCGACCAGCAGCAGACGACATGGACAACGCAGAGGTCATGAGAGACTTGACGCAACTTTGGGCTGATCTGAGGCGGAAGGCCTGCGCATAATGAGCCTGTGGACAGCGATCGATGCCGGTATGAGGCGCGCAATCATTCGACTGATTAAGAGCTATCAGCTCTTGCTCAGCCCCTGGGTTGGCAGAAGCTGCCGCTTCACGCCTACGTGCTCGCAATACGGGATTGACGCTCTTAAGAGCCACGGTACCTTACCTGCCCTGTGGCTAACGACCCGGAGACTGCTGCGCTGCCACCCGTGGTGCGAGGGAGGTTATGATCCTGTGCCTACACATGATGCAACGCCAAATTCTCATTAAGGACCAAAATGGATATCCCTCGTTACGCCCTGATCGCCGCTAGTATTTTACTGGGGCTTATGCTGCTGGGTGAGTGGACGCGCTTTACTGAAGAACGACAAGCTGCGGCACTTCCCACCGTTCCGATGGTTGCGCCAGCTCCGATAGAAGATGGATTCAGCAGCGCGCCTATAGCCGCTACAACAGGCAGTGACTTGCCTGTTAGCGAAGACGTCAATCTCGAACCGCAAACACATTCACCGACATCTCTCAGCGCTGCAGATAGCTCTGACAGACAACTCATTACCGTCCACACCGACGCATTGAAGGTCATGATAGATTTAAGGGGTGGTGATGTCGTCGGTAGCGCACTGAAGAACTACCCGAAAACTCTTACCGACAATGATGATCCGTTCGTGTTACTCGAGAGAAATGCGCAACGCACTTACATCGCCCAGTCCGGCATCGTTGGAATCAACGGCATAGATAACCAAGAGCGCGCCCTATACGTAAGCACACAAAAATTTTACGAGCTGGGTGAGGACGACACGCTTGAGGTTGCAATGACCTACTCAGGCAGCAATAGCAGTCTCGACGTTATCAAGCGTTTCCTGTTCACACGTGGAAGCCACGTCGTAACCGTCGTACACGAGATAACCAACACCTCTGATAACGCTGCACAGATCATACCCTTTGCGCAAATAAAGAGAGACAGCACCAAGGCCCCTGTAGGAAGTGAATCCAGCATGGGCATGCAACCCTTTCTCGGATCAGCGTTAACCCAACCGGACCAGCGCTTTACCAAGTTTGACTTCGACGACATGGCTGATGAACCTTTTAAAGGCGATCTGACCGGCGGGTGGGTTGCGATGCTTCAACACTACTTTGTGTCGGCGTGGGTACCCGACCCGGACCAAACCTATCGGTATCGCACCCGCCAAACTCAAGCTGGCTTTTACATCATTG
>CACOYM010000012.1 GCA_902631395.1 Halieaceae bacterium | reverse complement strand
GATCAGTTCGCATCACCCTAATCGCTCTCCCCTATGAGGAAGCTTTGCGTTGATGCCTCAAACTGGCCTCATCATGCTTGACCCTCAATAATTTCCGCTCTAGCGTTGGTGCGGTCAATCGGCCTTGAGATGCCCGCTGTCAGTGCCCAATAAGGAGCACCTGCCCATGAAATTGATCCCAGGACGCGAGCCTCGGATAACACACATCGGGTTCGTGCAAACGAGATGGTTCGAGTCCCCCGAGGACCACACAGAGCAACTGGCAGAAGGCGTCAGCACCTGCGCCGAAGCGGGCGCCAATGTCGTGTTCTTGCCCGAGCTGACGCTCAGCCGCTACCCGGCTGATACGAGACCTGAGGGCCCTGCCGACGCCTCAGCGGAGGACCTGGAAACTGGGCCGAGTCTGGCGCTGGCCAAACAGCTCGCCCAAGACTGTGACGTGCACCTACAGATTTCGCTGTTCGAACGGTCAGGGGCTGCAGATCAGCGTGGACTGAATACCTCGGTCACGGTGTCGCCCAATGGTGAGGTGGTGGGGCGTACCCGCAAACTCCACATCCCCGTCACTGAGGGCTATTTTGAGGACCACTATTTTGCCGAGGGGCCGGCAGTGGACCCCTACCCCGTTCACACCTTGGAGCTGGACGGGTTGGACCTGAAACTCGGGAACCCCACCTGCTGGGATGAATGGTTCCCAGAAGTGGCTCGCTGTTACGCCCTCGCTGGCGCTGATCTACTTTGCTACCCCACGGCCATCGGTTCAGAGCCCGACTACCCAGACTTTGATACCGCACCACTGCTTCGGCGCGTCGTCGCGGGCCATGCAACGGCCAATGGCGTGTTCATTGCCGTACCCAACCGCTTTGGTTCGGAGGGCCTTATTCAGTTTTACGGCGCAAGTTGTCTCATTGATCCCTTCGGCCGCACGCTGGTGGAGGCACCAAGGGACGTGGCCGCCGCACTAGTTGCCGAAATTGATCTCGGTCAGCGCGACGATTGGCTCACGCTGTTCCCCTTTTTCGCCACCCGCAGGCCCGACACTTACGGCGCCCTGACTGAGGCGAAAGTGAACCCAAGATTACTCGACGGGCGCGCAGAGAACGGCGGAATTCCGGGCATCAAATCATGACCCCCTCAAGAAGCATGCCCGCCGAATGGGACCCCCATGAAGCGACCTGGATGGGATTTCCAAGAGCGAGCTACGCAGAGTCCGGGCTCAGTACAGAAGAGGCGCAACGCGGCTGGGCGAGCGTCGCTAATGCCATCAGCGAACACGAGCCGGTGCGCATGTTGTGCCACCCCGAGGATCTCACCGCCGCAGACAAGTACCTGTCGGAAGCAATTGGAAAGATACCGGCAACGCTTAACGATGCTTGGCTGAGAGATATTGGCCCGACGTTCGTGGTGGAAGACGGCGGCCTCATTGCCGTGGATTGGCAATTCAACGGCTGGGGACAAAACACCGAGCTGGAGTGGGACCATGACGATGTCATTGCGGGCTATATCGCTGAGTGGTTGGGCATACCGGTTGAGCGCGCCGGTATCGTCAACGAGGGTGGTGGCATCCACGTGGATGGACAAGGCACGGTGCTGCTGACAGACACGGTCCAACTGGACCCAACCCGCAACGCAAACCACGACCGCGAGAGCATCACAGAGCACGTGCACGCAGCGCTGGGAACTGACCGCGCAATCTGGCTGCCCAAGGGGTTGTGGCGAGACAATTTCCTGAATGGCACCAAAGGCCATGTCGATATTGTGGCGTGCTTCGCACCTGACGGCCGTCTGCTCGTTCACCGGCAAACCAACCCGGACCACCCTGACTTTTCGCTGTGGGAATCACTGTCACCGCAATTCAATGAGTCCGGTCTGGCGGTGCTCTCAATTGATGCACCTCGCCAACTCAAAGATCACCTGGATTGGGTCGATTACAGTTACATCAATCATTACGTCTGCAATGGCGCGGTCATCTGCCCCTCTTTCGATGACCCCAACGATGACGCGGCCCGGGAACGCCTCGAGGACGCCTATCCAAGCAGAGAGATTCGGATGCTGGATGCCAGAGCACTCTTTGCCATGGGCGGCGGCATCCACTGCGTTACCCAGCAACAGCCCAGAGTACCGGCGCAGCCTCCTACACGCCGGGCTGCAGTGTTAACGTGACGCGTCCGAACATCGCCGAGATCCCATCATGCGCTCACTGATTACATCACTGCTGCTGTCCTGCCTGAGCTCCTACCCAGTCATAGCTCAAGATGACACCACTGATATCGTCAAAACCGAAACGCAGGCAGGCCATTTCTACAGTTCCCAGCTGAGCTTGGAACAGGGCTTCCCGTTCTCAGACATTGTCGAGACCGATAGCGGCCTGATTTTTATTTCGGGGCTTGTGGGCACCGATGAAACCGGTGAGCTGGTAGCGGGCGGGCTCGAGGCCGAGACCGACGCGATCTTTCGGCAAATGAACACTTACCTCGCCCATCTTGGCTTGGGCTTCAGCGACGTGGTGAAGTGCCTGGTGATGATCGACGACATCGCGCAGTGGGGTGCCTTTAACGGCATCTACACCCAGTATTTCTCGCCGCCCTACCCGGCCAGAAGCGCGATGGGAGCGGATGGCTTGGCACTGGGTGCGTCACTGGAGCTTGAGTGTATTGCTGCGCGGCGATAAATACTCCGGCCAACCTTCTCACTTTGGCAGGCTGGACTTAAATTGAAACGCTTCATCACAGGGGCGCTGCACCGCTTTTCGCCAACGGAGGGTGCTCAACCTTGACCAAAAGCGAAGAGCTTGCGAACACTCCCGAGCAGTTACTGGCCCGCGCCTACGCACTGCGCGGCAACGATCCCGACGCGACGCTGAAACTTTATGCTGACTGGGCAGAGACCTACGACCAGACCATGCTTGACGGGCTGTCCTATCGATCACCCCAGCGGATCGCCAGTCTGGCTGCGATGACTGAAGCGCGGCGGGATGTGCGGGTGCTGGACGTAGGTTGCGGAACCGTGATCTCGCCACTGATTGCCCTGATGCAGGATCAGGTCAACGCAACGCGTGAGCTGGGGTGCGAGCCAGCTTTCTAAACTCAACTCTCGATGCCAGCACTGCGGCCGAGGTGGAGCGTGCGCTTATTGAATGAACGCTTACTCCTAAAACCCTGGCGCCTTTTGTTGCGTGTCTAACCAACTCGCATCTTGCTGTAGCGAGAAGTCGGCGCCTGCCATCGTCACTGATGCCGATACCGCTGCGCCGGGCACTTCCTAGCTAGGGCTTCTCGGGAGCCGGCTCTGCCTTTCGGGGCTCGAGGGCCATGCGAATCACAAACGGCAGATGGTCACTGATATCCCACTCCTGAAGCACTTCCGCTTCTAATAGGGTCACCTCGCGGCCCACAAATCCATAGTCGATGGTGCGGTCCGGCTCACTTGCGCCAAAGGGCAGATAGGTGCGAATCGCTTCGGGGGTGTCCCGCAGCCTGCGTTCTGACCAAATCGGCGTGTAGCGGTCGTAAAGCTTGGTCATAGGTGTCTCGGGGCCATATGACGCGCCCTCCTCCGCCAGCCGTTTGTGGTCATCGCCTGGTGGCAGCGCGTTAAAATCGCCGCCCAGAACCCAACCCAAACCGGCACTCTCCAGGGCCTTCAGGTGACGATCGATCTGTCCCACCTGCTCAAATAGCGTTCCATCATTGTTCGAAAACGCAGATAGGTGCGTGTTGAGCAGGGCGAGCTCTTTACCGTTATCCATGAGCGCACGAACGTCGAGTAACGCCCGCCGCAGATTGAACCATTGCCGCCATGCGGGCTCGTTCATCAAAGCGAGCTGATGCCGCGTCGCCGACGTCAGCCGGTACTTGGAAAAAACGGCCAGATGGAAATCGACCTTTCCCATTGGTTCGTGGGCTGGAATGGGGACATAGCCCACCTTGTGATAAGGCGTGCTCGCATAGCAAGCGTAGGGTGTGCGCTGAAGCATTGCTTGCAGTTGGTCCACGTTGCCGGTGCGGTCCGAGTTGCGGTCGAGTTCCTGCCAGAGCACCACGTCGGGGTCGAGCTCGCGAACAACACGGGCCATCTCATCCAGGGTTGCAGTGACGTCCGATGCGGGAACATGCACCATTTGCCCACCGTCATAAAAAAAATGTTGTGCTCTGCTCGCAGCAAACTGCACATTCCACACCAGGACAGACAGATCGCTGTTTGTCGGCACAGGTGGCGTATCTGCGGGGCACGATACCGCAACGTCGAGCTGCGCCGGCGGAAACCATAGGAGTGACCGCACCGCGCCCGCAAGCGCTATCGCCAGCAACAAGAGCCCCAAAAAAACCCAACCGAACCATCGCCACATGTGTTTTCCCGCCGCCTCTCGCTGCACGACCATGCTACCGCAACATCGGGTTCCCGACCCACCTCGGCACACATTGGCGCGGGGGTGACGACTGCTGCATCACAAACGCGATACATGGTAGTGGAAAGGCAGCGGCGCTGACGCCCGATAGGCGATATCATTCAGCAACGTCAGAGGCAATCCTGTCGCGCCTCAGGGAGACCGATAGGTCCTGGCGAGATGGTCATACACCGCACGCAGTGCCATGGCCTCTCCCCCCTCGGGGCGCCCCGGACGGCTGCGTATATTGAAGGCCATCAGATCAAAGTGTAGCCATGCGTCGGCTGAGACAAAGCGTTGTAGAAACAGGGCGGCCGTCACCGCCCCCGCATAGGGTGATGGGGCAGAGTTAACGACGTCCGCAACCTTTGAATCGATCATGTAGTTGTATTCGTCATGGAGCGGCATACGCCATACGGGATCGTCGGTGACACCGGATGCGCCGGAGACCGATGCGGCCAGATCATCATCGTTGCAAAACATCGCGGCTATCTCTGCGCCTACGGCGGAGCGCGCTGAGCCGGTCAGCGTTGAGAAATCCGCGATCAGCGCAGGCGCCTCATCACAGCCAATAGACAGCGCATCGCACAACAGCAGCCGGCCTTCAGCGTCGGTATTATCGATTTCTACCTTTAAGCCCTTATGCGTATCCAGCACATCGCCGGGCCGGAAAGCATTGCCGCTGATCGCATTTTCCGCTGCGGGCACCAGTAGGCGCAAGCGCACCGGAAGCTTCTGCGCCATGATCAGATAAGCGAGACCGATAGCCGTAGCGGCGCCACCCATGTCTTTCTTCATGAGCCGCATCGCCGACGACGGCTTAATGTCCAGGCCGCCGCTGTCAAAGGTGACGCCCTTCCCCACCAAGGTGATCTTCGGATGGCCTGCCTCGCCAGATCGATACGCCGCGGCGCGTCAGCCGCCGCACGACCCACAGCATGGATCGCTCCGCACTTGATATCCAGTAAAGCGTCACCTTCGGTGATATCACAGGTCGCGCCAAAGGTATCGGCGAGGCCCTGCACCTCCGCCGCCAGATGCGAAGGCGCCATATCCTGAGCCGGCGTGTTAATGAGGTCACGGCACAGCGACACCGCGAGGGTCGTATTGATCACGAAGTCTGAATCAGCGCTTACTGGAAGGAGGAGCTTTGCAGGGGCTCGTTTCGCGTCTTTGTAGCGAAGAAACTGGTAGCCACCCAAACCCCATCCGATGAGTTGCAGGTCTGACACCGCGTTCGTCAACGCATAGGTGCCCTCTGGCAGCATGATGGGCAGGCTGCCGAGCGTCGACAGGTTGTCGTTACCGTCCCAGCCACAAACCACCCTCGCCGCACCGTCGCTCTCTAGCCAGGCAAACTGGCCACTTTTCGCAGCAAACCCCTGACGATCGAGCCAGGCCAACTCTGCCTCTGTCAGCGACGAGCGGTAGCTTTCGATCTCGCTAGTCTCTAGAAGCTCGAGAGAAATGGGGTTGTCAGCTTCGCTGGCAAAGCAGGTAGCGGCGATATCATTGTGAGCGGTAGTCGTATTCATTGGGCGAGCCTTCAGCCTCGATTAATCCGCGCTTAACAACGCAAGGGGCGCAATGTTAACCGTCTGCTTGCCGAATGGCATCCGCAATGGGGAATGCAAAAAAACAGCCTCGGTATTAAGCCTCTCGATGAGACTGGCTGTCTCGGCTTTCCTGATCTTTAAAGCGAAAGCGCCCGGTTGACAGGCGCCAGTGCGTCGTCAATCCATCCAGTGGTCGATGTCCACTTTGTAAAACCGGTAAGTGATGCCACCAACATCAGTGGATAGAACCTGTTGGTTGTCTGGGCTGTACTCTGTGAAGGCGCCACCTGACCCCCAGCTGATTAGCAAATTCTCTTCTCCGTCCCCGTGCGGCACAAACATCAGGTATCCAGCAGTACGAACGAGTTGTTCCGGATAGGTCCATTCGCGCTGATAGGTTGCCGTCATCGCCTCGGCGTCGATCTCATAAGCAACGACCCGGGTGTAGGTGTGGCGGGTCTTAATCGGCGCCCCATATAAGATACTGCCCTCTCGGTACTCTGGTGTGTCGTAGTGGCCATTGTCGAACACGAGCAACTCGTCGCCACGCATAACCGCAGCGTGGATGGTGCTAACACCGCCTAGCGCATCGCCGATGTATTCAAACTGATTCAAAGGCGTGGCCGGATCGGCCAAGACCCAGTTTACATCGCCAGACGGATAGTCGATGTTCACCACGGACCGCATGTGTCGTGCGCTGACGAGAATCTGCTCATTGCCAGGCGCAAACCGGATGCCATTGGCATGAAAGTAGTCCCATTCAGCATAGCGATCTTTGGGTAAGTAAGTAATGGATTGATTCGGTGGGAAATGATCAATCGAATCCCATTTCCAAACCACCTTCCCCTGGCGGTCGAGTTCGAAGACGTAACTGCTGGTGACATTTTTGTCCAAGATGTCGCCATTTTTCAGCTCGCTGCCTGCCGGATGTATTCGGTAAAACAGGTTTTGAATGGTCTCCCAGGCCGTTACGTCAATGTGATGACCGTCGTCGAATTGATCCAGATGCCGCGGTATCTCTGTTGCTACCGTTTCTCCCTTACGGGTAACAAAACTTCGGGTGATCGCCTCGGCGAAGTTATCCGCTGTGTCCTGAACCATCTGCTTATAAATGAAGCCTTCTTTAGCGAGCAGCCCGTTGTCCTCGGAGGTGGTATATGGCAAGAAAATCGTCCGCGGCGCAGCATTGTTGTATTTCAGTGGCGTGCCATATTGGTCTAATACAAAGTTCACCCAGGGCAGGTACTCGCGGTGCTCCACATCGAGGGTTTTCGACAGGTCTAACGCCAGCAAATCGTCGAAGGTTTGCATTCGCGCCTTTCTCAAAAACTCGCCTGTTTCAGGAATACCGTTGACGTAAAGCAGGAGGCGCAACATTCGTCGCAATGAAAAATTCGGGTTATTGGGCGCCGCCTGCATGCCAGTGATAATCCCGGGCGCCACATCTTCTGCGGAGCTGATCTGCGTTTTCAGTGGAGGGAAGGTGTGGGGCATGACCAGAATGACGTAGCTGGCCGCCCTATCGCCGTCCGCCGTCCTCGCCTCCAATACAAACTCTTTACCGTGGTCTTGCGCGCTCAGCTCGATTACCGTCGTGAGCGGGAGCGGCGCGTCATCCAGTGTGACCTCGGCGACATCAGTCCCCCAGGACGGGCTGATCGTGAGCCTATCCGACTCACGATAGGGGTACCACGCATAGCGCCGAATCTGGGGCAGAAAATTTGGATAAACATGAACATCCAACGCCTGTGAACGTGCCAGGTCGTCGCCGAGGATCTGGTCAAACCCCAGATCGAGCAGCAGCCCCTCATCGCCAGAGTAGGCTTGTGCAGCGCTGGTCTTGTAGAGGTCGCGCGATTCAAAATCATGCAGGTCTGGTGGCCTGATAATCTGACTAGCAACCAGCAAGGTAGCTATCAGCACAGTCAGCCCGACGGCACTATAAATAATGATCCGGCCCATGTTCATACGCCCCCAACGATTAGCTGTTCACCGCTTAAATTAGCATAAAGACTGCCAATAGATAAGTTGATATAGCAGCGGATAGGCTGTGCCCCGCAACCCGGCAATCGGTGTGAACGGCAACACCGTATACTGCGCCTCATGCCCGCCGCGCTCGACATTCTCCAGCAAACCTTCGGTTACCCCAGCTTTCGCGGCACCCAAGAGACCATTATTCAAACCGTCATCGACGGGGATGACGCACTGGTGCTGATGCCCACCGGGGGCGGTAAGTCGCTGTGCTATCAGATTCCTGCCATGGCCAGACCCGGCTGCGGCATTGTGATCTCGCCATTGATTGCGCTCATGCAGGATCAGGTGAACGCTATGCGCGAGCTGGGCGTGCGGGCCAGCTTTCTCAATTCAAGCCTCGACGCGGCCACCGCGGCCGATATAGAACATGCCCTTATTCAAGGTAAGTTAGACCTGCTGTACATCGCCCCCGAGCGGCTCACGCAGAGTCGCACCTTGGCACTCCTCAAGCAGTGCCAGATCGCGCTCTTCGCCATTGACGAGGCGCACTGTGTCTCGCAATGGGGCCACGACTTTCGTGCTGATTACCTCCAGCTGAGCTTGCTCCATGAACAGTTCCCCGATGTGCCGCGCATTGCCCTCACCGCCACCGCCGACGAGCAAACCCGGCTCGAGATTGCGGCGCGACTGCAGTTAGAGGATGCCGCTCGCTTTGTGGTCGGCTTTGATCGCCCCAACATTCGCTACCGCATCGGTTTGAAGCACAACGCGCGCCAGCAGCTGCTGGCATTTCTGAAAGCAGAGCATCCGCAAGACGCAGGCATTGTGTACTGCCTGTCGCGCAAGAAAACCGAAGAGACCGCGAGCTGGCTGGCAACCCAGGGCTTTACCGCCTTGCCCTACCACGCCGGGCTCCCGGCCGAGGAGCGCGCGGCACATCAAGCCCG
This sequence comes from Halieaceae bacterium, assembly GCA_902631395.1. Taxonomy (GTDB): domain Bacteria; phylum Pseudomonadota; class Gammaproteobacteria; order Pseudomonadales; family Halieaceae; genus Luminiphilus. The sequence goes on along the minus strand of CACOYM010000012.1, from coordinate 68,646 downwards.
CTTTTTACGCGAGGAGGCCATCGTCATGGTCGCCACCATTGCCTTTGGGATGGGCATCGACAAACCCGACGTGCGCTTTGTGGCGCACCTCGACTTACCCAAGACCATCGAGGCCTACTATCAGGAAACAGGCCGCGCCGGCCGCGATGGCGCACCCGCCAATGCCTGGATGATTTACGGACTGCAGGATGTGATCAAACTGCGACAAATAATGCAGGGCTCCCAAGGCAGTGAGCAGCACAAGCGCAGAGAGCAGCACCGGCTCAACGCCATGCTGGGCCTTTGTGAAATCACCAGCTGTCGGCGCCAGGCCTTGCTCGACTATTTTGGGGAGACCTTCCCCGAGCCCTGCGGTAACTGCGACGGCTGCCTCGAGCCCGCGCAAACCTGGGATGCCACCGAAGCCTGCCGCATGGCGCTGAGTGCGGTGGCACGCACCGGCGAGCGCTTTGGGATAAACCATCTAATCGACGTACTCAAAGGCAAAGAGACCGACAAGATCTGGCAGTTCGATCACCACCATTTGCCCACCTTTGGCGTCGGGGACGCGCTCGATAACAACCAGTGGCGGTCAGTATTCAGGCAGTTGGTGGGCCGAGGCTATTTATCGGTCGATCTGCAGGGCTACGGGGCACTCAAACTGCAAGAGAAGTGCCGGCCGCTGCTGCGCGGTGAGTGCGACATTGCGCTGCGCTTAGACCAGAAGCAAAAGGTCGCCAAGCGGCAAACCAAAACGCCGCTCCCCGACGACATCAATGTGGGCCTGTGGGAGGCATTGCGGGAATGCCGGCGCGAACTCGCCGAACAACAGGGCGTGCCGCCCTACGTGATTTTTCATGACAGCACCTTGGTGGAAATGTGCTCGGTAGTGCCAAAAACACTGGATGACTTCTCGAGGCTCTCGGGCGTGGGCGAGCGCAAGCTCATGAAATACGGTGAGGCGTTTTTGGCGGCCATTCGAAACGCCGAGCGAGCGTCATTCGACTCACCGTGAGTGCGAACACGCCTCCAAGCAACGATCCGATTGAGTCGCTGGCGCAATACCACCCGCTGATCATCGAGGGTATGGGCGCCTACGACCCCCGGGACCCAGAGCCTATCGCGCGGCAAATCGTCTCGCGGCTGCGCGACCGTTGGCAGGCACAGCCACTAGCTAAACCTGTGATTTTGGTCACTCAAGGCGACCCGCTCGAGGAACGCGGCATCTCCGCCATCACGCGGCACGTTGCCGATGAATTGGATGTCTCCCGGGCAATGGTGTTTTTAGATCCCGACATTGCTGACTACCACAAACCCAACGCCGACCATTGTCGCGTAATGTTAGAGATCTGCTACTCGGCACTCACAAGGGTGTTGGAGTGCGGGCGCCCTCGCGCGATGAGCGCTCTAGAGCAGGCCATTGATAGCGCGCTGGCTGAGAAAAATCAGCAGCGCGAAAGCCAAGGCAAAGGCGCCCTCCAGAGCTACTACCGCGATTTTGCGCTGTTACAGGAAGTCACCAAAGCCGCATGCAATATGATCTGTGGCGACCTCACCGTCGCACATACCAGTGCGGATATCAGCCCGTTTTCGGTGACGAGCTTTTACCAGATAGGCGTAGCGCTGGATTTGATCTCTGCTGCTCAGATCATGGGGCCACCGTAAATCTAGAGACAGCGAGGCAAATAGCAGATGTGCCGATAGCGACCACAGACGCTAGAACCCCGCATAACTCAGAAATGCATTCCACCCAGCCAGTCGCATTAGTTCCGCATGGCAGCGGCGCAAGCCTCCGGCACTTATTGGCCGGGCTCACCCGTCACCGGCCAAGACGCCACATGGCGAATATAATCTTCAAGATTCCCAAACGGCGCCCGAAAGTCTCGCCCTTCACCCGCCCCATTGCCGTAGTAGGCGTAGCCGCTACGGTGGGTCAGCAAGTGCTCAATGAGCAGTTCGTTTTCACACGGAAAAAGATCGGCACCCTTCTCCTTAGGCCTGCACATCAGATTCGCAAACTCCGGGAGGTATTTGGCCACCCGCTAGTTCACGTCGTACTTACCCTGATCGAGCAACACCATCATGGCCACAATCGTGACAGGCTTGGACATCGACCAAATAGGAAAGATCGTGTCTTCAGTAATCGGTTTATCTCCGGGGAGATCCGATGACACGGCAGACATCGCCAACACCTCACCGTCACTAAAAACATCAGCAATGCTTGAACCTGTCACACCATGACGCAGCAAAGTCTGCTGATAGTCGCGGACGCTGTCCGCGAGTGTCGAGGCAAGAGATCCCTGACTGAAAAGCAGTAGCAAGAGGGTGGCCAGTACTTTCACAGTAACCTACAGAGGGCTGGTCTATGTTGCGTGACTCTCAACCATACCGATGACACGCTGCCAGTAAAAAACATCCCCAACTGAGCGCTCAAAGGGGCAACGCATCTGCCTCCAACGCTTCCAGTTCCTCCTGCTGCGCGAGCCACTCGCTCTCGATGTCTTCTAGCTCGCGCTTGAGCTGCCCTTCCTGCTTGAGGAGTTCCGCCAATTCATTGCCGGCGCTGTCTGCATAAAGATCACCGTCGGCGAGCTGAGCTTGCAAGGATTCCAGGGCTTGCTGGCCCTTTTCCATCCGTGTCTCTAACTGGCGAATCGCTTTTTTCACGGGCTGTAACTGGGCACGGCGGTCAGCATTGGCCTGACGCCGTGCTTTGCGGTCACCGGCATCTTCCGGGGCAGCAGTGGGTTGTGCTGCATGCTTGGGCGCATCGCTTGGGTTGGCTGAGAGCACCCACTTTTCATAGGCCTCAATGTCACCGGCGTAATCTTCAACCGTACCCTCATTCACCAACAGCAACCGCTCTACCGAATTGCGCAGCAGATGCCGGTCGTGACTGACCAGCACAATGGCACCGGCGTAGTCCTGTAGCGCCACCTCAAGGGCGTGGCGCATATCCAAATCCAGGTGGTTGGTCGGCTCATCCAGTATCAATACATTGGGCGCCCGCCACACCACATGAGCAAGCGCGAGGCGCGCCTTCTCGCCACCCGAGAAGGGTCGAATGGCCTCCTTGGCACGATCACCTCTGAAATCAAAGCCCCCCAAAAAATCGAGGATCTCCTGATCCCGCGCCTTGGGAGAGAGCCGCTGCAGGTGCAAAAACGGGCTGGCGTCGAGGTCGAGCACCTCGAGCTGCTGCTGGTCAAAGTAGCCGATCTGCAAATGCGCGCCCTCGGTGCGCTCGCCCGCCATGAGCGGGAGCTCGCCGGTCAGGCTTTTCAAAAGCGTGGTTTTACCGGCACCGTTTTTGCCCAGGAGCCCGATACGATCCCCCGGACTCAGTGACACTGACACTTTTGATAGCACTCTGTGCTCACCGTGCCCTAGTGCACCACCGCTGAGCGTCAGCAGCGGGTCGCTCACCTTACCCGGAGGTGGAAAATTAAAGCTAAACGGCGAGTCGATGTGCGCCTGCGCCACCTTCTGCATGCGCTCGAGTTCTTTGAGTCGCGACTGTGCCTGGCGCGCCTTCGTGGCCTTGGCACGGAACCGGCGCACAAAACCCTCAATATCGGCGATGCGCCGCTGCTGCTTCTCGTACTGCGCCTGTTGCTGGGCCATCTGCTCGGCGCGCTGGCGCTCATAGTCAGAGTAGCCACCCCGGTAGGCCGTCAGGGCTTGCCCGGCGATCTCCAGCGTGCGCTCGCAGGTGGCATCGATAAAGTCGCGGTCGTGGGAGATCATGAGCAGCGTGCCGCGATAGGACTGCAGCCAGGTTTGGAGCCACAGCGTGGTGTCGAGATCCAAGTGGTTGGTGGGCTCATCGAGTAGCATCAAATCCGAGGGCGCCATTAAGGCACGCGCTAAGTTAAGCCGAATCCGCCAGCCACCCGATAACGCCGACATGGGCGCATCCATCTTTTCGCGCTGAAATCCAAGCCCCAACAGGAGCTGCTCGGCACGCCGCTCGGCGCTGTAGCCATCGAGTTCTTCCATGCGCTGATGCAGCATCGCCGATTGCTCGTAGTCGCCCGCCGCATTGGCACCGGCCAAATCCTGTACCGTCTGAAACAGCGCGGCATCACCGGCAATCACATAGTCTCTGGCGGTGAGTGTGCTGGTCTCGGTCTCCTGAGCCATATGAGATATGCGTATCCCCTCTAGGCCACGGATACCGCCGGCATCCGCTTGGAGTTCCTCCAGCAGCAAGGCAAACAGACTCGATTTACCGCAGCCATTGCCGCCAATAACGGCGATCTTTTGGCCCGGCTGGAGACTGGCCGAGGCACCCGAGAAAAGGAGCTTGTGGCCCCTACGCAGTGCAATGTCCTCGAGAATAATCACGCGCCTTTATCTACCCTCATTCCTATCGATACCCCAGCCTTAGAGCCACTACTCGCGCTGAACGCGCCAGAGTTCAGCGTATTGGCCATTGGCTTCAACTAGGTCGTGATGAGTGCCCTCTTCCACCACCGTGCCCTGCGCAATGACCACAATGCGATCGGCATCCACAACCGTCGAGAGCCGGTGGGCAACAACCAAGGCCGTGTGCCGTCCAGCCAAGGTCCTAAGCGCGCTCATCACCGCCTGTTCGGAGTGGCTATCCAAGCTTGAGGTGGCCTCGTCAAAAACCAAAATCGGTGCACCCTTGAGCACTGCCCGGGCAATCGATACCCGCTGGCGCTCACCACTCGAGAGCTTTAGTCCGCGCTCTCCCACAATACTCTCGAGTCCGTCGGGCAGCCGCTCAATCACATCTGTTAAGTAAGCGGCTTCAATGGCCTCCGCCACCTCTTCATCGGTTGCGGTGGGCCGGCCGTAACGAATATTTTCTCGAAGCGAGTCGTTAAACAGCACGCATTCCTGGGGTACGACGGCAATGGCGCGGCGCACCGAGCCCAAATTCACTGAACGAATGTCGGTGCCGTCGATTTCAACGGTGCCCTTAGTCGGGTCAAAAAAACGAAAAAGCAGCTTGCTCAGGGTCGATTTACCCGCCCCGCTGGCGCCCACTATGGCCACAGTCTCGCCCCCTGCGATTTCTAAATTGAACCGTTGTAGCACAGGATTATCCGGCGTATACGCGAAGCTAACGTCGGCGAAGCGGATTCGTCCGTCGGTCACCGCGAGGGTTTCGTTGGTGCACTTGAGCTGTAGCGATGGGGTTTCTTTAAGGACCTCAAAGAGCCTCTCTATATTGGCCATGGCTCCCCTGATCTCACGATACACAAAGCCGAGAAAACTGAGAGGCATAAAGAGCTGCAGCATGAACTGGCTTATCAGAATAAAGTCGCCGAGCGTCATACTGTCCTGATTAACTGACACCGCTGCCATACCGAGCATCAGAGTTTGGCTCGATGCAATAATGAGTGCCTGCCCGCTGTTCAGGGCAAAAAGCGACAGGCGGTTTTTGCGCCGCGCCCGCTCCCAAACATCGAGCGAGGCATCGTATCGATCCGCCTCGAAGGTTTCGTTATTAAAGTATTTCACCGTCTCATAGTTGAGTAGGCTGTCGACCGCGCGCGCGTTGCTCTCGGAATCAGCGGCGTCCACCTCGCGCACGTACTGGGTGCGCCAGCGCGTCGCCTGAAACGAAAACCAGCCATAAAAAAACACCGATACCGCAATCACCGCGGCGTACTCGGCCCCGTAGTTAATGAGCAGCAGGATCGCCACCATCACAATCTCAAAAACCGTGGGTGCGATGTTGAAAATAAAGAACCGAAGCAAAAAGCTGATGCCGTTGGTACCGCGCTCGATATCCCGCGCAAGTCCTCCGGTACGTCGGTTCAGGTGGTAGTCAATGTCGAGGCTGTGCACGTGACGAAAAGTTTGCAGGCCAATGCTATGCATAGCCTTCTCAGTGACGCGGCCAAAAAGTGTATCCCTGAGCTCACCAAATAGCGTGTTACTGAAGCGCGCCGCACCATAGGCCACGACCAGTAGCAAGACGACCTGCAGCGCTAATTGGTCTGCGCTGGTGTCGAGGCCGTCCACCAATGCTTTCAACAGGAAAGGAATACATAGAAGGCCCACCTTGGCAGTCAGCAGGCACAAAAGCGCGAGCCCTACCCGCTCGCGACTCGCACGCAGTGTTGGCGAGAGCCGAGCCCACAGCTCGCGCATTAGCAACAGGCCGCTGGCCGGTCTGTCCTCATAGAATTGGTGGCCTCGCATACCGCTCCATGCTAGGGGTGGGTGATTTAGTCAGCGCTGTCATATCGCCTACGGGTCGGGCATGACAGGCACGTATTATCGCCGACTGACCAAGCCCTGTGGGGCTGCACCGCTGATTTCTTGTGCGGCGCTCGCCTGCATGGTGGAGAGTCGTGTCAGCGCTATTGGATGGCGATACCATAGGCTTATGGCTCTACCCGACTACAACTGCCTCTACGACCACGCCTGCGAGCGCAAGGGTGGCGAAAAAGCCCTCAAAGCGCTGCTACCCAAAACCAAGAGCAGAGCCCAACTCAAAAAGCTGGGCTCCGATCGATACCTGGCCGAGTTCACGCGCAAGATCTTTCAGTCAGGCTTTGTGTGGCGTGTGGTCGAAAAAAAGTGGCCGCAATTTGAGGAAGTCTTCTGGGCGTTCGACGTCGAGAGGCTCCTAATGATGCCGGACGACATGCTGGAGCGTAAGGCGCAGGATCCGGCCATTATCCGCAACTTCAGCAAAGTCAAAACCGTGCGCGAGAACGCCATGATGATCGATGAAACAGAACGGCGTGAGAAGCAATCTTTTGGCGAGTTCATCTCGGGCTGGCCCAGCGACGATATCATTGGCCTGTGGCTTTACCTAAAAAAGTACGGCAGCCGGCTCGGTGGCAACTCAGGGCCCTTTGCGCTTAGGGCTATTGGTGTCGATACCTTCTTGTTTACACAGGATGTCGAGGGCTTCTTGCGCAGCCACGGCATTGTAGATGGGGGCCGCACCAGCCAGCGCGCGTTAAAGGCGGCTCAGGCCTACTTCAATGACCTCCGCGATCAAAGCGGCAGATCACTCGCTGAGCTCAGTCGCATCGTTTCTTTTTGTCACGGGCAGAACCGACTCCAGTAGACTACTTGCAATGAAAATCTCAACCTTTCTGCACGGCCTTGCCGCAGGCTACCTCACATTGGCACTTGCCGCTTGCACGGACGCACCTGCTGCGCCCAGTGCAATTGAGCGGCTTGCCGATGAGTATCTTGCCGAGCTGCTGGAATCCGATGCGCTGATGGGCACCTACTATTCGATCGAGGGCACCCGGCACGACCGGCTTCCCGACAACTCCTTGGCTGCGATGGCCGCATGGGAGGCAAAGGAGGATGCCTGGCTTGGAGAGCTGGCGCTTATCGGCGAGCCAGAGGAGATCGGTAGCCGCGACTGGGTGACGCACGGCCTCTTAACAGAGCAGCTTGAGAGCGCCGCCGCTACACGCATTTGCCGCAACGAACTCTGGGGCGCGAGCACCACCACAAGCTGGCATACCTGGCTGCCGTTTGTCTTCGATATTCAGCCGGTTGAGACAGCTGATTTGAGAGCGCAAGCGCTTACGCGTCTCGGAGCAGTGCCCACCTACATCGATAATGAGATTGCCAACCTGCGCGAAGGCTTGCGGCTCGGCTACAGCGCGCCGCAGGTGACGGTCAAGGCGGTGCCCGGGCAGGTGCGCTCACTCATTGGCCCCAACAGTATCTTTATGGGCCCGGCCTCGCGCAGTAACGACCCGGCCTTTCAGGTCGCGGTGACACAAATCTATGACCAGGAGATTGCCCCGGCACTGCATCGTTACGCTGACTTTGTCGAGAACGAATACCTCAAAGACGCGCGAGAAACGCTGGCCGTCCTGGGCAACCCCGAGGGTGAAAACTGCTATCGCGCGCTGGTACGGGCGTTCGTGACCAAGGACGTACCTGCCCACGAGATCCATGCTGTTGGGCTAGAGCAAGTCGCCAATATTCGGAAGGAGATTCAGGTCACGCTGGACGAGCACTTTGGTGGCGGTGACGTCTCGGAGTTCCTGCGGCGCGTGAACGAGGACACGGCGTTTACCTTTGACAGCGAAGACGCGGTGCTGAAGTACTCCACCGATGCGCTGGATGCGGTTAAGGCCGCCATGCCCAGAGCGTTTGGGGTGCTGCCCAAGGCCGACGTGCTGGTCAAACCCTACCCCGAGTTCGCCGAGAGCGGCTCAGGCGAGTATCACTCCTCGTCTGAAGATGGCACCCGGCCGGGTATTTTCTATATCGCCGTAACCGACCCCACCGGCCGTTCACGCTCGAACCAATTGGCCACGCTACACCACGAGACCTTCCCCGGGCATCACCTGCAGGGCGCGATCGCATTAGAATTGGGTGCTCAGCAGCATCGGTTGGCGCGCTATTTGTGGAACTCGGGTTATGGTGAAGGTTGGGCACTTTATTCAGAGCGACTGGCTGATGAATTAGGCCTGTACCCTTCTCCACTGGACCGTGTTGGTTTGTACTCTGATCAGATCGCCCGAGCCTCGCGCTTGGTAATAGACAGCGGCCTGCACACCATGGGCTGGACCCGCCAGGAGGCGGTGGACTACATGATGGCCAACTCGGGTTGGGCGCCTGTGGATATTCAGAACGAGATCGACCGCTACATATCTTGGCCCGCGCAAGCTACCTCCTACATGCTGGGTATGCTAGAAATCCGCCGGTTACGCACGCAGGCGGAAACCACGCTGGGTGACGATTTTGACATTCGCAGTTTTCATGACCGTGTAGTTGCTATGGGCAGCATCACGCTGCCGATGCTGGAGGAGTCGATCGAGGCTTGGATTACCGAGCAAAAGGCTGATGGTTAGTTCGCCTCGGGTGGCACCCGTTGCGCGCGAGGCGGGCACAGCCACAGTTGCCCAAAATGCCTCAATAACCGAGCCTGAAAAGAGTCTTCGAACAATCGCACCTACTCGGTGAGAGCGATTCGCAACAGGTTATGGTTGTTGATGTTTATCAGTAACTCGTAACGCACCGGCGCCATCTCAGGCTCGAAAGTGCCAAAGAGCAGGTCCCACACGATCAACACATTGCCATAGTTGCGATCCACATCTTCGAGGTTCGAGCCGTGATGCGCAGGTGTTACGAGCAAACGCTCAAAAGGCGCCGCGAGTTTTCTCACAACTTCAGTGTCGGTGAAGAGAGCGTAAATCGTCGCCACCGCGCCGGCACCAGCGACCATGAACGGGTGAAAACCAAGTAACGGCGAGGGCCAATAAAAAAGTGTGCGGGTTTAGGGTCCCGGCGGTGACTGCCGCAGCGCGGTTTCCAACTTCATGTGCTCACTGGATTGATACATCCCGTGGGCGCACCACATAAAGCGTATTCGTTGCTGCGCCCGATGGTACTAGTAAAAAACAAAGTCGATCACCACAAAGGTGAGGACCCACCCCAAAACGGCGTTGGGCACCTCGAGCACACAAAACTGATATGGAAAAACGTGACGGCTCATAAGCGCACCGCCAATGGCGAGCAGCACTAAGCTGTTAATACTGAGCTGCGACATCGACCCGCCAAAGTCCTTTAGCGCATGAGCATTGCGCCCCTGAGAACCGGTGTAGAGCATCTCCACGACGACCAAAAGCGCAAACACAGGCAGTGCCATAATCATCATATTTATGGCAGGGCAGGAGTGTAAAGGTGTTCCAGCAATTGTTTAGATAGGCTCTTTACTGATTGAAGGGCAGCCGGTTTAGCGCACCTCTGGGTTGCGAAAATGCTAACTTTTAAAGCGCTTCCACGTGCCGCCGTACTGATAGCTATTGGGGTGTTCGTCCTTCAAACGCTCATTGCAACGCCGGCAGAAAAATTTCCAGTTTTTAAATAGGCCAGAACGACACCGAATCAAGGTTGGAGTCTCAGCAGAGCAGGAATCACAGGTTTTAGTTCTCTCTCGCAAAGCTACAGCGCGGGCTGTCTTGGGGATTAACGTCTCAGATCTCAGCCTGCAGAGGGCGCAGGAGATATGGTGACGTATGAAGCCAGAAGCGTGGCGATAGCCTCATCCATATCAGCCTCAGATTCAAACTTCTCCTCGGCCATACCAAATAAAGCCATGAACATTGGCGTTCCGTTCACTGATTTGACTAGGCTGAATGCCGACTCTGCTTTATATAGGGCATCCCAATAATTGCGCACCCGTGACCAAAAGGCGCTCGTGTCCTGCCAATACTCATCCCCAGCGCTGAAATCGTAGTCGAGCACACGATCGTAGCGGGATAGCCCGGTTTCTCTCGCCAGGTAAGGCTGCGAGCTAGACGGTCGATTGTTCTCATCCAATACTAGCTTTAGGGCATCCTCCTCCTGCGTCCACCCTGAGGGTAAAATTGTAACGCGGTGGGAACCGAACAACGCGTGGTAATCATCGCGGACGCTGAACTCTCGTCTGGGAAGCGGCCTACGCCGATCATCTGATTGCCAGTACGACACGCCCGGAGCGTGAGTCCAGCGCCCTACCGCCTCGTAACGTGGCGAGTCATCGACCTGATATACCGTTTGGGTCCAAGAGCCACTGCGGCCAGCTGGGTCAAGCGGTCGGCGAACAAAGGCGCCTCGACCTTGAAACGCGTGCACTTCCGTATCCTCATACTGCCAATCTTGGCGCCAATGCTTCACCACCATGGCGTCAGATTCAAAACCGTCTGCGTCTAAAAAATGCATCACTAGAATGTGCTGTAGACTCACAAAGCCTGGCTCATTGGCCACCACGTAAACTCGCTCAGTGCCCCAGCTTTGGTAAGGTGCCCTGGGCTGGTAATCTACTGTAAAGCCCACCGTCTCGATAAAATCAAAGCTGGTGCGATAATCGCCTGCCATGGCCAAAATCGCGCGCCGATCGCGTTCTCTAATATCGAGGTCGGGAGCCTGCAGACTAACGAACGCCTCTGACGTGCGTGTGTCCAACTGAATCTCGGGACCGGTGGTCGTGCCGCCGCGGGGCTTCATGGTGTCTGAATCACTAAACATCCATGAGAAGGTGTACCGCCTTGGGATCACCTCTTCATCTAGCAGAGCCTGCTGATCCGCCTTCGACAGTGCAGCGCCGTGAAGCATGCTAATCGCAATCAATCGGGCGAAAAATTCCTGAATGTGCTTTTTTCTGTTCATAAAAGGGTATAAATCCGATAAACCGCCGCTCTAACGCTAGTGCATCTGACACGTCAAACAAATCAGAACATACAGCTAGAGGACCACAATTTTCCCAGCGTCAATGTGCCACGGAATCTGGGCTTTGAACGTAGCGAGCCATCGCTAGCTGCGCTACAGCGGGCACTTGTTGCGGGATCTCACTCAGTGTCAAGAGATGACTACAGGCTTGCATCGCCTCGCGTCGAAGGCTCTCACTTTGCATCACTCGCGAGAGCGTATGTGCCGTCGACGTTACAACCTCTGTCGCTAAATCGTGGTCACTCCGCTGCTTAAGGCACAAGTGGAGCACCGAAGTGGTATCTGCCAAAACGCTTATAGCGTCTGTAGTCACCTCGTGCTCGCGAAAAAACAGCTTGCCCGCCACAAAAGCTTTGACCAATTGCGGCTCGGCATCATTGAGACGGCAAACCTCGACCAACTCGATCCCTGATCGCAAGCAACCCAACCACACTCTAGCGTTGAATAAGCCGCACCCGCACATGGCGCTCCAGTGCTTGTCGCAGAAACAACCCGTGTTGCCCGCGTCACTCTGCTGGCTCACCCCAACCCCACTGATTAGGAGGAGCACGGGCACCGCCGTTGCGGTTGAGGCGAGCAGTAAGTAGCCGACGCCTTTCCAAAACTTCTCTATGTCGTACATCATTTGCCCCCGCAATGACTATTCCTAAATGATCTATAGCGCCTCTGCGTGTTCTGACAAATAACTCGCGACACCGCTCGACGTAGTCTCCATTCCAGCATCACCTTTATTCCAGCCGGCAGGACAGACTTGGCCGTGCGCCTCGAAAAACTGCAGCGCGTCAACAATTCTTACCACTTCATCGACGTTCCTGCCTAACGGCTCATCATTGACGACCTGATGTCGAACGATGCCACTCTTGTCAATGACAAAAGTCGCCCGCATAGCAACCCCGGGTGGGTAATATGAGTTGCCAGGCTCTGATAAAATCCCGAAACCGGACGCGATTTCGCGTGTCATGTCAGCCACCATTGGGAAAGGCACGGCACCGATACCACCATTTTCCAAAGCTGTGTTACGCCATGCGCTGTGGGTGAAGTGTGAATCCGTGCTGATAGCGACTACCTGACAGTCGAGGGCGGCAAGCGCCTCTGTCCGGTGAGAAAACGCAATGATCTCCGACGGGCAGACGAAGGTAAAATCAAGTGGGTAAAAAAATACCGCGGCATATTTTTCCGCGATAAATTTTTCCAGATCAAAATCGTCCACTAGCTCACCATCGGGTAGCACAGCCTGAGAGATAAAACCCGGGACCTCTTTTCCAACCAAAACGCTCATGTCTTAATCCTTCTCGATCTTTTTGCTTTTCCGGGGAACGTCGTCCGTCTTTGGAACATTGAATACGAGACCACTACACCCCGGCCCGCCAGCACTTTAACCCTCTGGACCGTTGCGCGCGAGAAAATTAAATCCCAGTGACTGCACTTTATTGCGAATGAGAATGATTATCAATACTATATGAAAAATAATCTTTCGGAGCCTCAGATGACGAAATCACTCCGCTTGGCGCAAAAAATCTACGCCAATACATCAAAGCTGACTGCCTCTGATCTCCTAAGCAACGAGGATTATGAGGAGGAGCGCGCTGACTTGCTTCGCTTGGCAACACAACATCGAAAACAGCGGCGATTGCGACTCAGCCAGGACCTTAGCCTGGTATTTGAGACCAGATTCACTGCATGGCTGCAAATTCAGGAAGAGCTGCGGTGGCTCACCCAGCCCTCGCACCAAGACATGGCAGAGGTTTTTTCTCGATGCAATCTGCTGGTGCCCTCTTATCAGGGTGAGCTTTGTGCAACACTATTTGTAGATGGCGGAGATAACCCCGCCTCCCTTTATTGGATACAGTGTATTGCCGCCAACGCCTTTAGCGTTGCTCTCCGCCTCTCTGGGCAAGTGCTGCGCGGACGCTCACGTGAATCATCAACTGGTACATTGGCAGCTGTTCATGCATTTATCTTCCGACCCACTGCCCGTTGCGGGCCCGCCTCAGAAATCATCTGGGGGGATACGGCCGCACAGCATGCCGCACCCCTCTCTGCGATGGCTCGACACGTATTGAGCAGGGACTTGAATGCACCTAGTAATCCCAGTTGCTTCATGGCGCCAACATCTGTGATGCGAACGACAACTAAAACCACGTTTCCAACTGCCGGAGTCGGTCCGCCCAGCTTGACGCTGCCCAAGTATCCACCACTGCGGGTAGTCATGGCGTGTAAGCAGGAAACGGGCGGAGACAGCCCAGAAGAGAGCGGTATAGGGGTCAACCCCAGAGGCGACTGAGCGGAGGCTGGATGCAACCGTGATCAATCTTTAGAGGCGACGCCACATCAGACTGCTGCCACAGCGGACCGTCTAGATCGACAAAGTCGGCGCCCTGCGCCACCACCAAAGCCGGTGCCATGGCTAGTGAAGAACCGAGCATGTTACCCACCATGATTAACTTACCAGTTTGCTTACACCACTCACGGATCGCCAGCGCATTGGTCAGGCCGCCACATTTGTCTAACTTGATGTTGATTGCATCGTATCGATCTGTCACTGCCTCGAGGTCGGCACTGCTCTGGCAGGATTCGTCGGCGCAGAGCGGAACTGGGTAACGCAGGCTCTCGAGCGCGTCGTCATTACCAGCTGCCAGAGGCTGCTCGAGCAGCGCCACTTTAAATCGCGCGAGGGTGTCGCCCGCCGCCATCAACAACTCTGAGGTCCAACTGCCGTTGGCATCAATAACCAATTGTGCGTCTGGGCGTGCCTCGTGGATTGCCTGCAGACAATCGAGGGGCTCTCTTGCATTTAATTTGAGTTTAAGTCGCTTGAGATCGGGAGCTTCATGAGCTCGTCTCGCCATGGCGTCGGGGTCATCGAGTGATATGGTGACGAGCGTGTCTAGGGGCTTCAGACTTATACCTGTCAGCGCGCTTATCCCGCCCGCGGTCTGTTTGGCTTGTATGTCCCACAGCGCGCAGTCGAGGCCATTGCGGCTGCCGCCCGGCGGCAGCAAGGTTTGTATCGTCCCTCGGTCTAACTGAGCGATCGCCAGGGGATCTAGCGCTGAGAGTTCAGTTTGCATGCTCTCAACAGTCTCACCAAAGTAGTCCACGCCCATAGTTTCAGATCTTCCTGCATGACCCTCGTGTTCCAGCATCACGTGCAATACGTCAATGTGGTTCACGGTCTCGCCCGCAGTCACAAAGGGTGCCACCATCTTCCAGCTTCTAGGCGCAAGGGTCAGTCTCACTGCGTCACCGCCCGGCCAAATATGCAGTGGAGAGCGGCGGCTGTCGTCCGATCTAATGCCACACCATAGGTCACGTCAGGGCAAGGCATCGAGCACCGGATCAAGCGCATGGCGCAGCGGATCGACACAAGGCAAGCCCGTTAGGCTACCAATTTCATCACAAGCGGTCAGCGCACTGGCGTCATCGAGCCCCAGAGTATTGAGGCTGACACCTACTACGCGTGCTTGCCCATTTGTGATCTGGGCGGCCTGCTCATACTGAGCGACACACTCGCGTAAATCAGGCACTGGATAGTTCTCATATTCGTCAATCACCGTTCGACCTGTCGCGTGGCACAGCACCATGGCATCAGGCTGACTGCCATGAAGCAATCCGAGACTGACCGCGGCATACGCTGGGTGAAACAACGACCCCTGCCCTTCTATGACATCCCAATGATCCGCTGCGGCATCGGGTGTGAGTGTTTCTGCGGCGCCCGAGAGAAAATCCGAAACCACCGCGTCCATTGGGATGCCCGCGCCCGCGATCAAGATACCGGTCTGACCCGTGGCTCTGAATGTTGCGGCGATGCCCCGCTGTTTTATCGACCTATGGAGTGCGAGCGCGGAATATTTTTTACCCACACAGCAATCAGTGCCTACCGTTAATAGGCGCTTACCCGACCTTTGGCGCCCGCTGGCGATGGGGATCAACGCAGGCGGCACCCGAACGTCAACGAGTTGCTGCCCCGATGCTGCGGCGGCTTTGACAAGCTCTGGCTGTTCACTGAGTTTTCGATGCAAACCGCTGACCACCGAGAGCCCCGACCAAATTGCCTCAATGAGCGTCGACACCCACTCGGTCTGGAGGAAGCCGCCCGAGGGCGCCACCCCAATCACGATGTCTTTGGCCCCTGCTGCAACGGCATCGCTGAAGTTCATGTCACGTAAACCGAGATCCACTGTGCAACCGGGCAGTCGGTACTGCCCGATGCAGCGCTCGGGCCGCCAATCACGGAGGCCCATCGCCGTTTTGGCATCTAGAGGGTTGGTGACATCCCCCAGAAACAGGAGGTGAGGCCCGGGGATTTCAATCACAGCTCTGTGCTGGTCCGGCGAATCACGCGGCCGGGAAAGGCCTCGTTCACCGCGCCCTCGTGCAATACCAGCGTCCCCGCCACCCACACGCTGTGAATACCCTCGGAGGTTGCAAAAGGTGCACTGATGGTAGCGCGATCGATAATGGTGTCTGGGTTAAACATCACCAAATCAGCGATCATTCCCGGCGCAATCACACCACGCTCGCCAAACCCCATGTGCCGAGCTGGCAGCGCTGTCATGCGATGAATCGCGTCCTCAAGGCTCAGTATGCCCTGCTCACGGACATAGCGACCCAGCACTCTGGGAAAACTGCCTGCGCCCCTCGGATGTCGATCACGTAGGCCGCCATCGGTACAAATATTGGCGTGGGGCCAGGCTATAAAAGCGGCAATGTCATCCTCTCGCATGCTGGTGCCGATTATCATGTTACCGGCTTCACCCGTCGCCGCCTCGTGTGATATCGACAGCTGAGCCAGTGCTGAGAAGGTCTCTACAGGTGTTTGCCGGCGAACCGCAGCAATCTCCGTGAGAGTCATACCGACATAGCTAGGCTGACTGGGAAAATGCGTGAAGATAATGCCGTCTGGGGGAGCGAGCTCGGCAAGGACAAAGTCTACATCGTCCAGATCCATCGGGTCACGCTCTGGCAACAAAACCATCATATTCGACTGCCAGTAGGTGTAGGGGTAGATATCTGCCGTGAGGTCAATGCCCTCTTCGCGCGCCGCATAGAGTCGCTGGATAATCCAAGGGGCGCGACCCCACTGTGAGGCCATAGCCAATTTGAGATGCGATATCTGCACCGGCATGCGAGTCACTCTGCCAATCTCAATAATCTCCTCCAGCGCATCGTCAAACCATCTATCCTCACTTCGGATATGGCTGATGTAGCGCCCGCCGGTTTCGGCCGCAAGCTGCGCGAGATACATAACTTCATCAGTTTGGCTGTAAATACCAGGCTCATCTTCCAAGCCCGTCGAGAGCCCCAAGGCACCTGCAGCGAGCTCTTTTTGCAACAAGCCTGACATTCTCGCGATCTCTTCATCTGTCGCGACGCGTCTAAAGTCCGCTCCCATCACCTCGTCACGCAGGGTGTTGTGCCCAGCATAAGCTGCCACATTGATTTTGGCTGGTGTGGCCTCCAGCGCAGCAAAGAAATCTGTCAGAGGATAAGGTGAGTCCCCATCCTGCCCAACTACTGCCGTGGTAATGCCCTGAGTTACCATCGCCAGCGCGTTGCGATCGCTTAAGATCGAACTGTCTAAATGGCTGTGGGTATCGATGAAACCGGGTGCCAGTACCAGCCCATTGGCATCGATGATTTGGTCTGCGCCATCTGCCGTCAAATCGCCCAGCGCAGAAATACGGTCTCCACTGAGCCGCACACTACCCAACATCGCGGGTGATCCCGAACCATCAATAATGCGAGCATTGATAATCAGCGTATCGGCTAATAATGACGACGCGATGGTCAGCCACGTCACGGCCGTTGTCGAAATCAGAGCGGTTGAAATTATGTTACTCACACGCCCTATTGGTCGGCCCGCAAAGGGTCGATCTGGACTGCCCTGCCGGAATTTTCTGGTATCGAGATCCATCGCATTTACAGGCGCCTAATGCCTACCCTCGTGCACACAGACGCTGTCGATAATACGCCCCTCGTAAACGCGCTTCTCGTACTTGTCAAGGTAGCGCCCCGCCCAGAGGTCGCGCACGGGTTGCGCGTCCTGAAGAGAGTTAGTCACGTTGTAGACTTCACCCGCCACGGCGTGCGCATCGATAAGCTCAATAGCGTGCTTCAAAACGCATTGGTTCGTGCTTCGCGAGGGCCTGAGCGCCTCCACGCACATCCCGCAGAACTCCCAAGCGTCACCCACAAACACGCCGTGGTCATCGGTCGCGCCCCCCCAGTAAGCAGACTGCATCCGGTCTGCATCCAGACGATCAACGCCCCGGCAGTATTGTAATGCCACATCACTAATGCACTGCATATCAGAGAGCTGCTCGGTTGTGCAGGCCACGGCCGTCTACTAACCCAGTCGGCGCTTGGGGTCGCTGCCATCCCAATCGATAGAGGCCGCCGCCACCATGTCAAAGAGCCCCTTAATGTCGTCTGAGTAGGTCAGAAGCTCCGTCATGTGGCCAAGCACCGGGCTGGTATCCACATAGGCGAAGGTGGCACCGCCGCCGGCAACCTGTCCGGTGGCAGCGACCTCGTAACCCTGCGCTACCAAGCTTGCGATTTCAGCATCGATATCATCGCTCCAATAGCAAAGGTGATGAAAGGCCGTTGTGCCCTCAGGCACCGTATCGCGGTAGATATTTTTCTGCTCGCCGGTAGGTTCAATCAACTCAATTTGCATATCCCCCGCTTGCGCCAGCGCGATCTTCATCGAGATTGGGCTGGGGCTGCCCCTATAGGTGGTGTTCTCAAAAAGCTCGGCTGTATACTCAACAAAAAAGAAAGGGCCTACCCCTACCTTCAACCACGAATCGACTGCTGCGTCGAGGTCATCCACCACCCAGGCGCTCTGCATTGCATGTCCGCTCGCAAACTGCTTCATTTAAGCCTCACTTTTAATTATTTATGACTGGTGCCTATGGCACCCAGCACACGCCGGCTTGATCTCAAAGGCCGCTCAGTACTGATCACCGATTCCAATCGCGGTTTGGAGACGGCAAAGTGCAAGTCGATCTTGCAGTACTCGACGAAAATAATCCACGCGGGTGATCTTAGTACCTCGGGCAAATATGAGGGCTAGCGAATCAGCTGGTGCCAGCTCGCTTTTCAAGATGCGGAATAGGTGGCATACGTAGCGGTATCCATCGCCGAGCTAGACGAGCTGATCAACGACGCCAGCACCCTCATCACTACCGCGTCGGAATCTTTTCAAGAAATGGTTACTCTAAGGGCCATGATGGACATCCACCTCCACAGTCCAATACAGCTCGTCGATACTTTGCTGCCTAAACTTAGGGTAAGCAGTCAATCTACGATAGTGCCCGTCATTTTGATAGCACCCTTTGCCAGCGGTCCGAGATGCGAGAGCTACCGCACCAGCAAGGCCGCGCTGCGGACTAACGAGCCGCTGTCATGACCACTGGCCAGGGGATTTTATTTGTGCTGATCGGCGCATTGTTTGTCTTCCTGATCTGGGGTCGATACCGATACGATCTAGTAGCGTTTGGTGCACTGCTCCTTGCCTACCTACTGGGGCTCATCCCCACCGACGAGGTCTTTGCCGGGTTTGGCCACCCAGCGGTCATCATCACTGCACTGGTACTAATTATAAGCCGCGGGCTCTACCTCTCCGGTGCCATCGAAATGATGGCCGGTGCAATATTAGACGGCGCAAGCAGAATCCAGCGCCATATCGGCGTCATGGCAGGCGTATCGGCAGCGCTGTCGGCGGTAATGAATAACGTCGCCGCACTCGCTCTGCTCATGCCCATCGACTTGCAGGCCTCGGACAAAGCCCAGCGCAACCCCGGGCTCACGCTGATGCCCCTCTCTTTCGCCTCGATTTTGGGCGGGATGATTACCTTGATCGGCACACCCCCCAATATTGTGATCGCGACCTTCCGAGGTGAAGCTCTGGGCGACCCTTACACCATGTTCGAATTCGCCCCGGTAGGTCTCGTGGTGGCCGCTGTCGGTATTGCCTACGTCGCGCTAATTGGCTGGCGGTTGATCCCCGTGGAACGTACCTCGGCAAGCATACCCTCATCGATCGAAGACCTTGACAGCTACCTGGTCGAGCTGCGGGTGCCCAATGAAGCTAGAGTGATTGGGCAAAAACTGCGGCAACTCGACACTCAGGCCGACGAAGCGGGTGTGCAAACTCTCGGTTTGGTTCGCAATGGCGAGCGGCTGCCCGGCATGGCGGCGGGAGCCACCTTACAAGCCGAGGACCGCATTGTGGTTGAAGGTGGCCCAGAAGGTATCGAGGCATTCGCGGGCACGGTGTCGCTAAGCTACACCGACTCCAACCGGCCATCCAAGGCCCTGTCGGGCACCACCGTCATGCGCGAAGTCGCAGTGCCGCAAACCTCGCGCGTGGTCGGCCGCACAGAGGCCGCTTTGCGGCTGCGTTATCGACGTGGCGTCATTCTATTGGGGATTTCCCGCAACGGCATGCGCCTGCGCGAGCGCTTACGGGAGGTCGAGATTCAGGCCGGTGATCTGCTGTTATTGTTGGGTCCCGAAGACACCCTGGATGACATCATAGAATGGCTCGGTTGCCTGTCGTTAGCGCCCCGCGGGCTCGACGTAATCCAGCGCAAGAAGGCTCGACAGGCGATTCTGATTTTTGCTGGTGCCATTGTGATGGCAAGCCTAGAGCTAATCTATCTACCCATCGCACTCGCCTGTGTGGCGGTGCTGTTCATCGTGCTCGATATCGTGCCGCTGTCGCAGGTGTATGAATCGATCGAGTGGCCGGTGGTGGTATTACTCGGTGCAATGATCCCAATCAGCGTGGCGTTGGAGGGAAGCGGCGGGACTCAGCTGCTTGCAGATTTGTTTGTGCGCGCCACAGACGGCTGGCCACTGACGCTGATTCTCACAGCGCTCATGCTGGTGACGATGACACTGTCTGATGTGCTCAACAATGTCGCCACTGCGCTGATTTCAGCCCCGATTGCTCTCGACGTGGCCGAACGGTTGCAGGTGAGCCCGGATCCTTTTCTCATGGCCGTCGCAGTGGCCGCTTCCTGCGCCTTTTTGACTCCCATTGGACACAAGAACAACACCTTAATCATGGGCCCGGGCGGTTATGGCTTTGGCGATTACTGGCGCATGGGCCTGCCGCTCGAGATTTTAGTGGTCGTCACAGCAGTCCCAACGATTTTATTGGTCTGGCCGCTTTAGACAGCAACTTTGCAACGCGCCCTCACCCTTTTCTAGACCGCACCCACCGCGTAGACTGCCGCTTTCTTAGCGAGAACGTCCCCCATGAGTGAGCAAAAAGCCACCAACGTGCGCTGGCACGGCGGTGAAATCAATCGCCCGGAGCGCGCGAAGTTACTGGGTCACAACGGCGCGACCCTGTGGTTTACCGGCCTGTCGGGCTCCGGCAAAAGCACCATCGCGGTGGCACTCGAGCAGGCGCTCTACCAGCGCGGCGTACTCGTTTACCGACTTGACGGTGACAACATTAGGCTGGGCATCAACAAGAACCTAGGCTTCAGCGCTGAGGACCGCGCCGAGAATATTCGCCGGGTGGGCGAAGTTTCCAAGTTATTCGTGGATAGCGGTGTAATCGTGCTGAGCAGCTTTATTAGCCCTTATCTGATCGATCGCCAGATCGTGCGCGAGTTGCACGAGGCCGACAATATGCCGTTCGTCGAGATATTCGTGGACTGCAGCCTCGAAGCGGCAGAGGCCCGCGACCCTAAGGGTCTGTATAAGAAAGCCCGGTCAGGAAAGATCAAGAATTTTACCGGAATTGATGATCCCTACGAGGCCCCCATGGCACCAGAAGTACATTTGCATACCGACCAACA
Source organism: Halieaceae bacterium (assembly GCA_902631395.1). Taxonomy (GTDB): domain Bacteria; phylum Pseudomonadota; class Gammaproteobacteria; order Pseudomonadales; family Halieaceae; genus Luminiphilus. The sequence goes on along the minus strand of CACOYM010000012.1, from coordinate 47,668 downwards.
GTCGTTGGAGGAAGAAGTAGAGCACCTGCTAGATCTGCTAGAGAAGCAAGGGCTCATTCCGGCAGCAGCTTGATAGAGTCCCTTAAACGAGAGATACCATGGCATTGATTGCACCCCACGGCGCAGGTGAACTGCGCCCCCTGATTGTTGATGACGTGCGACTCAGCGAACTCGAAGCCGAGGCGCTCACGCTGCCCTCACTGATGGTGAGCTCAGCTGCCGCGGCGAATGCTGTGATGATGGGTGCGGGTTACTTCACACCGTTAACTGGCTACATGAATCGTAGCGATGCGCTCTCAGTCGCGCAGAACATGTGCACCAGCGACGGCCTATTCTGGCCCGTACCGGTAGTCAATCTGGCAGAGAGCTGCCCGGTACAGGCGGGCCAGCGCTTGGGGCTGACTGACCCCAATCGTGAAGGCCACCCGCTACTGGCGGTGATGACGGTCACGGCTGTTGAGACTCTATCAGATGACGATATCCTGACCATTCTTAAAAAAGTTTTCCGCACCGATGACCCCGAGCACCCGGGTGTTGCAGCTTTTACTGCACAGGGCCGCACTGTGATCTCAGGTCCGATTGAAGTCCTAAACTATTCCTATTTTGCAGAAGACTTCCCTAATACCTTTCGCACGGCTATGGCGATTAGAAGCGAGATCGCCGAACGTGGCTGGGAGCGCGTGGTGGCCTTCCAAACCCGGAACCCCATGCACCGTGCCCACGAAGAGCTGTGCCGCATGGCCATGGAGGATCTCGCTGCCGATGGCGTGTTGGTTCACATGCTGCTGGGCAAACTGAAACCCGGTGATATTCCCGCCGATGTGCGTGACGCGTCAATCCGCAAAATGGTCGAACTGTACTTTCCGCCTAATTCAGTGATGGTCACGGGCTATGGTTTCGATATGCTCTACGCGGGGCCCCGCGAAGCGGTACTCCATGCCGTGTTCCGCCAAAACGCAGGCTGCACCCACTTGATCGTAGGCCGCGACCACGCCGGCGTGGGTAGCTACTACGGTGGTTTTGATGCACAAACAATCTTTGACGAGGAGGTGCCCGGCGGCGCGCTGAAGATAAAGATCTATCCTGCCGACCACACTGCTTTTAGTAAAAAACTCGGTCGCGTGGTAATGATGCGTGATGCGCCCGACCACAGTCCTGAGGACTTCGTGCTGCTTTCCGGCACCAAGGTACGTGAGATGTTAGGCAAGGGTGTTGCGCCTCCCCCCGAATTCTCACGACCTGAGGTCGCTGATATTCTGATGGCCTACTATCAGGAAATCGACGGCCCTGTAGGGAAATAACCTTGTCGCGGAACGCCGCGTGTCGCCTCAAACTCAGCGAGCAGCGTTCTCAAAATGCGCTTCCGGGGTTGCACCGCGCTGCTGGGCCTCTTTTTAAGGCGGAGCAAGCAGAGGGATTGATCATGCGGCACTTGACTGCTTGCTGCGAGCAGCTCAGGTCCCTCAAAATAAAGGTCCGCTATTAATCGCTTACACTATGAGGGCGTCGCTGCGGTAATCAATTTATGGAATGTCCTGTGAGCAGTTATTCCCTCATCGAACGGCTTACGGAATGCGGGCTTTACGGTTTTAGTATGACTCAAGTGTTGCTGCTGGTTGCATTAGGGGTTGTCGTCATGACCTACGCCATCTGGGAGCATCGCAAACAAGTGCGCAACGAACGCGATGAGCGAACGGATCGGATGTAGGATTGACCGCTCTCGCTATTGGTGCGAATTTTTGCTGCTGACCGCAGCGTGTCTCGACTTATCGTTATCACAGCTAACCCTGCCCTGTCGCAACACATTTAATTTCGCCTGAGTGCGCCCCGCATGAGCGAGCGTAAAAGACCCGGCCAAGTTCGCGCTCGCGATCGGTTCGATGATGCTCTATTTCATGGTCAGCACATTGGTGGAAAGATCGTCCGCTGAACCGCACGCAGCTTCCATTTCAGCGAATTGCGCCTGCCACGTTGCGTCGGACTGCTGCCAGGCAACGGCTTTGTCCATCGACTCGGCAGATGAATGCACGTCAACAGATACCAACGCACCGTCTGAATGGATCGCCGGCGCCGCCGAGTAAGGATGGGGCGAGGCACCACGCTCATAGGCAATCATTTCCTTAAGCACGGACATTCCGCTATCTGCGTCAGCGCAGGGCCAGTAGTAAACAATCACAATCTGTCCAGGCTTGGCAGCCAGCATCGGGCCTTCCCATTCTTCGTGGTGGCCTGCTGCCGAGGTCGCGGATATCAGCAAAGCCGTTAGCGCAAGCGCTGTCGTCTTAATCACTGTCATCGGTGTTCTCCTTTGGTGGCGAGGCCCCATACGCAAGCAGCCCCTGCCAGGGTTTATCGTGGATCCTGATACTTGTAGTAGCCGTTGGTCGGGATCATGACATGAGCGCCCGGCGTACCCGGAAACATCACATAAGGCGCGCCAGTGTTGAAGTCATCGCTCATGCCATCCAGAGACGCAGGTTCGCGGGGCAGGAGCATCAAATGTGGGCCCGACTCGATCCACTGCAAGGGGTCCTTGGCATCCGCTTGATTGAGCACGCCAGCGGTAGTGTTGTCCTCACCCACGTCACCGTGAAGCATCCACATAAAGGTATCGCGCTCAATCTCGGGTGCCTTACCCGCCATGAAATCGCTCATCCATTTCATGCCCACATCGTCAGTGCACACAGGCATGGCGTCGTGAGCCGTGGGCCAACCGCCCTCAGGTGCAGGGCGCGGGTTACCCACCATGCAGGTCCATCCGTTTGTACCCTCGCGGAGTAACGAGCCATCCAACCCCAGCACTGTAGCATTGGTGCCTAGCGGCGCCGGTGCCGCCGAAGAGTAAGCCCAGACCTGCCATTCAATGCCGTCGTGCGCTCCATTGGGCTCGCCGGCCTGGGCGCTGATACCCAGAACAGCGATCGCCGCTGCAATCAAAAAACGTGTCATCTTTCTCCCCTTATTTGATTAGGTTTCAGCTTCAATCGCCACACTATGGCAGAACGATGTCGACCACAAACGCGGGCAGCTTCAGAGACTGACACAGATCTTACCAAAGTGCTGTTGTGACTCCTGATACCGGAAGGCATCAGTCAATTCAGCGAGTGGATAGGTTTTATCGATGACCGGCTGCATGCCGTGCGCCTCTACCGCGGCAATCATATTGGCCTGATCCGCATGACTGCCTACGGTAATGCCACTGAGTCTGCCATTCTTGGTCATCAATGCCGCGGTGGGCACCTCTCCTGACCAACCGGTGAGTACTCCGATCAGACTAATGCACCCATCCACTGCTAGCGCGCTGATCGATTGAGGGAGATTCCCCGGGCCACCCACCTCGACCACGAGATTCACACCAGTGCCGCCCGTCAGCTCAAATGCTTTTTCACCCCAGTTAGCGTGCGTCTTATAATTAATTAGTCCCTCGGCGCCCAGCGCCCCCAGCCGCCCAAGCTTGGCATCGGAGGACGAGGTGGCGATCACGCGGCAGCCCATCATGCGCGCAATTTGCAGCGCCGCCACGGACACGCCGCCGCTGCCCTGCACTAGTACCCAGTCCCCAGGCTTGAGATCCGTCTCAACTACCAGAGCACGCCAGGCGGTCAACCCCGCACAGCTCAGGGTCGACGCCGCCTCGAAATCGAGGTTGGCAGGCATGCGGCTGAAGGCTGTGGCTGGCATGGTCACGGTCTGAGCGGCAAAGCCATCAACGTGATCTCCGGGCACGCCCAGTAGATCGGGCAACGTTGGCCTGCCCCCCGCCCAGTTGGGAAAGAAATAACTCAATACCCGATCCCCCTTGGCAAAAGTCGTTACACCCTCCCCAACTGCGGTCACCACACCGGCACCGTCAGACATAGGTACTCGACCATCGCCCGCCGGGATCAGCCCCGTCACGACTGCGTAATCATGAAAGTTGAGTGAGGTGGCCTTGATATCGACCTGTATTTCACCAAAGTCCGGCGCGCGGGGTTCAATCTCGGCGGGGCGGAGCTGGTCGAGGCCGCCCGGGGCGTTGAGCTTCATGGCGTGCATATCAAGTTTTCCGTCGATGTAAGACCCTTCAGTATAAGGGCTAACCGCCCATAAACGGGATCACTCTGCTAAGCTCACGCTAGAAAGCGAGATTTTTGTGGGCGCTGCTTTTCCGGGTCCCAAGCGAGCGGTAATTCATGAACAAGCTAGAACAGCTGCGCGCCATGACCACAGTCGTGGCAGATACGGGTGATCTCGAGGCCATTACACGGCTTAAACCCACGGACGCCACCACAAATCCTTCGCTGTTGCTCAAGGCCGCGGCGTTGCCGGAGTTCGCTGATGAAGTCGCTGCGCTGACGGCATCTCAAGATGCTGTGGCTGAGAAGATTGACCGCTTTTCGGTGTGCGTCGGGGCCAAGATCAATCAAGTCATCCCGGGCGTCATCAGCACAGAGGTCGACGCACGTCTCTCTTTCGATACTGAGGCAACAATCTCCAAAGCCGAGAAACTCATCGGGCTTTATGAGGACGCAGGCATCGGCAGCGATCGCGTACTCATAAAGGTTGCGGCGACCTGGGAGGGGATTCGGGCGGCGCAGAAGCTCGAGCAGCACGGCATCCACTGTAACGCCACGCTGATCTTCAGTTTTGAACAGGCCTGTGCTTGCGCCGACGCAGGGGTGTTTCTGATTTCGCCCTTTGTCGGCCGCATTACCGATTGGTACATCGCCAACACGAATCCCGTGATTCAAGATCCAACCGACGACCCCGGCGTCCAATCAGTTACTCGGATCTACAACCATTTCAAAGCCCACAGTTACAACACCGTCGTCATGGGAGCGAGCTTCCGCAACACTGGCCAGATTGAGGCGCTCGCTGGCTGTGATCGACTGACCATTAGCCCTGATCTGTTGAAGCATCTGGAAGCCGACGAGAGCGTCCTGCCGCGACGCTTGTCTGACAGCGGGGACAGATCCCCCCGGCCAGCAACAATCAGTCACAGCGATTTTCTATTGGCAAATAATCAGGACCCGATGGTGTCGGAAAAATTAAGCGATGGGATTCGGCGCTTTATTGCTGATCAGGAAAAACTGGAAGCGCTTTTGAGCAGTTAACGCCTCAGCCACTTCAGCCGAGAATCGCGGGTAAGTCTTTGGTCAATGCCATGCGCTCTTTGACCGCTTGGCCGGTCAGCGCAAAGCCTAACAGATCGCCCGCACCAGATCGGAATAGCGCTTTGATATCGGGCGCATCGCCCTCAAAGTGCCACTCACCCTCGGCGTTTCTAGCGGGTGGCGATACCACCACCGGGCAGGCCGGTGTTTTGATCGCCACCGGCATCGCTGGATAGCTGACATCAGTCGCCTCACCAGCGAGCGTTGCAGCCAATGCACGTGCCGCCGCCATGAGTGGCGCCACATACACCAGCACGTGGCCGGCCACTTCGGCGCAATCGCCCATGGCGAAGACGTTGGGTGCATTGGTGCGCAGTTGCCGGTCTGTAACGATCCCACGATTCACCTCAATGCCCGCATCGCTCGCTAAGCCCGTGCGCGGTCTTACACCGACAGCACACAACACCGCATCGGCCTCGATGGTTTCACCATTATTCAGAGTGACCGCGTAACCTTCACCAGCTCGGTTCACTTCGGTGGCTAGCGGACCAAAATGGAAGGTCGCGCCCTTTTCTTCAAGGGCCGCCTGTAAGGCCCGACCCAATTGCTCCGGCAAGAGCGTCGGTAAACACCAACCCATGGGGTCGACAGCCTCGACCGTAAAACCGCCGTTCAATAGATCGTTGGTGAACTCGCAGCCGATCAACCCTGCGCCGATTATGGCAACCCTTTTAGCGCCTTTGGCAGCTAACAGATCCTGGAAGCGCCGGTAATCATCCAGATCGTTAACCCCAAGCACATCATTAGCGGCATCACCGCCAATGGGTGGTCGAATTAACTCGGCCCCTAATGCCAGCACCAACTCGCTGTAGGGCAACACCTCACCACCATCTAGATGCACAGTTTGTGTCTGGGTATCAATACTGGCGACCCGGGTACGAGTGCGGACGGTCACATTAAGCTGTTCTGCCAACTCCTTGGCGCTCTGTGCCGCCAGCTTGTCAGCGTTGAGGTCTTTGGTGTAGCCCGTCGAGATCATCGGCTTTGAATAGCCCTCGCCCCCATCAGACGTCAGAACCGTGATTGCAACGGATTCGTCCTTGCGTCGCAACTCGCGGACCAGGCCATAACCGGCCAGTCCGGACCCGATCACCACGACGGATCGCGCGCTGGCATCGGCAGCGCCTTCGGCGTCTGCATCATCTGCAGGGGCGTCCTCTGCATCAGATCCCGGAATCAATTCAAAGTCTTCTTTACCCACACCACAGTCCGGGCAGGTCCAGTCGTCAGGTACGTCTCCCCACTTGGTACCAGGCGCAATGCCGTCCTCGGGCCAGCCCTCTTTCTCGTCGTAAATCAGTCCGCAGACTATGCATTCCCATTGAGCCATAAATGGCATTCCTCTCTATCTCGAGTACTTCTGTGATAACGGCGTGCAGAGTGCCAGCATGCTGCACAGGTGTCACGCAAGAACGCAGTGCGCGGGGCTTCTTTATCGAATCACAATGCGCGTTTGCTGGGCGCAACCTCCACCGCAAGCGAGGTGCGTCGCCTGATTTATCGCCAACTTAGCGTTCATAACTTACTTTACGATCATAGCCGACTGGGAGACCGCACAATTCGTGCATGTCAGTGGATACTCACGATAGCGCAACTCGCCTCTGTTAAACAGCGTCTCGGCTCGCTGCACTGCCACTACAGAAGCAAAACAAACACGCCCACTGTCTCCCACGTAATTCCGCGCTCGTTGCCGGAAGGCCTTAACAGCGACCAAAGTTTGCCCTACTTGTGACTCAACTGGCGCTGCTTTCTGCCATCAAGAAAGCATCTACCCCTGGCCCCGAAATCTGGACGTAACCGTCTCGCGCCGTCCATTTCATTAAAAACATTTCCTCAGCAATGACCAGCGGGATCCGTCAGCGGCAACAATATGTATAGATTGTTAGACGCAAATAAAGTAAAAGTATTTTTACAAAGGGGCAGTATTGGCGCAAAATCGTGAACAGAACGGCACTTCTCACAGTTGGGCGATTTCCAAAGGCGCTAACGCTGGCGCGCAGCCTTCATCGCCATGGTGTCCGTGTTCTAGTGGCCGATCCACTAAAGCGCCAGCTATGCTCAGTCAGCCTTTCGGTCTCCAAAAACTTTCAGGTAACAGCGCCAAATACCGATATTCGCGCATGGGAAAGCGATATTCTCGACATCATCGATCGGGAGCAAGTGACTGACCTCATACCCGTATCAGAAGAAATCTGCCACGTGGCCAACCTCGCGCCGAAGCTACCAAAAAACGTTCGCTACGTGGGGCCCTCGGCCTCGTGGGTCACGCAATGGCATGACAAACTCGCCTTCGTGAATCACGCCATTGAACGGGGTGTGACGGCGCCGTCTGTATTTACCACTGCCGACCCGGAAGCTCGCGGCTTGGTTCGCCAAACCGAATGCGTCTTGAAGCCCCGACGGGGTTGCTCAGGCACCGACGTTTCATTCGTTCCCCCCGGCAGCACATTGCCTCCGCCCTCCAACAATCTGCTGGTGCAGCGCAAGGTCGATGGTACACATCTTTACACCATCAGTTGGGTAGTGGACGGGCGGGCAATAGCCACTGCAAGCTACCGCGGTAGCACGCACAGCGGCACTGTTGCGGTGGGATTCAAAAGTGCACCGACACCGTTCTCGGTGAAACAATGGATTGAGCAGTTTTTGGCAGACACTGGCACCACAGGATTCATAAGCTTCGATTTTATTTTGGACCGTGGCGGCATTCCATGGGGGATCGAGTGTAACCCACGGGCCAGCAGCGGCATCCATTTTATTGACGAGGCTTGGCTGGGCGCCGCAGTCATGGGCAACGCATCGGCGGTTGCCTCGATTGCGCCTGCGGGCAAGCGGGCACAGTGGAGCTACTCGACTCTGACGGAGGCTTACAAGCACTTACTGCGCTTGCGCATACGGAAGCTTCTGAGCTGCTGGAGAGATCTGTTGGCGTCACGCGATGTGGTGTGGTCCTGGCGAGACCCACTCCCCTTTCTTCTGATGACACCACTCTGTTGGGAATTTATTTGGAAATCGATTCGCAAGCGCATGCCGATTGGCGACGCCAGCCAGTGCGACATCGCTTGGCATTGGTACGAGGCGAAACGGTTGGACGCGCCTAACCTTGAGACCCTTGGGGGCGAACGTGAAGCGTGACCTGCTCCACTGGACGGGTCGTCATGCGCGCTGCGGGTCGCACAGTTTGACCCGGGGTCAATATCCAATCGAAGCGCCGCGCCAATTCAGCCAGAATCAGCACACTCTCGGTCTGCGCGAAACCGGCTCCCACACAGGTATGTGGCCCTTGCCCAAAGGGAATATAGGCACCCTGCGCCACGGTCTTTTCCTGCTCGGGCAGAAAGCGCTCAGGTTTGAAAGCATGTGGGTCCGGCCACCATTTGCTGTGACGCTGCAATGTCCAGGGCGCGATCATCACCAAGGCGCCTTTGCGCAAGCGTCGCCCCGCCACCGTAGCTTCGCGCAGTGCGACACGAGGCATGAAGGTAATCGGAGGGTAAAGCCTCAGGGTCTCTTTGAAAAAAGCCTTGATGAGTGGCAGTTGACGCGTGTGTTCAAAAGTCAGCGGGGCATCGCCAACCACCGAAGAAACCTCCGCGCGCAATCGGTCAAGCCAATGCGGCCGGTCAGCGAGCATGTAAAATGCCCAAGTCAGCGCGCTCGCCGTGGTCTCGTGGCCAGCCAGAAAAAAAACACCGAGCTGATCAATCAGCTCCTCACGCGTGAACCGCTCGCCGGTCTGCTGATCTGTAGCGGCAATCACAGTAGTCGCAATGTCATCAAAAGACGCCGGGTGCTCAAGATGCGAGTCCACCAACGTGCCAAGATGACGGCGAATGCGCTCGCAAGCAGCCAGCACTTCCGGGGGCTGCGGAACATCACTCCAAGCAGGTTTGAAGATCAGGCGCAGCACGTCTACCTGCACTGCAGAGCGCTCGAACAGGTTGAAGTCCTCGAAAATGTCGACGGCCACACCGGTCTGCAGTGGTGTCGAGAAAACCGTGCGGCAAATAATATCGGCGGTCAAGTGACTCATCGCCAAATCAAGGGAAAACGTCTCGCCCGAAGCCGCCCTCTCCTGCAAAGTCGAAATATGATCATCGACTGCGGCTTTCATCGCACCAAAAGCGTGGCTGATCCGCATGTGCGAAAACGCAGGATCGATCATGGCGCGCTGACGCTTCCAGCGCTCGCCGTCGGTGACAAAGATGCTGTCACCAATCAAATGCTCCAAAGCGCTAACCATCAGGTCACTTTTCGGGAAGACGCCGTCAGCGTCGCGCATGATCTCGCGAACCGCATCAGGGTCGTTAAACAGCACGGTCGACCGCCGCGAGTAGCCCAGGTTGCCAATATCAAAGCGATAGGCAGCGGCGGGCAACAACTCGAGCAAGTTACCGTCGCCCTTCCAGAGCACCCGAGCCAATGCAACAACAGACCACAGCGAGAGTGGTTTGGGAGGAATATAGAGTTCGGCGACTGTCATATGAGCTCCCCAACAGAACGAGAGAAGTATGGGGGGGGGGATGTGATACTGTCGACCCACACCCTTTTTGAGTGGTTGGTCGGACTCCACATCGTCACGGGCACGGTAGGGCTCGTCGTAGTGTGGATTCCCATTGCGGGTAAAAAAGGTAGCGCACTCCACCGGCGCGCTGGGACGATTTTTGTGCAGTCGATGATCGCAACCGGCTTTACCGCGGTCGCGATCAGCCTGACCACGCTGTCTGACCCCACTGGCACGCATCCGCATTTAGCACAGCATGACATCTTCTCGGACCCGCAGGCGATCACCAACATCTTCGGCTGGATGATGCTGTACCTCGCTACACTAACGATCAACCTGGCCTGGCAAGGCTGGTTAAGCTTGCGTAATGGTCGTAACCATCGGCTCAACCGTGCGTGGCATAACTTGCTTTCACAAGCGTTACTAACCGCGGTCTCCACCAACTGCCTCGCCAGGGGTGTTCTCGCTCTAGAGCCCATGATGATGGGCATATCGATGGTGGGCTTTGCCACCGTCGCGACCAATCTGTGGTTCATCTACAAACCGGAGCCACTGCCAACCGATCGCATAAAGGAACACATAAAATGCCTTGTCGGCGCGGGTATCTCGGTTTACACCGCCTTCTTTGCTTTCGGCGCGGTGCGACTGCTTCCTGAGCTGGCGCTGCAACCGGGGCTTTGGGCCGTTCCTCTAGTCGTAGGTCTCACGCTGATCATCTACCACCAACGGGTCATCACACGGCCCGCCCGACGCAAATTAGGCCTCGCATGACGGATCGTCACGCCATTGTAGTCGGGGCTGGAGCCGGAGGGTTGGCTACCAGCATCGATCTCGCGCGGACCGGATTCCGCGTCACGCTCCTTGAGCGCGGTCCTGCACCGGGGGGCAAGATGCACGCCCGCGAGGTCGACGATAAAGCGGTAGACGGCGGCCCTACAGTTCTGACGATGCGCTCGATCTTTGAAGGACTCTTTGCCGACGCGGGCGCTTGTCTCAGCGAGCGAATCACACTTCTAGAGAGCCCAATCATTGCGCGCCACGCTTGGACGGACGGCGGACAGCTGGACCTATACCCCGACGCAGAGCGATCTCGCAAGTCCATAGAGATGTTTGCGGGTCGTGATGACGCACAGGGATTTGAGCGCTTCTATGAGCACAGTGCGCGCATTCACGAGACTCTGTCCGATACCTTCATGAAGGCATCGAAACCAGATCCAGTAACCTTAGTAGGCCGCGTCTTGAGGCGTCATCACCCAAGCTCTTTGATGGCAGCGCGACCCGCTCCAAATCTCTGGCGCGCACTGGGACGCTTTTTTTCAGATGAGCGTCTCAGACAGCTCTTCGCACGCTACGCCACTTACGTCGGATCATCGCCGCTAGCCACACCTGCCACACTGATGTTGATTGCCCACGTCGAGCTTGAGGGTGTTTGGCTGGTCGACGGTGGCATGCATCGATTAGCCAATGTCATGTCAGAGTTCGCGCGCGAACTCGGCGTGGACCTGCATCTCAATACGCATGTCAGCGAGATCCTCGTAAAACGCAACAAAGCCTGCGGCGTTCGCCTCGAAGACGGCACCTCGCTTCCCTCCGACGTCGTAGTTTTCAATGGGGACACAGAGGCACTTGCCAGAGGGCAACTTGGTGCGGAAGCGATGCGCGCGGTGAAACCCCGAGCCCATCAGGACCGAGCTTTATCTGCCCTGACCTGGTGCATCAAAGGCAGTACCGCGGGCTTCCAACTGGATCATCACAACGTGTTTTTCGAGTCAGATTATCCCAGCGAATTCAGCGCCATATTTCGCGAAAGGCACGTTCCCGAAAAACCCACCGTGTACCTCTGCGCTCAGGATCGTGGCCCAAACGGCTCGTTCAACGGATCAGAACGGTTACTCATGTTGGTAAATGCACCCGCAGATGGCGATCGCCAAACCTGGTCCGGCAGTGACGTGCTGAGAACGCGGGACAACGCATTGGCCGTGCTAGACCGCTGCGGGCTTAGCGTCCAGTTTAAGGACGATGATTGCGTCAGCACCACCCCCAATGACTGGCACGGGCGTTTCCCCGGCACTGGGGGCTCACTCTATGGCGGTGCCTCACATGGACTTTGGTCCAGTTTTACGAGACCCGGCGCGAAAAGCCGTTTAAAGGGGCTCTACTTGTCCGGCGGGAGTGTTCATCCTGGCCCCGGGGTGCCTATGGCAACCTTATCAGGCCGACTCGCGGCGTGCGCCGTGCTCTCGGATTTGACCTGAGCGCATCGCACCCTGATCCGGCGGGGTCCAGAAGTCCTCCAGCGCCGCGATCGTCTCTGATGTCAACTCCCAATGCGGGAGGCCAAGACTGGGAGATAACTGTTTCGCGGCCCAGTTGCTGTGCACCTCGGTCAGCTCGGTCAGACGCTCAAAGCTGATGTTGGGATCGCGATCGTATAGCACTAGGCACGGCAACTTTAGCCGGCTATATAACCGGGATACGGCCTGCTCGGTGAAAAGACTGAAGGTTAAAAATTTGAGCGGCGCATGATGCGCATCAGGATGGCGAGTTGTCTCTTTGGCATATCGCAGCAGATGCTCAGGGGTCGCCCCCACAAATCCCTTCCCTAGGAACCAGCGGATACTAATTCTGCTGGTAAGCATATTAAACAGTGGACGACCTACCCAACTAGAGGTCAGGAGGCGATCAATTCGAGACCCATTAGGTGCAGCGGGAGGCGTACGCAGACCCATACCCGTCGGCGAAATGAGACTGAGACTTTTGACCTCGAGGCCTTGCTCAAGGATCGCTCGCGCGACAAACTCGCCTGTCAGCGACAACACCACTATGTCGGCGGGCGCGTCCAGACTGCCTATCCACTCAGCCAACCAACGCGCGTACATGTCTCTACAATAGGGGACATTGGGCCTATCAGAAATTCCAAAACCAGGTAAGTCAGGCGCCAAAACAGGCCGCTTGTCACGGTAGTATTCGAATAGGGGACGCATCTCCATCGCGCTGGGTGCGGCATTTACACTATGCAGCAGCAACAATGGCGTTCCCTCGCTGACCTCTCCCCGATAGCCTCGAAGGGTGATTCCACCATTGAGCGGAAACGAAAATTGTTCCGCGTCCAAAGCAGGCATCAGCAGCTTAGCCATGGTATAACCATCAATTACATTTGACACTTAATTAGTATAAGTTGTCTGACGCCCGGACGGGTAGCCCTGTTTCGTAAAAAACTGGGGCTCCACGGTTCAAGTGGCAAGGGTCAGACAGGGGGCCTCAATGACCATCGCTTATCCGTTTACCGCCATCGTCGGACAAGACGACATGCGCAGGGCGTTGACCATTGCTGCAGTGGACCCTGGCATAGGTGGCGTACTGGTGATGGGTGAGCGCGGCACCGGAAAATCCACAACCATTCGCGCACTCGCCGCCCTGCTACCAAAAATTGATGTAGTTCGCGACTGCGTCTACAAATGCGATCCACATGCCCCCCGATCTGAGCTTTGCGATCAATGCGCCAAAGCCAAAGACACGCTCGACTCCGCAACCGTCACCATCCCTGTTGTCGATCTACCTCTGGGGTCCACCGAGGATCGCGTCGTCGGCGCACTTGATATCGAACGCGCGCTAGTCAACGGCGAAAAAGCGTTTCAACCTGGTCTGCTGGCGCAGGCGAATCGAGGCTTCTTGTACGTTGATGAAGTCAATCTACTCGAGGACCATATTGTCGATGCGCTGCTAGACGTCGCTGCATCAGGTGTGAACGTGGTGGAACGCGAGGGACTTAGCGTCAGACACCCTGCCCGCTTTGTTCTGGTCGGCAGTGGCAACCCTGAGGAAGGCGAACTGAGGCCCCAACTTCAGGATCGATTCGGCCTCTCAGTTGATGTGCGTACGCCCACTGACGTGGCAACGCGCGTGGACATCATCCGCCTGCGGGAGGCGTTTGATCAGGATCGCGCAGCCTTCCGCAAGAAATGGTCGCGTAAAGAGCGCACGCTGCGCAAAAAAATTGAAGTCGCGCGGTCCGCGCTCGACGCCATCGATACACCTGCCGAGATACTTGAGACTGCGGCCAGTTTATGCCTCGCCCTCGGTACAGACGGACTGCGTGGAGAACTGACCCTAGTGCGCAGTGCGCGGGCCCTTGCTGCCCTCGAAGGCGCCAATTCGGCAACTCTCGCGCATCTTCGTGCGATTGCCTCGTCAGTGCTCCGACACCGGCTACGCCGTGACCCGCTTGACGATTCTAGTGCTGACATTCGCGTCGAGCGCGTCATCAATGAGCTCTTCGATGGTGCTATCGAGAATGGTTGCGACTGAAGATAACTCGTTCTGGGCAGATGCCGAGTGGTCTGCCGCACTCCTCGCACTGATCGGCCATCCGCTTGGCGGGATCCACCTCCGAGCTCCGCCCGGCCCCGTCCGAGACCACTTTCTGAAGCGCCTCAATAAGCTGTCGGGCCAACCTCAGCTGCGCAAAATCCCGGCCAATATTTCGGAGGGCCGCCTTCTTGGTGGCATCGATCTGGGCGCCACATTGCAGCGCGGCAAACCCATTGCCCAGACAGGATTACTCGGTGAATGTGACGATCAACTTATTATCGCTGCCATGGCCGAGAGACTCCCTCGTAACACCGTTCATCATCTTTGCTCGGCCTTAGATAACGGGCAGATTTTAGTGGCTAGAGACGCCATCGAAGCACAGATACCTGCTCGACTGGCAGTTATTGCACAAGACGAGGGGACCGAGAGTGAGTGGCTGCACAGCGCTCTGGCAGACCGATTGGGGATCACCCTATATATGACCGAGGTCGGTATCCATGATGTCGAAGACGAGTATTTCATGCCGCACCACGTCGAGCGGGCCCGCGCTTTACTGAGCGATGTTCAGCTAACCGACGAGCAATTAGCTGCATTGGCATCTCTTGCTCTGTCACTGGGCGTTAACTCTCCCCGGGCCGTGCTCTCGGCGGTCAAAGTTGCACGGGGCTGTGCAGCACTTGCGGGCGAGACAAATGTTGCTGAGCACGACATCGGCCGCGCATTGCGTTTATGCCTGCTACCGCGCGCACAACAGCTACCCGAGGCTGCCGAGCCACCAACCCCCGAACCGGAGCCCGAGGAACCAGAGAGCGAAGATAGAGAGCCAACGCCTGCTACAGAACAACAACCTTTGGACGAGGAACGGATTCTGGAGGCGGCCATGGCGCAGCTACCAGAGGGCCTTTTGGAGCAGTTGCAAACCCGTGCAGTGAAAACGCGCCAGAGTAGCACCGGCAGTTCCGGCGAGCAGCATCGGCATCAGAACCGAGGGCGGCCAACGGGCGTCATGCGTGGAGACCATCGTCGCGGCGGCAGAATTAATATTCTTGCGACGTTGCGCGCCGCGGCACCCTGGCAACGGCTGCGTAAGCGAGAGACCGCTGACCGCTCGCAGTCCCGCAGCCTCGAGATCCGTCGTGACGACATTCATCTCACACGTTTTCAGCAACACAGGGATACCCTGACGCTGTTCGTGGTCGACGCGTCCGGCTCAGCCGCAATGCAAAGATTGGCGGAGGCCAAGGGAGCTGTCGAATTATTGCTCGCAGATTGTTATGTGCGGCGAGACCAGGTCGCACTAATCGCCTTTCGCGACGAGACGGCCCAACTATTGCTCCCACCCACCCGATCATTGGTGCGCGCGAAGAGGGCCCTAGCCGCTCTGCCAGGCGGTGGCGCAACACCCATGGCGGCTGCACTAGAGCTAACCCGAGACATTGCTGAGCGCGCCGCAAAGCAGGGCACAGCCACACACTATGTCATCTTGACTGACGGTGCTGCTAACGTCGCCCGGGACGGCACACGCAATCGCGAAGCGGGTACTCGAGATGCATTAGAGGCCGCGCGCAGACTTGCGCTTAGCTCCAGCAGTGGTTTGATTATCGATACAGCGCAACGACCCCAGCCTAGGGCGCGTGAACTCGCCGAGACCCTGATCGGTAAATATATCGCGCTACCGCAAGCTAACGCACAAACATTGAATAAGGCTATCCGCGCCAGCAGCCTATGAACTCAATGGAGACATGGCGCGCCGCTGCAACCTTCTGGCCGGGCGCCGATGACAGCCAATTTATTGATGTGCCGGGTGGCCCGTTTTACGTTCGGATTTCTGGCACCGGCGAGGATGTCTTGTTGCTCCACGGCGCAGGGGCGTCTGGGCACTCTTTTGACGGCGTTGTGAGAGCCTTACGGCACAAATATCGATTTATTGTTCCAGATTTGCCCGGGCAAGGTTTCTCCGCACTGCTGGCCCCGGAGCAGGTTGGATTAGCCGAGTTTGCGGACTACTTGATATCGCTGATGACGAAGCTTGATGCCTCACCGCGTTGGGTCATTGGCCATTCAGCTGGTGCGGCATTGGCCACCCAATTTGCATTGCAGGTGACTGCTCCACCCAAGGGAATCCTCGGCATTAACGCTGCGTTTAACCCCTTCGGCTCAATTGCAGCCCCAATCTTCTCAAAAGCCGCTCGCTTATTGGCCCACAATCACTGGCTACCGAAATTACTGGCGTCCCCCGTTTTACGATGGCGTGCAACACCCGCGATGCTCTCGGATACGGGCTCATCAGTCGATCCACTCATGTCGCGTTGCTATGAGACGCTCATGGGCAACCCGGACCACATCTCCGGCACGTTGCGCATGATGGCGGGCTGGGACTTGCCGCCGCTTCTCGCGCGGCTTCCACAACTGCAAATGCCCATCTGGTTAATCGGCGCCGAGGGCGATAAAACCATTCCTCCTGAGCGGAGCTTATCTGTCGCGACGAATCTGCAACATGGCCGGTGCTTTCGGCTACCGGCCCTTGGGCATCTTGCCCATGAAGAGGACCCTGAGGCCATCGCCAAGATATTTCGAGACATGGCGGCTTAAACGCCCTGCGTGTAAGCCCACAGGCACTGCAAAAGAAGGCTGTCCACCCCCTCTTAGCACTGCTACACTGTCAATTCTATATGACAGTTTAAATGTCTATTAATTATGAATATTGCGGAATCGGCATTCCGGGCACTCGAAAGGCAGGATACTCGTCCCACGGCTTTGGTAATCGGCACGGGCTTTGGTGGCCTAGCCGCAGCCATTCGCTTGGGCACCAAGGGCTATCGGGTTCATATGCTGGAAAAGCTCGATGCACCGGGCGGCCGGGCCTATGTCTATCAACAAGACGGCTTCACCTTCGACGCGGGCCCCACGATTGTCACGGCACCCTTCCTTTTAGAGGAACTTTGGAAACTTTGCGGCAAAACCTTCGCTGATGATATTGACTTGCGACCCATGGATCCGTTTTTCCGAATTCGCTTTGACGATGGACGTGTCTTCGATTACTCCGGCGACAAGGATCGGAACATTGAACAAATAAAAAGCTACAACGCTGACGATGTCGCAGGCTACGAGCGCTACCTGAAGGCCAGTGAGGATCGCTACAAGGTCGGGTTTGAGGGGCTGGTCGACAAACCTTTTGACTCATTGCTAGCGCTGTTCAAGTTTATGCCGCAGCTAATCCGACTGCGGGCTGACCGGAGCGTATTCAAACTAGTTTCGCGCTACATACGTGACCCACAGCTTCGTATGACGATGAGCTTTCACCCACTATTAATCGGTGGCAACCCCTTCTCGGTCACCAGTGTTTACACGCTAATCTCGTTTTTAGAACAGCGTTTCGGAGTGTGGTCCGCGATGGGCGGCACCGGTAGCATCGTCAAAGGCATGGCCGGACTGATCGAAAGCCAAGGCGGCAAGATCGAGTGCAATGCTGAAGTACAAGAGATTCTGGTGAACAAAGGAAAGGTGCGAGGCGTAAAACTGGCAGATGGCCGAACACTGCACGGCGATATCGTGGTCTCCAACGCAGATGCGGCGTGGACCTACCGACACCTGATCAAGCCGATGCATCGCAAAAGATGGACGGATCGCAAAATCGACCGGTCACATTTTTCAAACGGATTGTTCGTCTGGTACTTCGGCACAAAAGGACAGTACCACGATGTCCCTCACCACTCCGTCATTCTCGGGCCGCGCTATAAAGGTCTCCTAGACGACATCTTTAAGCGCAAAGTGCTGGCCGATGACTTTAGCCTCTACCTGCACAGACCCACAGAGACAGACCCCTCGCTTGCGCCTGAGGGCTGCGACACGTTTTATGCGTTGGCGCCGGTGCCACACCTAGACGCAAATGTGGATTGGCTCACCTATGCCGAGACGTTCAGAGAGCGGATGTGCCAACGATTGGAAGAGACCATGCTCCCCGGCCTGCGCGAGCGCATCGTCACATCCAGACTCCTGACCCCACAGGATTTCCACGACCGGCTGAACTCAGTCAAGGGGGCCGCCTTTGGCTATGAGCCCCGGATTACACAAAGTGCTTGGTTCAGGCCGCACAACCGCAGTGAGGATATAAAAGGCTTGTACCTCGTCGGCGCGGGCACCCACCCCGGTGCCGGCATGCCCGCAGTGATCTCTTCCGCCAAAGTGATCGACCAATTGATCCCTGCAGCCGCGACCCAACGTGCGTAACGACCACCAGATCATGACGCCTCATACCGACATGAGCGAGTGTCGTCGGTTGCTGTCCCATGGCTCCAAATCTTTTTATATCGCCTCTCATTTCTTACCACAAGGAGTCCGAGAGTCGGCATCCGGGCTCTATGCGTTCTGCCGTATCGCTGACGATTTAGTGGATCTTGGCGATGACCCTCGCCGGGCTCTGACGTCACTTCATCGGCGACTCGATTTCATCTACGATGGCCGACCTGAAAATTACCCGATCGATCGGGTGCTGAGTCAGATCGTAATCGACCACAAATTACCGAGGGGCCTGCTCGATGCCCTGCTTGAGGGATTTGAGTGGGACACCGACGGACGGGTTTACCACACGCTGGCGGAAGTCTGTGACTACGGCGCCCGTGTCGCTGGCACCGTTGGCGTCATGATGGCGATTCTAATGGGAGTTAAAGATCATTCGACGCTAGCGCGCGCAGCCGATTTAGGCGTGGCCATGCAACTGACTAATATCTGCCGGGACGTGGGTGAGGATGCCCGCGCCGGGCGGCTATATCTGCCGCATGACCTCCTCCATGAGGCCGGTATCGACCCTGATAGGTTCCTATGCAATCCCGCGCCTAGCGCACAACTTACACAGGTAATACAACAAATTCTTGTAGAAGCCGAGCGACGCTATGAATTGGCCGACGAGGGCATCCGCCAACTGCCTCGCGGTTGCAGGCCAGGCATTCTCGCTGCACGTCGCCTTTATGCCGAGATCGGGCACACTGTTGCACTTAACGGTTACGAGTCGATTCATCAACGCGCGATCGTATCGCTACCACGAAAGCTTGGGATCCTTCTCGGTTTAATCCGTGGGCCCGGTGCGGCACCGGAATGCATGCTGGAGCCCTGCGCTACAGAGAACCAGTTCTTGCTCGACGCTGTGCCCAAAACGGAAGAGTGGAGGAATCCAAATCAACCGCGGAACTTTTCCGCTAGGGCGTCTTGGATGCTTGAGCTATTCATGGTGATGAAAGAACGCGATGAGATGGCGGGCCGCGCTCAGGCCGGCCATCGCGACTAGAGGCACACAGGCCTGCCAGATGAATAATGAGCCGCTGGAAACCCTTATTCCGCAATACGCCATTGTCGTCAGCTCATAGCGACGACCGCTTTCTCATGGATTTGGGGTTCGGAGAAGTTGTTTTGTTGCGGGTTGACCCACGCTCCCGAAAAAAATATATTACAAAAAAATGTACTGGATCTGGGGGTCAGGTCGGTTTTAACCCATAAGCCCTCTTGCAGTAAGACCCAGACAGCCGGAACAAGGTTCCAGGGGGGTAAATGCAAGTGGCTAATACGAATGCTCACGGCAGTTGTAAGTCCGGTTCTGAGACCACGGTGGAGCAGTTAAGTAACTTCTCTATCGGACGCACACACACCATTATTTCTACCGAGCTTCAAAACCGCGCCTACGCCACTGTGCGTAGTAAACCAAACGAACGCGTGTCTCTAGTCGTCTCTTTGCCTTTGTGTCCAGCGCTCGACCTTACCTGCGGCGTAATCGCTGTCGCACTGGCCAACAGCAAAATGCAGGAGCAGTATGCGGCCGCTGTCATAGACGAACTTCAGTCAACTGCTAAGCTCGTCGGCGGGAAGAGGGAGTTGTGTAATCTGCAGATCATTGGCGCGTCGGCTAACTGCTTGTCGGATTTGTTGCTTGGGCAAATATTCTCAGCAATTGCTGAAAATTTCGAAGTTACGCCTCAAACAGAGTTTAGTTTTGAACTTGATCCGAGAAGAGCGTCACGCTCGCAGCTAACGTTTCTGAAAGGTTTGGGGGTAAAGGAACTAAAATTACAGGTCAGGGATATGGACCCGACCGTGCAGAACGAGATCGGTCGTTACCAATCGGCTGAAATGCTTGAGGACGTAATAAAGCTGGCTCGTGAGCTAGAGTTTCAGTCAGTAGGCACTGACCAATTATTCGGTATGCCGGGCCAAACGCCAGATACGCTTGCCTCCAGCCTCGATCTGCTTGTCTCATTAGGTGTCGATTGGATCGAGTGTTATCCGTTTGTGAAGCGCGAAAAAAGATTTCCGCACCAAGCCGCATTACCGGAAAGGAAGTTGCCGTCATTGGCCGAGAAGCTTGCTCTGTACAACCAACTAGCAGAGTCGTTGCAAAGCTCCGGATATACGGCTCTGGGCTTGAGCACGTTTGCACACCCGGCGCATGAGTTGGCGGTCTCTTGCGAGGCAGAGAACGTATCTATAAGCACGTATGGTTTCCATAAGCATCCCCAAACCTGGATTTTCGGAGTCGGATTGGGGGCAATAAGCGAACTGCCGGGGATGTTCATCGAAAATGCCCAGCAGCTAGAGGATTGGCATGAAGATGCGAAAGCGTCTGAACTTCGGCCGAGGCTAGGACTCTTAGATTCGAACAACGATGTCGGGTTGCGTTACCTGCTAAGGCAACTGTTGTGTAATCAGGAAGTCCCTGCCGGTAACGCTGCCATGGAAAAGCGTCTTAGGCCCCTCATTGATCTCGGCGTGCTTGAACATACCGATCAGCGATTGAGGATCACGTCTTTGGGGCAGGAGTGGCTGCCCGTGCACTTGTCGGACTCGTCGCCCGCTTACCGGTGCATCTAATCACTCATCCTAGCAGGACTAGCCCGGCCCAAGACAGAGAGTTCTGTTGAGATTGAGCTGCCACGCAGTTTGTTCCACTCCATCTTAAACCACGGGGTGAATGCCTCTGGCGAAGCGTTTACCCACTCATCCAAGTCCTCGAACTCTATCCACTGGTGCGCGTCAATTTCCTCTCGATTGGGGGTTACCGTACCTCGGGCCTTTCCCACGTAGACAGAGCAAATTTCGTGCTCAGAGCCAACATCTAGGTATGTGGCATGATAGGTAAACCGATATACGAAGTGGAGACTCGCCGCGCACCGCATCTCTTCTCTGATTCTACGGTGAGCCGCTTGCTCTAAGCTCTCGCCTTTTCTGGGGTGACTGCAGCATGTATTCGACCAAAATCCAGGCCACAAAAACTTACTCTGGCTGCGCTTTTGAAGCAGTACCTGTTGACTTTCGTTGAAAAGAAATATGGAGAAGGCGCGATGCAGGGTGCCGTCGCCTAGATGCGCCTCTAGTTTACGGGGATAACCAACTATCCGGTCGTCGGGCTCCACTGCGATAATACGTTCATTATCAAACGATACGACTTGTGCTTCCTGCCTTAATTCCAACATGTGAATTCTTGGTAAAGGTAAATGACCCGTTCTCTAGAAGAGAGGTTGCGCAGCAAAAGCATCAAAGTCTCCAGCGATCGACAGCTCTGGGGGCAGGGTGATCGCAACTTCTTGGCTTGCTCCGTAACTGGCTAAGCACAGATGGCCTCGCCACGGGTCGAAACAATTTGGGGCTTTTTATAAAGCCCCCCACTTCTCAGCTTCTAATGTTAGGAGCTGCTTCCTGTTGAGCGCTGACTGCGGCCATGCCGCCAGCGTTTGGATCACCAAGCCAGTCGTAGCGCTCGGTGCTCAACAGAATGAAATGGATCATCAGCGCCAAAGTGAATAGGAAAGCAGAAATTGCTACCATCACTTGGCGCGGGTCAAACATCATCCATAGTCTGTGCATACTTTTACTCCATCAATTTTTTTACGTGAGAACCACCCTCACGCGTTATCAGATTTCCTGGCTCCTTAGAACCAGGGTTTCCACATGTAGAGCAACCAATGTGCGACTATGGCTACAATAGTGAAGCCCGTGAATCCCATGATGTAAGCTGAATGGAATTCCTTAGCCTCACTTTCGCTTAGACTACTCATATAGTTTCCTCCTATTGCAATAGGTAATCGTGTGTCGGCGATGGAGTCCAATTGGACTGCCGAAGCGACACTCTTACATGACGAGTGCAGCGTGTATCGTTGCCGACTCGTCCCCATTTGCGAGCACTATCAATGCTCACAAATTCCTACCTGCCCTAGCGAGGTTTGATAAGGCTTCTGTATGGCCCGTTTTATATTTCATCCTCAAAGCTCTTTAAATTCGTTTATGGTGGTGGGGTTCTCACTAGTCGAAATGCAGCCGAAGAGAAACACCCCGCTAATAATTTATTGCTTACGGGACCATGCCTCGCTCCAAAGCCCACAAGTACCAGTTGTCGACTGCGGTCCCTGTTAACAATATTCCGATTCCTCCGGTGATGACCGTGAGTACTGCAAACCACCAAGCCCATCTGTGTATTGATTCAATTGAAGCGTTGAAACCCATGCACCATCTCCAGAACAATGCACCTCTCTCCGCTGCTGTGCCTCGATCAGTAATTTGATCAATTTCTCTATCTGCCCCATATCGAGAAGTCGCGAGAATCGTCGCACCGTGCATCGCGAACAGAACTGCTGATCCGTAAAGGAAGGCAATCGACAGCATATGGAACGGGTTGTAAAAAAGATTCCCGTACCGGAGCGAGAAGTTTTGAGTCCAGTCCAAGTGAGAAAAAATCCCGTATGGCACAGCCTCTGACCAGGAGCCCATTAGGATAGGACGTAAGAAGCCCAGTACTAAAAACAGCCAGATTGCGGATCCAAACGCCCAAGCAAGGTAGTTACTCATGCCTAGATTCTGGGAGATCTTGAAGGTGCGCCACCACCACAGCATTACGGACGCAGTCAGGAAGAAGCCAGCGATGAGAAACCAGCCGCCATCCCACAGGGGAGGGAAACTAAGCCCATATTTGGCTGGTGGCGGATCAAGAGTAAGCCAGAAGAAATTCTTCATAAACTCAATCGGGCTCCAATCCACAGACGCTGCCATATTCATTCCCATGATAAAAAAGGCAACAAAAAAGGAGATGATTGAGGCGATGCCAGTAGCACCTAAATAAATGGGTCCAATTTGTGCGTCGCCAAATCTACCCATGAATGTGCTGTGATAGATACCACCAACGCGGTTATGTTGTGCGTCGCCGATCGGTACGCCGGGATAGTCAGGAGCCGCTACCTGAACTTTTGTAAAAATATTTAAGTTCTCTCTCATTTCAAAGGTCTCCTTTAGCTCCAAATTGGCAGCTCGAGCCACCAGTTCCACCAAGAGGGCCACGACTCACTCCATAACGGCCCGCTGATCAACATACAGATGGCACTCCAGAAAGCAGCCGATATGGCAGTGAACATGCCAAGCCTGTGAATGCCCAGCGCGCCAATGGAGTAACCAATGTTGTCTCGGAAGAACGTATTCTCATGCTCACCCGTTTTCACGTGCTCGCCGCGCTTTGGATCTGTAGCCATTAAAATCAGCGATCCGTGCATCGCTAATGCCAGGCAGGTTGTGAAGAAGAACGTCACCGCGATCATATGAGCGGGGTTGTAGTGAAAAGCCGCGTATTGGTAGCCGATATAGCTTACCCAATTAAGGTGGCTCATAATGCCGTAGGGAAAACCATGCCCCCACGCTCCTAGTAGCCAAGGTCTTATGACCACCAGTGAAACGTACGCGAATATTGCGAATCCAAAAGCGAAAGGAACGTGAAGCCCCATTCCTAACTTCCGAGATATTTCAACTTGACGCAGCATCCATGACCCAAAGGCACCGCATGCGAATATGGTGATCATTTGCCATAGTCCACCCTCGTTCATGGGTGCGAGGCTCAGGCCGTAACTCAGCGGGGGTGGCTCGATACTGATTCTCCACACATTCCAAGTGTCACCCTGGGCTGCACCGTAAAGAATTAGTGCGGTACCCAAAATCGCGCACACTGCAGTTGTCACACCAAAAAAGCCAACATAGAAGGGTCCTACCCAAAAATCGAGCAGATCACCTCCAATGAGCGTGCCTCCCTTGACGCGATACTTTTTTTCGAAACTCAGCATCGACATATCTAGCTCTCCCTTGTAGACGCTCGGCGCCTATTTTTCTTCCTAAAGTGAATATCTATTCTTCAGCGAACCAGAACTAATTGACTCGCTTACACCCTCATGAAGAGATACGGCACAACACTATTCGTTTGTGTCAGCGCCTCTTTCCACCAATTCCTCTCTGTGTTGTCTCGTGACAAACTTACGGTCTTCATCGTCTCCGCGAAGAGAAACCAAGCAAAAATCACGATGAACACAAACTTGAATTGAATTTGATCGAATTTTTTGCGGCGATCGATAGGTCGGTTGAGAACTTGTGGTTTCATTACACTAGCCTCTTCTATTTTATGCGGTACGGGAACGTTCATGCTGCATCTCCAAATTGCAAACTTTCGCTCGCGTTTTGAACATGCTCAATTTCTACTGTGGCAACCCCTGCAGACCTCGCGATTTGTTCTGCTGCGTCCCTCAGCCTCTTGGCTGCAGAGATCCGAACAAGAATCGGCTGTGATGCAACAATACTGTCTAGACCGTTTTGTGCGGTATCGGCCCAGGAGAGGGTTTCTGCAGCTCGGGCGGGGGTCGCCTCAACTTTGTCGAGATCAGTGCCCAACGGCAAGATATTGAATAGGGCATCAAACAGAGCGTTACAGACTTCCTGCACGATGTAGCAAGTACCCGCATATCCCATAAACGGAGTGCCGGTATGCCGCCGGATTATGGTGCCCGGAAGCGAAGCAGGGATGTACATACTTTTATTGCCCGCCTCATTTACGTACATGCGTTCGTTGTAACCGCCGAATACCAAAAGCGCTCCAGATTTATAAACCGCGTCGCGTACCTTCTGGTTGTCTGGTTTAACGCCAGCTTTGCGTTCGAAGTGGAAAGCGCAAGGTAGGCCGAGCTCGCCCTCAAGAAAGTGACGTAAACCTCTCGTATAGGTCTCTGTGGCAACCACGCCAAAGCTCGCAGTTCCAAAGAAGTCCTGCGTTACGGAACGCCAAAGATCCCACACTGGCTTCAGCGTGGTGTGCTTTTCTTTCTCAATGAAGGGCTCTGGATCTAGGTCAAGCTCTTCGCCCAAAGCTCGCAGAAATTTCGTGGTGCTATCTAGGCCAATTGGCGCCTGAAAATAAGGCTTGTCTAAAATTTCACAAAGTTTACGGCCGTACTCGCGATACATACATACATTTGCATCGGCGTCGGCCAACGACACTATGTCTTCCAGTGGGCAACCGAGCGGAAAAATCATATTAATTTCGGCGCCAATACCCTCAACCAAGCGCTGGAGTTCAGCGAGGTCAGAAGGAGTATTGAAATAACCGTAAGCGGGGCCTATGAGATTCACCCGCTTGATGCCGTCATCAACCTTCTTCGCCTTGCGCCTCTTCTTGGCCTTAGCCTTACCAAATTGATCCCACAGCCAAACCAGAGCCCGGTCCGCACTTTGCCATTGGTCCTCATCAATAGTGCGCGGCAAGAAACGCTGAATATTGGTGTCCTCAGGTGTAACGCCACCGCCAATCATTTCTGCAATCGATCCAGTAACAACTACGCTGGGTTTTTTGGGGTCAAGCGTCGTGTGGGCGCGTCTCAGTGCACCCTCAGTCCCACGTTGTCCGAGCTCCTCCTCTGCCAGTCCTGTTACGACGATCGGTAACTCATGGGGAGGAAGTCCGTCGGTATAGTGCAGCACCGACGTCACAGGCAGATTCTCGCAACCTACAGGCCCGTCTATGATGACTTGTAGCCCTTTCACGGCTGTGAACATGTACACTGAGCCCCAGTACCCGCCAGCGCGATCGTGGTCAAGAACCAACATTAGCCTGGTTCCCCCATGCCATGTCTTTCGATGATTTGGGGTGTCCAAATGCCAGTTTTGGTGCCGCTGCCGACGCCAGCGAAAAATGACTCCATGCTTCTGAAGCGCTCGCGCCCAGCGACCGCAGTATTTATTACTTGAGCCAGTGATCCTGCGCCAGCAACACCCATCAGAGGTCGAGCCGAGATCAGGTTGGTAAAATAGAGACTGGGGATTGACAGCTCTTTAGCGTGTTGCACAACCGGTGTAGTACCAATTGCAATATCAGGCTCGAAGGTGTCGATAGCGTACAGATCGTCCTCTAATGATGCTCGGAACTTCACGCTAACACCGCGGGACTCAAGCCACTCGCAGTCATGGGCAGACCAGTCCGATTTGGCACACGCACTTCCAACATAGCGAACGTTAGCACCGCTCTCGATGAGCAACCTGGCGACAATTAGCTCGGATCCCTCGTAGCCAGAAAGTGTGATTCGCGCATCGATAGGGTTAGCCTCCAACACTCCGCGGATCGCTGAGAGCTGAGCATTTATCGCCGCATCAATCTTCTTTTTGGGCAGGTTTAACACGTCGCCCAAATGAGCTAGCCAGTCCCTTGTCCCGTCCACCCCTACCGGAGCTGAGCCCACAAGAGGTCGGCCGGCGGCCTTAAATTCTCGCGCGGTAGCCGCGTAAAAAGGATGGAGCATTGCCACCGCAGAGCAGTCCAGCGCTGAGTAGAGCTCTCGCCACTGACGAGTAGGGATAACCGGTCCCGCTTTTAAGCCCATTGGGCCGAGCATTCGGCTGATCGTTATAGCGTCGACGGGGAAGATTTCACCCACCAATGCCACAGTTTGCCCAGTCTTATCTGTTGTCAAACTTTCTGGCTTGGCAACAGGACCTGATTGGATCTCGCCACGCGCGTAACCAAGCATCGCCCCAGCTAGCACATCTTTTGCCTCTGCGTGTGTTGGGACACCGAATCCTGGGACGTCGATGCCAATCACTCGAACGCCATTGACCTCTCTGGGAAGCAGATCTAATGGGACTCCGGAAGCCGTCGGTACGCACAAATTAATCACTACGACCGCATCATATTCGTCAGGATTCGCCAGCTCATGCACCGCTTCACGAATATCCTCAAACAGTTTTCCCGTCACCAGTGACTCGGAATCAAAGGGGACATAGCCAACGGTCCGTTTCGCACCATAAAAGTGCGACGTAAAAGTCAGACCGTACACGCAACAAGCAGAGCCAGATAGCACTGTAGCCGTGCGACGCATTCGCAAACCGACGCGAAGCGAGCCAAACGCCGGACACATACTTTGCGGCTGATCATGCGGTCCAGTGGGATAGTCCTTATCGTATTGCTCGAGCTGCGCACTCTTTCCCGCTTTCTCAGCCGCATCGCGCATAACTTCCTCACCAGCGTGACACCCAGCCACTTCCTTTGGAGGATTGCTATCGACGGCAATGACTGAGTCAGATGGTGTCATAAATGACTTCCAGAGAGGGCTTGTTGAGATGCTCAACATTGCACAGGTCTTCAAGGCTTGCGGGTTGCAGGACGACATCACGGCCAACGGTGTCACCATCAAACAACTCTAGTAACCCGTCTTGGGTAAGCGGGGTTGGTCGATGGGGCGGCGCCTCGGCAACATTGGTAGCCAGGTCGCCAAATAGCGACCCCCACTCGCCATCCGGACGCCCAATAATTTCGTAAGACGCACTTTTGCGCCGAATGTCGTCATGCGCGGGTATTGAAGCTAGTTCAGGAATTCCAACCGCCTTGCAAAAAGATTGTGCCTGCCCAGCGCCGTCGTCTTTGTTCGTGACCATGCCCGCCACACCCACGTTACCGCCGAGTTTTCGGAAGTATTCGACCGCAGAGCACACGTTATTAGCTACGTAAAGGGACTGCAGATCGTTGGATGCGACGACTATTACCTTTTGGCACATATCACGCGCAATAGGCAATCCAAAGCCCCCGCAGACCACATCGCCCAAGAAATCGAGCAACACATAATCAAAATCCCAATCGTGGAAGCCGAGTTTTTCGAGTGTCTCAAAGCCGTGGATGATCCCACGACCACCGCAGCCGCGACCCACCTCAGGGCCACCCAGCTCCATGGCAAACACACCGTCGCGCTTGAAGCAGACATCGCCTACCGATACTTCATCACCGGCCGCTTTTTTCGCTGAGGCAGTCTCAATGATGGTAGGACACGCCTTGCCTCCAAAAAGTAAAGATGTGGTGTCACTCTTCGGGTCACAGCCGATCAGTAACACTTTCTTCCCCAGCTGCGCCATCATGTAGGAGAGGTTTGCGAGGGTGAAACTTTTACCAATACCGCCCTTGCCATAAATTGCGATTATCTGAGTCTTAGGTGCATCCTCCCCGGAGGACGCGAGCAAATCGGCTCTCTCTCCAGATGCTTCTAGACCCGGGTCATACAGCTTGGCACTCTGTGGTGCGTTCATGCGTCTCTCCAATCGAGGACCATCTTCAAGCAGCGGGGATCGGAAAACGCCTGCTCGTAGGCGATTTCAGCGCTGTTGAAAGGTTGGTCATGGGTAATGATGCCGCTCAGTGACAGGTCTCCCCCTGAGACAAGGCCCATCGCAGTTTGCATGTCTTCCGGCTGCCATTCCGCACTGATACGAAGGTCGATCTCGCGCATGAAGGCGGCAGGAAAATCAAATTGGATCGGGGCAGCATAGAAGCCAGCCAACACCATAGTGGCGTCTTTGGCGAGGTGGTGCACGGCATCGTCGATTATGCCGCTCGCGCCGCTTACATCGCAGACGCGCTGGTAATTCCGCCGATCATCTTCGGCAGGGGGAAGGACCGGGTAGTCATGGCAGCCTTCTCGGCGCTCGGCAGAGGTCTCCCAGACGGTGGGAGTCACCCCGTAGCATGCTTTAGTGACTCTTGCCAGCAAGCGTCCCAGCGCGCCGTGACCGATAATCAATTCGGGCGGGCCGAGGTCTTCGATGCGACGTGCAGCGTGGCAAGCCGTCGCGGCCAAAGCCAACAAAACGCCCGTTGACTCCAAGCCCGAGGGCAGTGAAACCAATCTTTCTGCGGGCACAACCAATGAGCACGCAGCGCCGCCAAAAAGCCCGTGAACACCTGTAAAGCCGCGACTACCAGGCACAAAGACCCGCTGCCCTACTTCTAAATGTGTCTCGTTACCTGCGGACATAACGCTGCCGACGCTTTCATAGCCCGGAACTAGCGGGTAAGCCAAGCCAGGGAAAGGGGGCATGCGACCGTCCCACAGCAACCTCTCGGTACCCGTGCTAATGCCGGTCCAGTGGACCTTAACCACGCAATCTGTACTGTGGGGCTCGGGCAATTCGACGGGGCGCAAACGCATTTCCCCGGGTTGCTCGAAAACCACCGCAGTGGACATTGCTCCCATGGCGGTGCTCTCTTTCTTATTCTCGACCGACCAGGCACCCTTTTGGGGCGTCGAGGCGGTACTAGTTCACAACTGTCATTTTAAATTAACATTCAAAACTGTCAAATATTAAATACACAAAGCCCTTAAGTAGTTTTTGCCGCTTCAACGTGGCCTTTTTCGGCTATCAGCACCCGCGTTAGCGCTGGAATAGGGGTTTTAAATTCGCGTACGGCGCTGAATCCAGCGGCGAGGCACATGGCGGTGAGCTCCTCTGCGCTCCGGGGTCGCCCGCTGCCCATCGCCCATAAGTAGAAACTGAAATAGGTGTCTCCGATGGGCTCGGCACCCGGCGTGCCGGCCATCGGCTCGGCTATAAGGAGGTGACCGCCCGGCTTTAGTGCGCTGCACAGGCGGCTCAGGAGCCCGGTTACCGGTTCATCGTCATGGTCATGGAGCACCCGAATCAAAGAGAACAACTCAACGTCTTGAGGTAAAGGCGACCGGAACATGTCAGTCGCCACAAAGCGTATATCGTCGTTGGGTAGCTGATTTTTAGCCTCGGAGACCACCTCAGGGAGATCCAGCACGCTTACGGCAATGTGGGGATGACGTTTGGTCACCATGCGCGCGAAGTGACCCGTGCCGCCCGCCACATCAATCAGAGTCTGATAGTCGTTCAGTGGCACGGTATCGAGAATGTGGTCGGAAATGAGCGCCAGAGAGCTGCTCATTAATTGACTGTACTCCCGGTGGCCCTCATCGGGATTTCTGCTGCCCGGGACATAGCTCCAATAATCGCGGAGTCTAGTGCTGTCACGGTGTTTCAGCACAGCCAAGGGATCGGCGAGATCTCGATATAGCACCGCGTGGTGTCTCACCATATCTGCGACGCCAGGGTTTCCGAGCACGGATGCACCTCGCTCACCCAACATCCAAAAGCCCCGGGAGACCTCCTCGGTCAGCTTTAGCGCCTGAGCGGCGGTCAGCAATGTGTGCGCGGCAGGCGATGTAAGTCCACACATGGCCGCCACTGATTTGGTGGATTCAATGCGGCCTTGAAGAACGGCCAGCAGGTTACTCTGAATAACCGCGGTCAGTGTCTGTGTATAAACAAAGCCTGCGGTCAAATGATGCAGCTCAACCGCTTTTTTGCTCGCAATGCGCCTTATCACGGGCGTTTTAGCAGCCCAACGTTGGAACTTGCTGTCTGCCAGCAAGCGGTTTCGAAAAAGTCGCCATCGGCACCGCCAATCTGACGGGGCGGGCTGTTGGTCTGGCCAAGTGTCGGGATCAGCCAGCATCAGTCAGGCCGCGGTGCGTCCCATCTTCTCGGGAACAAAGCGCTCCGATTGCGCTCTGACGAGGCGCAAAAGGTTGTCGCGCCCCGCGCAGTGGGGAACGCTCTCAAGGCCACTTTCCAATAACGTCTTGAGCCGATGGGTTGCCCCATCGAGGCCAAGTTCGCGAACAGCGTTGGGGCGTCCGAGCTTGGCATCAAGTCCGACCGCTTTACCGATAGTTTCCGGATCGCCGACGGCGTCCTTGATATCGTCCGCCACCTGAAAGGCCTCACCGATGCAGGCACCCAGATTGGCCCACGGCCCGGGATCGACACCGGCAGAGGCCGCGCCTGCGCAGGTTGCGGCGATGAAGAGGGCCCCGGTTTTGGCACGGTGATAGCGTGAAACGTCAACGCTTGGCTCGCACTCCCAGGCCTGGCCTGCTGCGATGCCATGGGGCGCGCCGACACCCCGGGCCAATATCGATAGCACAAGCGGGACGCGCTCAGCTCTGACATGGTGAATGGCATGAACAGCTAGCGTTTGAAATGCCGCTACAATCATGGCATCGCCAGTTAGTACCGCAATCCGCTCGCCAAACTTTGCATGCACCGAGGGTTTGCCGCGGCGCTCGATAGCGTCGTCAAAACAGGGCAGATCATCGTGAACGAGCGAGGCGCAGTGCAGAAATTCCACCGCGGTCGCCGCGGCGGCGGCCAGTGGCCGGTCACTGCTGTTGTTGGCGAGTGCCACTGCCATGCACAGCCGTGGTCGCACTCTGGCGCCACCCGGGAATACGGCATATTCCATGGCCTGTGCCAGCAATGGCGGACATTGAGAGGTAGTATGTTCTGCGAGGAATTCGCGGATATCTTCCTCACAGTCTAGCAGCGGGTCTTGCACGGGCAGCCCTCCCCTTTCTGTCAAATTTATATGACAGTTAAAATTGTTATATTTATATGACAACCTACGCCACTCAACCACAGCGCGCAACCCCTATGAATCAATTCAACGAGATGTGCTCTTCAACGCCCTGCGACGCCGGCATAGCAAAAGATGGCCTAGGGTTCAGTCGCCCTGTTCCCGCCGGGGGCTATCGGTGGTGGTATGTCGATGGCTTCAGTGACTGCGGTAAATTCGGTATTACGCTGATCGCTTTTATCGGCAGTGTCTTCTCACCTTATTACTTCCGCTCAAGATCCAGAGGCACCACGCTCGCTGAGGATCATGTCAGTCTCAATGCAATTCTTTACGGACCGAGTAAATCCCGCTGGTGCATGACCGAGCGCGACAGCGCAGCCCTGACACAGTCATCGACGTGTCTTGCAATTGGCCCCAGCGCTTTACGGCTGACAGACACCGGAATAGCGATTGAGATCGATGAGCGTGCGACACCTCTTGGGCAGCGAGTGCGTGGTGTCGTTCAAGTCCAATTTGAGCAGCGTGGAGACACATGCTTCGAGTTGGACAACGCAGGTGAGCATTGGTGGTGGCCCATAGCACCGCTTGCACAAATGCGAGTTGCTATGGAGCGACCGGCATTGGAATGGACAGGGTCGGCTTACATCGATTCGAACTACGGCGCGCGTCCGATTGAGACAGGATTCTCCTCGTGGAACTGGTGTCGAGGACATTCAGCCGCCCACGGATGTCAGATTCATTACGACGCTCAGCTTGCCGGCGGCGGCAGTAAACAGTTGTCGCTCTCAGTAGATGACGATGGAGTAATGCGGAAGCAGGATTTTCCGGCGCTTCAGTACTTATCTAGAGGCCCGCTGTGGCGCGTTGCTCGCCCTGCCAGATTACCGGTATCTCGGGATATGAGCGTAAAAACACTCGAGGACACTCCCTTCTACACCCGCTCGCAAGTGTGCGTGGATGGTCGCGAGTTCATGCATGAGAGTTTGGATTTACGACGCTTTTGTCTGCCTTGGGTCCAGTTCTTGTTGCCATTCAGAATGCCGCGAGTGACGTGACGTGTTTAGTCAAGGCCGTTGGCTTGTGCCTGAACCGCGAAGATCACGCCAACCTTCAAAGCTGCGCGAGATCGCTCTCGTGGACAGAAGGGAAAAGCGAGTGCATTTTCATTAACAGCTTTGTTTCACCGTCGAACCGTAACTTCCTCATAAAAAACGCCTGAGGCCCCTTTAACTGTCCGATTGCCATACCGATATACGTCTCACTGGACATTTTCAATGTCAGCGTTGGTGACTCTTCCAACCCCTCATTGGCAGTGCATGTGCCTTTGTTGATGTGCAACACAAAGTTGCCGCCATCCTGCCCACTAATCAAGAACTGGATAGTCGCCTCTAGCCCAATCGCTTTTTCGGCGGCAAATCTTGTGGGCATACCAAATATGAAGTCTTTTACCTTGATGTCTGCCATGTGATCGCAACGTGATACCATGAAACTTGAAGGTAACTTGATCTTCACCGAAAAACCACCGGCCCATAAAAACGAACATCCGGAGGTTAATAATGGATATCCGTCTCATTCTCGCAACTTTTGTGACACTGGTGCTTCCAGCAGTTATGGCCTTCTGGATCACGATTCATGGATGTCTTAAGTTTTGGCGCAAGGCAGGCGTGATACCCGCTTACAGTGCCGCGGCGATCACTATGGCAATCGCCGCATGGGTTGCATGGCATTGGCGTGAGACCCTGCTGGGGCCTGATTTGGGCTTCAGCTGGTTGACTGTAATTCCGGGGGTTTTGATATACGCCATCTCAATCTGGCTCTCAAAATCTGTTCGAGCGCATTTGAGCCTCAGTACTTTCGCCGGGGTTCCGGAGATAAGAAATAATTCGGAATGCCTCATAACGGAAGGTCCTTATACGGTCGTGCGCCACCCAAGGTATACCTTAGTAATCGTCGGTATTATCGGGTGGTGCCTCGTTTGTAACTTCTTGGGGACCTACTTGCTGGGCTCGGCCGCCATACTCGGTTTTTGTTTCATAGCAGCCCTCGAGGAGCTTGAGCTTCAGCAAAGATTCGGACAGGCGTACGTCGAGTATCGGGCTAAAGTTCCTCAGCTCATCCCCACCTTTACTGGGTTAGTTATTTTACTCCGCTTGAGAAAAGCGTGAACTAGCATGACTGTGGAGTCGCCGCTCAAACTTGTCATTAACGGTAAGGCACATGAGCTCAGCGTTAGCAACGTCGACACACTATTGACAGTTCTGCGAGATGATTTGGGCATCAAGAGTGTCAGGAGAGGATGTGACAGCGCGCAGTGTGGGAGTTGTACTGTGCTGCTGGATGGTAAGTCAGTAAAGAGCTGTTCAGTTTTGGCGATTCAGGTAAACGGTCAGCCTGTAACCACCGTCGACGGTTTAACCGAAGCTAATTGTCGTAGATCTCTGCAAGGTCATTTTGCAACACAGCACGCGTTGCAGTGCGGATTTTGTACTCCAGGCATGTTGCTGAACGCATCTGAATACTTGGACAAAACCCCGGATCCGAACCCTGCCCGAATTCGTCAACAGTTGCG
Organism: Halieaceae bacterium; assembly: GCA_902631395.1. GTDB lineage: Bacteria > Pseudomonadota > Gammaproteobacteria > Pseudomonadales > Halieaceae > Luminiphilus. The sequence goes on along the minus strand of CACOYM010000012.1, from coordinate 13,652 downwards.
TGGAAATCTATGTCGCTGCACTGGCTACCATAACATTGTCAGCGCGATTGGTTTAGCGGCTAAAGACGTGGATTCTGACAAACCTGATTCAGAGAGTTTTTGTACGCAATCTGGTCGTGTTGAGGACTCCCGACTGTTGTGTGGAGAAGCTACGTTTACTGACGATATAGAGTTGCCCGGCCAACTTTATGCAAGCTTCGTCCGTTCCGAGGTGGCGTGTGGAAAGATAAACGAGATAGATCTGTCAGCTCTGCAGGACCTTGATGGAGTCAGCGAGGTATTTACCGAACAAGACGTTTTGTCTGATGGGCTCATGCCCCCCAGTTGTAGCTGGCAAATCATGGATGTTTCTGGGGAGCCTATGCGTGCAAAAAGTAGACCGCTCCTAAGCAGCACTAAGGTCAAATACGTTGGACAGCCGATAGCCATGATCGTAGCCACCTCTCGGAAAGTTGCACAGCAAGCCGTCCGGAAAATCAAAATCCACTACGAAGAATCCAGAGCCGTTACTAATCTAGATTCGGCATTAAAATCTCGACCTGTCCATCAAACACTAGACAGCAACACAGCCTTCAAGTGGCAATTAGGCGACGAGGAAGCAGTTGAGCAGGCGTTTAGCTGTGCAGAGCATGTTTCAGCGATGCAGATAGTGAATAACCGTTTAATAGCGGCACCACTAGAGACTCGAGCGGCCAATGGCAAATATGATGAGGCGACGGGGAGGTACACTTTATACGCCACCACCCAGAATCCGCACATATTGAGACGAGTTCTGGCTGAAGAGGTAGGCATAGCGCCAGAGCATGAAATAGACGTCGTCTCAAAGGATGTTGGAGGAAGCTTCGGTTCTAAAATTTTTGTCTATGGAGAGGAGTGTCTTTGCCTCTGGGCGTCGCGAAAACTAAAAGCACCTGTAAAGTGGTCCGCAACTAGAGGAGAAAGTTTTGCGGCTGATATTCACGGGAGAGATCACCTCACGGAAGCGGCTATAGCGCTTGATAAGGATGCATGTATAACCGCAATCAAAGTAAATACGCTAGCTAATTTAGGCGCGTACCTCTCGCCGTTTGGTTCACTTGTCCCCACATATAACTATGCGATGATGCTTGCAGGGCCATATTCAATATCCAATGTGTTTGCGGATGTGACCGGTGTTTATACGAACACCTCACCAGTCGACGCATATCGCGGAGCGGGAAGACCTGAGGCAACATTTGTTATTGAAACTTTGATTGATAATGCCGCTGGTGAGCTAGGCCTAGACCCATGTGAGTTAAGGGCCCGAAATTTAGTTCAACCGGAGCAAATTCCATATCAGACACCGACAGGACTCGTGTTTGACTCTGGAGACTTTCCAGCGCATTTTGAAAAAGCTATTGAGCGTGCCGCATATTTTTCATTTAAAGAGAGGCAGCAAGAAAGTCTGAAGCAGGGCAAGAAGCGTGGTATCGGTATTTCGAACTATGTCGAAGCATGCGCAATAGGGCCCTCCGCTATCGCGGGTGTTCTGGGCGCTGATTACGGTTTGTGGGAGTCAGCCACCGTTAGGTTTCTACCCACCGCTAAACTTGAGGTTGTCACGGGGTCTCATTCTCAAGGACAAGGTCACGAAACCACTTTCGCACAGGTTGCAGGAAGTGTACTTGGTATACCCATAGAGGATATCTGCGTCCTACACGGTGATACCCGACGCACACCTGTGGGTATGGGGACCTATGGCTCAAGATCCCTCTCAGTTGGTGGTTCGGCCGTTGTGCTAGCCGCCAAAAAATTGGTCAAAAAGGGGCGAGTGATTGCAGCTCATTGTTTGAATTGCCAATCATCGGCAGTGGAGTTTGCGTCTGGTGTATTCAAACGTGCCGACGGTGAGGGTCAAATGACGATTCAAGAAATAGTGCGTATCGCGTATGCCCCCCACAACTATCCGGAGGACCTGGAACCCGGGATGGAGGCTACAGCGTTTTATGACCCAAAGAACTTTACCTACCCGTCCGGTACACACATTTGCGAGGTAGAGATTGATCCTGATACTGGCTTAGTAGCAGTGGTTAATTACACAGCAGTCGACGATTTTGGTGCTGTGGTTAATGAGGCTATCGTAGAAGGACAGTTACATGGTGGCATCGCTCAGGGTATTGGTCAGGCGCTATGGGAGCATGTGAAATACGATAGCGATTCGGGAGATCTGATAACCGATTCCTTCAACAAATATGCGGTTCCAAGAGCGGAGATGCTTCCATCATTTGATATTTCTTTTACCGAGACGCTGTGTGAGCACAACCCTCTTGGAGTGAAAGGTTGCGGAGAGTCTGGAGCAATAGCCGCTCCGCCAGCGGTTATGAATGCTATTTACTCAGCGCTGGGAGAGCGCTTATCAATGCCCGCTACGCCTGAAAAAGTTTGGCGCTGCATAAAAAAATCTGCTGGGAGTGCATGACCATTTCCTCATTATTTCACAGCCCTAAAACGACTACCGATGCTGAAGCAATCTATCGCGAGTCGAAAAACCCGATCTACCTTAGTGGCGGTCAAGAACTGGTTCTGCGCCTTCAGCATGAGCTACAACACGTCTCAGACTTAATAGATATATCCACCATAGATCAGTTGCGTGGCGTTTATATCGAGGGCTCGACCCTATCAATTGGCGCAGGAGAGAGCCACGCCGCAATAGCAGGTTCAGTTGTTGTTACCCGAAAAGCGCCTGTCTTAAGCGAGCTTGCCGCTAACATTGGTGATTCACAGACCAGAAATAGAGGAACTATAGGAGGCGCAATAGCTTCTAAAATTCGGTCTTCAGACTGGAACGCGGCCTTGCTTGCTCTGGACGCAACGATCCATACGACGAGAACGAGCTATATGGCTGAAGACTACTTTTCCAAAGGAGGCTTAAGCGAAGGAGAGCTCATAATCAAAATATGCTTCGAGCTTCCTTGTAAAGGTAGCTATCTGAAGCACACCAGAGCATCTAGCTCTGATGCTATCGTAGGTGTTTTAGTAAGCAGGCTTCATAAGAGGTGCCGAGTTGCTGTCGTCGGGACCAATAGGACAGCTTTTCTATGTCCAGCGTTGGGGTCAGCGCTGAGTTCAAGATTTCACCCAGACGTATACGACCACAGTCACATTCCTTGTAACATGTTGACTGAAAATCCCGAGGCTAGTCTGGACTACCAGTTAAATCTTTTAGAGATCCTTTGTAAAAGAGCTATCAATATTTGCGCTTGAGGTATCGCTTTTAATAAACCTATTAAAATTTAAGCGGCATGTAACTCGGCCCTATCTGGAGGCCCCCACAAGTATTTGCTTGTGCAGATTGACTAACAAAACAACGAAGAGAATTTGGCAAGCCTGATCGCATACGAGCGTTTATTCTGACTTCACCGCCCACCGCCAGAGTGCTTCCTCACCAACTCGATACATCAAAAATACGTGCTCAACAGCCGCCAGCGTAGCTACCCACGCCAAGAGGAACAAATTAAGTGCAATCGAGGGGTCCTCCGTTGCGAAACCACGTGAAAACAACAGCACAGAGAATAAAGCGGCGAGTGAGGCTGAAGGTACCATCAAGGCGCTGTTTTTTCCTACGCTAATGTAACTCGCAACATGTTTATGACGCTCGGGTAGCCAGCTGTTATTAAAGTGGCGAACGCCAAAAAATAAATTAAGCTTGGTGCTGCATCGCATGAGCCAAAGAAGCAACAACACAAAAAATACAATTTGATTAGCGGGCTGATCTCCGCTTAACAAAAGCGTCAACCCAATCACTGCAATGACAACCACCTCATGATAAATCATCGTCGCGAGCGCCATTTTAAACTTCTGTCCTACGCCAAGTCCGGGAGGTGCTAATGACTTATTCGGCCCCGTCACAATCCCCATCAGAAACATCAATTCGAGCCATGCCCAAATCAACAACGCAAAGAGAAATCCAACGAAAACGCCTGCTACGGATGTGTCAGCAGAAATGTTAGGAAGGTAAAAAAGGCACACGCACGCCACAGCCGTGCTCACCATAAAAAGCAGACTTTTGACTGGTGGGTTCTGATGCGCACTTATCAAAGCAAGCCCGGTGAACAGCCACCAGAGCGAGAGGGTAACGAACAGTGCGATCCAAATCATTTTCCTAGCGTGGGATCACGTGGGAATGAGGATAGATTTATTGCTAAATCGAACATCTGCCGGAAATGTTCAGCGTTGGGTTCACCAAAGGCCTCTAGCTGAATCCGACTATTAGTGCTGGGATCTTCAACTGTTATGTCCCCATCACCCAATGTGTAAAGAATAAAAACTGGCGCCGCGGAGACCCCGCGAACCCTGCGGTCTCGCACCAAACTTCTAAAGATTGTTCTAACGAAAGCACCTTGCCCAGATTCGTAGCGAGCAATCGTGGTCCCGCTTTCTGCGTGGAAAATTCCTACAGCCCCGTTAGGCAAGTCTCGAACAACAATTCGCTCTGAAACAACAGACGGATCTGAGCCTGCACTATGGAACGCGGCCCTGTTCTGATCAGTGAGAAAAGCACCTGCACCCCAGACCACGAACATCAAAACCATCACCCACACCAACGGATGAATCAGGCGAAGCAATTTAGGCGGTGATATCACCGCAGTCGCGTCCATCATTGCGCACGCGGCAGCGCTGTAGCCGCCATCGAAACGTCCTCATAATCGCTCTTAAATTCACCAAAAGATACGGGGGACTGAGCACTCGCCGCACTCGCTAAGGCACTTGCAGCCAGCTCAAAATCACGCAGACCTCTCAGCAAAGGCTGGAGTGGGCGGACCCACCACGATCTTACATTTGGCCACAATAGCAACCAATAAAGCTTATCGCTGTTCTCAAGCTTCAACGCGATGTCACCCGTCCCATCCGAGAAAACTTTAAGATCAGCTGAAGCGATTTTTTCTAGTGGGAAGTTGACATGAATTGGGACTGCTGCGCCGGTCCTAAGGATCAACCGCCTATTGGTCAAGGTGTAAATGGTAGACCTACCGTACAGCACTGCTAAGCCTAATATGATGCCGACAATAAACAGGCTGGCTAATAACTGCCAGGCCAACAACGCCGACCACTCACTCATTGGCGCATCACTCATTACTAGGAAGCCAGTCCTGAGCAGGACCAAGACCAGCAAATATGCCACAACGTACCAAAGGTACATCGCACGAAGAGCGATGGCCTTAGGTTCTGGTCTTCCTTGCCAGATTAGAGATTCATCCTCTGGCAAGCTTTCGGCAAGGTTGGCATCCTCAAGTGGTGCCGCCCCACGCACCACCTGTTTTTCTTTTTTTGGTGCTTCTCTCATAGACTAGGTTCCTGACGGTTAGGCATAGCGTACAGAGTCCCGCCACCGTAAAACGCAGTTATTCGGTCCTCTTCTTGAAGCGTGACTTGATCAGGGTTGGCCAATGTTGGCACTTGTTGAAACTGATCACTGCGGATTGAGCGCACATTCATCTCACCACTTTTTGACACTCGAGCCATTGTCATCGGCAGCAACACACGCTTGCCCGCAACATCTAACTCAGCATAGCGAAACATTGGTTCAGCTCGGTCAACCCACATATCCACAACGGTGCCACCCTGCTTGCCATCGCATCCATAGACCGCTTTCCCGACAGGGTTAGGGTCTTTAGACACAACACTATGTTCTGGGTCAATTCTTAGCGGCACGATCCTGGGCCGCCCATCAACGGTTAAATCTGGCTGGTCCGCGCGCTTAGCCCACGCCGCCGGGCCCAATCCGTCCACCATTGGGTCTCCCAGTGGCTTTAGAGGTGCGCCCGCAGAGTTATACAGCGGCTCGGCGTTGATGTGGTATTCGGGTGCATCAGGTCCAGGCCTGACGCGGTCCCCTTGGCCATGGTGTTTACGATAAGTCTTGGGTTTAGGAATTCCACCCAATCCAGCCGCAGTCTCCCCATTATTCAGCTGAAGTGGCCACCCCTCTCGCTTACCTTCACGATGCAGATACAGCACTAATGCAATGAAGAATAACCAGAATAATGTGAACAAAATTGAGGTCAAATCTAAGAAAGATGATACGTCGCTCATTACAAAACCCTCCAAGTATGAAGACTAGTTAGGAAAATCCTCTAATTTCAGGCCGTCTGCTGATTCACCAGACGTCATCACTCTCCTTGCCAGTGGCCCGAGCGAAGCTAATGCCAAAAATAAAAGGGCTATTTCAAAAACATAGACCGATAGGTACCCTGCGGCAGGCGACCGCATTGCCATACCCAACAGCCCCACTTCCCCCCAGCCAACAACCAAGTCGCGAATGGCTCCTCCAGAAAATACCGCCACACCCGTGGCAGTTGCTTGAACAGCGCCCCACGCGCCTAAAGTAAGCCCCGCCATTTTTTTTCCGCCAAACATCATCGCTGCTGTGAGCATGCCAACCGCAAATAGTCCGTGGCCGAAGCCGATGAAAATCGCGCCTATTTGGAATAGTGACCTCGAATCTATTAGAGCCGAAAAGCAAACAAAGCTGAACGCTGCGACACCAAATAAAACGCCTATGGACGCGATCAAGATGGGATCTGTACCGTTCGCCAAACTCCGGGCAGTAGTCAACAGCGCCAGCACCATGCCACCGGCAAACATCGCCGTAAGCATTGTTGTTCCACTAACGGACAATCCCAGAACCTCCGCTCCATAGGGTTCAAGGAGAATATCCTGCATGGTGAAACCCATAGTGCCGAGACCGAGAGCCCAAAGCAGACGGCGAGCCTGAGGCAAGGTGATGAAGTCGCGCCACGCTTTGCCGAATGTGGGACGCGCCAAGGCATGAGCGGTGAGATCGGGCCTGCGCACTTCCTGCTTGAACATCGCGACGACATTGAGTACCAGCGTGATCACTGCCGCACTCTGGATCACCTGAATCAACCGCACGTATCCGAAGTCTTCCAACAGCGCCGCGAAGATCAGCGCACTGCCAATCATGCCAACCAGCAACATTAGGTAGAGCAGCGCCACGACGCGGGGACGGGTTTCTTCTGACGCAAGGTCAGTAGCGAGCGCCAAACCAGCTGTTTGCGCAACATGCATGCCCAACCCGGTTAATAAGAAGGCCGCCATTGTGGCAGCGGGACCCAAAAACGCAGAACCGGAGTGTGGCTCGGTCATTAGAATCAAGGCAAAGGGTAGAAAAGCGAGGCCCCCAAACTGCATCATGGTGCCTGACCAAAGGAATGGAATGCGACGCCAGCCAAGGTAGGAGCGGTGGTGGTCAGACCGGTATCCGATCAATGCACGCGCTGGAGCAATCAAAAGAGGAATCGCCAACATCAACGCCACCCATGAAGCCGGCTGCCCGAGCTCCACTACCATGACGCGATTCAGCGTGCCCGTCAGCAAGACAATCGCCATACCGGTAGACAACTGGAACAGAGACAGCCGCAGCAGGCGACCGAGTGATAGATCTGCCGACGCGGCATCAGCAAAGGGAAGCCAGCGGTGTCCGAAGCCCACGAAGCGCGTCTCTGCATTGCTGACAGACCTGCTCATCGACGCGTCAACTCCAAAGCGTGGGATTTATAAAACCCAACATCAATACGATGCGACCGACCCGCCACCCAGTCTTGGGTCAGATCCGCTTCGTGCACGTGCCGTAAAAGACGGCTGGGCGAAACCGGTTCAATCGATGGAGCTCTATCGGCCCGCGGGAATAACTTACCAGCGGCGTGCATTAGCGTAAGTAGCGGCGTCTTCGGCGCGAAGGTAAATACCATCTTCTTGTGAATCTGCTCTGCAATGGCCTCAAGCGTCCGCACACCATCGGAGACGTCGTAGTGAATCAGCGAGTCCATGGCAACCGCGTAATCAAAGGACCCCAAATCCATTTCGCGCATATCGCCAACAAGAAACGTCACGTCCAATGTTTGGTTTATGTCACGCAACCTCTCTCTGGCTAACTTAACCAGCGTGGGTGACAGATCCACAGCAACCACCTCAGCACCACGCTGCGCCGCCTCAATGGCCAGCGTGCCGGTTCCACAGCCGGCATCAATTAAAGTGCTACCGGTTAGATCCTCAGGCAACCAGCTAATCAGCATCTCGCGCATTGCGTCACGACCGCGGCGCACCGTGCGCCGGATGCGACTAACCGGTGCATCTGATGTAAGCGCAGCCCAGGCATCGGCAGCGGTGCGATCGAAATAAGTTTCGATCTCATCTCGACGTGTTTGATAGCTCGCTGATGCCATCAGTCGAATCCCAAAAAGTCGAACAAATCGCGGTCTTTCATCGGCTCACAGGGCAACGGATCCGTCCCCGCCCACAGTTGCTCGGCAAGCTGCAGATATTCATCACAGACCTCGGTCAGACCCGGCGCATCGTCGAGCTCAAAAAGTGTCGACTTCTTCAAGCGGCTGCGGCGTATCACATCGAGATCTGGGAAATGTGCCAACCGCTTCAGACCGACTGCCTCGTTGAAACGATCAATCTCGTCTGTCGCAGCACTGCGGTTGGCTATTACACCACCTAAGCGCACCGCATAGTTTTTCGACTTTGCCTTTATAGCTGCCGCAATACGGTTCATCGCAAAAATGGAGTCAAAGTCGTTAGCAGTGACAACCAGCGCGCGCTCGGCATGCTGCAGCGGCGATGCAAAACCTCCGCACACCACATCACCCAAGACGTCGAAGATCACCACGTCAGAGTCATCAAGAAGGTGATGCTGCTTGAGCAACTTTACGGTCTGCCCCACCACGTAACCACCACAGCCAGTGCCGGCTGGTGGTCCTCCAGCTTCGACACACATCACACCGTTGTAGCCCTCGTGCACGTAATCCTCAGGGCGGAGCTCTTCAGCATGAAATTCAACTGACTCAAGTACATCGATCACCGTTGGCATCAGCGCCTTGGTCAATGTGAATGTGGAATCATGTTTAGGGTCGCAACCGATCTGAATCACACGTTTGCCAAGCTTCGAAAATGCCACCGACAGGTTGGAAGAAGTAGTGCTCTTGCCGATGCCACCCTTGCCATATACAGCGAAAACTTTTGCACTAACCTGCATCAAATCCTCTTCAAGGTGAACCTGAACGCTGCCCTCGCCGTCGCCGACGTTCCTGCCCGGATCAATATTATTGACCGGAATGTGTTGATTGGGTGAATTCATGCTGCTACCTCCCCTGTAACACCTTCGAGGAAGTCCTCGAGATCCTCTCCTGCCCGTTTCAAGGCATCGATGCTATCTTCATCGGCCCCCCAGTACTCTCTTTCCTGTGCTTCAATCAGTCGGTTGGCGAGTCTCGCCGCGGACACTGGGTTTAGCTCCGCCAGACGACGACGCATGTCATCATCGAGTACAAAAGTTTCTGAAAGCTTCTGATAGACCCAAGGTGCAACATCACCCGTCGTTGCCGACCAACCCATCGTGTTAGTAACGTGCGCCTCGATTTGGCGCACACCCTCGTAGCCGTGATCTAGCATCGACTCATACCACTTGGGGTTTAGTAACCGCGTGCGTGTCTCAAGGGCTACCTGCTCGTTGAGTGTTCGAACGCGGCCCGTGCCGCCGGAGGTGTGGTCCGCGATATAAACTGGGACTCTTTCGCCCCGCGCACGCTGAATCGCGCGACTAATGCCGCCCAATGTGCCGTAATAGTGGTCCACTGTAGTGATACCAAGCTCAACGGAGTCAAGGTTTTGATAGGCCAGATCAATATCTTCCAACACGCGATTCAGCAGCGCTGATTGCTGCGACACATGACCGTTACGGTCGTACGCAAATCCTTTACGCTGCGTGTAACAGTCAGCCAACTCCTCTTCATCCTCCCAGCTACCGTTATCGAGCATCAGGTTGACGTTCGAACCGTATGCGCCCTCAGCGTTGCTAAAAACTCGAAGAGCGGCCTGTTCGATATCGCAGCCATGCTCCTCCTGATAGGCGAGCACATGCTTCCGAACGAAGTTTTGCTCGATGTCTTCGTCTGCTGTGGCGGCCAGCCAACTGGCCTCAGCCAACAACTGGGTTTGCATAGGTAACAGATCTCGGAAAATACCCGACAAGGTCACCAATACATCGATACGAGGTCGGCCTAACTGCTCGAGGGGCAGCAGGCGCGCACCAACCACCCGGCCATAACTATCCTGCCGCGGCTCAGCACCCAATAGCGCCAGCGCTTGCGCAATGCTGACACCCTCGGTCTTTAGGTTGTCGGTCCCCCAAAGCACAAGTGCCACGGATTCAGGCAAGGTGCCACTTTCGGCGCGATGGCGTGCCAGTAATTGCTCAGCCTGTCGGCTACCCTCGGAATGGGCAAAACTGGCAGGCAATCGGAACGGGTCAAAACCATGCAGGTTACGTCCGGTAGGTAGAATCTCCGGTGCCCTGAGTACGTCACCGCCCTTCACCGGCTGAATGAATCGACCATCGAGTGCTCGCAGGATTGCGCTTAACTCATGGTCCTCCACCAGCGTCGCTGCGGCCTCGACCAGCGTCTCTGTTAACTTAGCGGGCACCTCCTCGGCAGCATCCTGCATTGCAGTCTTCAGGACCATTTCGAGCGACCCCGCATCTTTGGCTTTAAGCGCGCGGGCAAAGGCCGCGGCATCAATGTCAGTAGCACCTCCAGATTCCGCCATCGCCAACAGCATCTCTTGTCGGTCTTCCGCCTTTAGGGGCTCGCCTACGACATGCAGTCCGAAAGGAATCAGTGCCTCCTCGATCTCATCAAGCTGATGACGCAAAGCCGACACTTTTTCCGCCCATTCAGCGGGCGACCATTCGACGCCCTCTTGACATAACTCACATCGCACGGCAAGCGCCATCACGTTGTTTATCATCGCCTCTTCAGCTGCATGCTCGATATCGGCCGCGCGTTGACGCCAGTGATCTATAGCGGCCCGCAAATCAACCAGATGGCGGTACAAATCGGAGTGGGTTACTGGTGGTGTCAGGTAACTGATCAGTGTCGACGCAGCACGACGTTTCGCAATCAGACCTTCTGAAGGATTATTAGCCGCATAGAGATAGACGTTTGGAAGATCTGCAATCAGCCGATCTGGCCAGCACTGGCCAGAGAGACCCACCTGCTTACCAGGCATGAACTCTAAAGACCCGTGCGTACCAAAGTGCAGCACCGCATCGGCTCTGAAATCCTCGCGCAGCCAGCGATAAAAATGAGAGAAGGCATGAGTAGGCGCAAGCCCGCCCTCGAACAGCATCCGCATCGGATCGCCCTCGTAGCCCATGGGTGGCTGAATCCCAACGAGCACATTGCCAAACGATTCGCCCAGCACAAACAGGTGCTGACCATCCGTCCATTCCTTACCGGGTGCCGGACCCCATTGCGCCTCAATCTCTGCGAGCCAAGGCTCTGCCCGCACGTGGTCATCTACCGAGACACGCTGGAACACATTAGCCTCGGCGCCAAACTTTTGTGAATTACCCGTCAGAATCGCGTCACGCAGTTCCGCGTGGGAATCCGCATCGCCGAGAGCGTGTTGAAGAGTGATTCGAATACGCTGAGGTGCGCCGCGGTGCCTGCCGCGCCGCTGTTGGGCGGAAAGTTGAACAAGACGATTGCGACCCTGCGCTCAGCAAGGGGCTTGTGCCTTAGCGCAACAAGCCGCGCAACGCGGTCTGCAAGACGGTCAATTCGCTCGGGCGCCGGTTGCATGTCAAACTTTTCGCCGGCCGAGAGCTCTGAGCGACCACCGAACACCATCGAGCCTGTAGCGCCGTCGAGCTCCGGAATCGCCACCATCATGGTCGCCTCGACGGGCATGAGGCCCATGGGCGAAGACTCCCAGTCCTGCAGGCTTTGAAATTCAAGACCCTGTACCGCCAGATACGGCACGTCGAGGGCCCCGAGCATTTCCTGCGCGGCGTCCGTATCGTTATAGGCCGGGCCGCCAACCAGAGAAAAGCCAGTAAGCGACACCACCGCATCGACAATGGGCTCTCCCTTCTCCATAAAGAAGGCCTTTACCGCGGGCCGCGCATCGAGCCCCGACGCAAACGCGGGAATAACCCGCAGACCTCGCGCCTCCAGAGACTCAATGACCGCGTCGTAGTGGGCACTGTTTCCCGACAGCGCATAGGAGCGCATTAGCAAGACGCCAACCGCGCCAGTGACTGCTTTTTTGGAAGCATTGCACAGCAGTTTCGGATCATCGGTAATACGATCGGGCAGGCACCGATGGTAGAGACCAGTGTCGGGGTACTCGAGCGGTGGCTCGTAAGTCAGTGCGTCTCGCACGCCGGCGTGCGCATCGCTTGCGTAGCGATTGATCAAGAAGGCTATCATCCGACGCAGGTTAGTCTCGGATCCAGCCAGCCAGTACTGTAGGGTCAGAAAATAGGCGCGGACATCCTGAGCTGTGCCAGGAATGAAGCGCAGCAAACGTGGCAAGCGCCTCAACATGGTCATCTGCTGGGCACCGGCGGAACGCCCAGTTTTGTCGCCACCACCGCGCAGTCGCTTCAAGAGTGCGAGTGCCCCGGTCGCTTCCGTGTCCATGCGGAAACGACCCATCCGGGTCAAGCGCATGATTTCAGGTGCTGACATGCAGCAGATCATTGCATCACAGGCTTCGCGACGATCAGCCAGTGCGCCTCGGACCGCCTCAATGTGCGACTCAAGAAAAAGCATGGTCACAATCACAATCTCCCCCTCGGCAATCGCCGCAAGGGTTTCATCCAAGGCCACGGGGTCGCGGTCCCACTCGGTCGCCGCATGAGCTGACACAGAAAGTGCCGGCACCTGTTTGGATAGTGCGACGGCCGCCCGTGACCATGCGCCGCTGACGTGGTTATCTAGGGTGACCAACACCACCCGCAAGGCATGGTCGGCCTTATCGACTGAAGTGCGCTTTCGCTTCATACAGCGTCTCGACATCAATCACAGAAAGCCCCTGTTCCTGCGCAAAGTGCTCGGTATTTCGCCGCGCCTTGCCGCGAACGAAGAATGGGATCTTTCTCAATTCTTTCTCGGCAGACACCGCCCAGGCCAGACCACCGGGCTCGGGAGGCGATATGGGCGTCACATTGTCTGGCTGCTGTGCACCACCACCGCCCTCGCTGCCGAGGTGCGACGGCACCGCGCCGTCATTAAACTCAAAGTCGTCGCGGAACATAGTGAGCAAGTGCTCCTCAAGACCCATGATCAAGGGATGAACCCAAGTGTCGAAAATGACGTTGCTACCTTCAAAACCCATTTGCGGCGAGTAGCGCGCTGGGTAATCCTGAACATGAGCAGGCGTCGATATCACCGCGCACGGGATACCCAGACGCTTGGCAATGTGACGCTCCATCTGAGTACCCAGTACCAACTCAGGCTGCATTTCGGTGACCGCCCGCTCGACGGTAAGGTAGTCGTCGGTGATGAGCGCCTCGAGCCCATACTCGGTCGCCAGCGCTCGCACATGGCGGGCGCGCTCCCGGCTATATGTGCCCAAACCCACAACTTCAAAACCCATTTCATCCCGCGCCATTCGCGCAGCTGCTAGTGCATGGGTACCGTCCGCAAAAATAAAAACCCGCTTACCTGTGAGATAGGTCGAGTCAACCGAGCGGCTGTACCAGGGAAGGCGACTCTCGCCCACTGTATCGGGGTCAATGTCCAACCCTAGCGTGTCAATAACCTCAGCGATGAAATCGCGAGTGGCGCCCCAACCCAGCGGCACCGTAGAAATGATTGGCT
>CACOYM010000011.1 GCA_902631395.1 Halieaceae bacterium | reverse complement strand
GGTGAAGCTGCAACGCACCCCGCTCGGTGAGAAACTTCAGTGCGCTGGCTCCCTCATCTACAAATGCCTCAAGAGTGTCGTCTTTCATCTCGCCGTGATCCAGCGACCTGAAATAGGCGAGCGCATCCTCCCGATTGTCTGGAATGCCCTTTTCTTGCATCTGAGGGTTACTGGGCACCCAGACAATACCGCCAGAAACCGCAGCAGTGCCGCCAAGTTTTGCGCACTTCTCGATAACAGTCACTTTCGCGCCGCTATCGTGAGCGGCCACAGCCGCGGTAAGGCCAGCAGCTCCAGCGCCAATAATCAGGACCTCTGTGATCTCAGAATCTGCCATCTCGCTCGTGCTCCCCTCCCAGAGATAAACAGTGCGCAATCGTGTTACGGTGCAGTCAGTATATTTTCTCTCACAAGATTACGCCTAGTCGTGATTGGAATTGGACCGCTTACAGAGAAGTTCCAAGCGTCGCATTTTCCTAGCCTCAAAAACACAGCGAAGCAACACTGAGATGTCCAATTTATTGCGAAAGCTGCAGTGAGGTAAATTCCCTTCTATTTCGCCACATTCAGGGGCACACAGAGAATCTTTCCACACCGAAAAGCTGTTTTTAACAATCTGTGAGACGCCGATTTATGCATCAATAAATCAAGCCGACCCGCACCAATTGATCTTCAAACTTCCTGAACGCGATTACCAAATTATCGGACGCCGGAATATCGCTGCAAGGGCTAGCATTGATAAATAGCGCCCGAGTCAAATTAGCAAGCGTCGCAGTAACTTTTGTACGAAAATATGTTGCCGACGTTGGCGCTGAAAACTACGTGTGGATGGTTTCACAATCCTATCAGAGCCACATAGAAGCCATCACCTGCTGTTTTCGAGTGAACGCTCGCCCTGTGCCACTGCTCGATTCGATAAGTATGGATATATCTTTTCAGATTCCGTTAACGAAAACGTTTATGTTGAAAGATCTAGACCGTAGAAAAGCTGCGCATTGCGAGACCAAAATTTCTGCCGATGCCCGAAGGATACATCACGCATTAATTCCTCGCTGACTAGAGACCATTTTTGGAAACTGGTGCTCAAGTTCACAACGGGCCAGTCACTCCCCCACATAACTCGGTCTTCGCCAAAAGTGGCGAAGAGATGCTTCAAATAGGGCGCATAAACTGATGCAGCAGATTCTCCCTTTTTCGCTTCCGTCGTGAGTCCGGAAAACTTCACGAAAACACCCGGGAATTCGGCGAGGCGCCCGATGCTTACTGCCCAATCATCGAATTGCCCAGCAGAAACATTAGGCTTAGCACAATGATCAATGACCAGACGCAGATTAGGATGGCGTTCCATTAGACGAGCGATTACGTCCAAATGTCGCGGCTGTACCAAAGCATCGAATGTAAGGCTTAGTGAATCTAATGTCTCGAAAACTGATGAGAATTCGCGCTTAAGCACCCAGTCGGTATGCGTAATATCCTGCAACATTGGCCGCACACCCTTAAAAAAAGGATTACGTGCAAGTCGCTGCAGTGTCGCCACAGCATTTGATTCAAAATTAATCCAACCGACCACACCCCTTATCCACGGAACATCTCGTGCAAGCTCGAGTAAGTATTCAGTCTCCGTAACCGAAGGGGCTGCCTGCACCAAAACCGCACCAACAGTTTCAAAACCGTCCTTAGCGGAAACGTAATCTTCTGGGCCAAAGTCCCGAAAAATTTCTTTCAAATCTGAAGTCAGCCAGTCATAGTCACCACGCGCACGACGCCAAAGATGAATATGAGAATCAACAACTTCCATGCCGATCCTCAAACAGCGGTATTGGCGCCTCGGCCGCAAGAAGGTCTGATTCCTTCAGCACATTCCAAAACTCTGCCGGAGTTCTAGTGTTGATCCAGCTCAGCGCTTGATTGACAGAGGCCACAGATGAGAGTCCGGGTATAACCGAGGCGACCGCGTTATGCGCAAGGGGTAATTGCAATGCTGCCGCGGCCAAAGGAACATCAAAATCACGGCACACGGTCTCAATTGCCCGCACCCTCTTCACAATCTCAGCGGTGGCGGGAACGTAGTTGTAGTTTCCGGTTTGAGGACTTGCAGCACCTGTTATCAGGATGCCACTGTTGAATGGACTGCCGGCGATGATGCTGGTGCCTATAGCTGAGCATCGAGAAAAAAGTGCAAGGGCGTCCTCTTGCTCGAGTAAGGTGTAACGCCCCCCGAGCAAAAAGCAGTCAAACTGCCCTACGCCCAGTGCTGCCTCGCAAACCTTTATCTCGTTAACCCCCAGTCCAATTGCCCGTACCTGGCCGCCTGTGCGTAACTTCTCTAGCGCAAGGTAACCCCCTCCCACCGTTAACTCCGTCCAGCGGTCCTCATGCAACTCATGATGAGTATCAAACCCGATATCATGTACCAGAAGCATGTCGACGCTTGCTAGCCCCAGCCGCATAAGGCTGTCCTCCCAGGATCGCATAATGCCGTCGTAGCTATAGTCGTAACGCTGCTCAAAAGCCATGGGGGTCATAAAGCCATGTCGAAGAGTTTTTACATCAGCATCTGAATCGGGATACAGTAAACGACCAACCTTTGTCGAGACAATGCAGTTTTTGATATCAGCCCCACGAACCGCGTCACCGATCCGACGCTCGCTCAGCCCAGCGCCATAATGAGGCGCCGTATCAAAGAAATTCAGACCACAATTTAATGCTGCGGTGAGAGTATCTCTGGCATCCTTATCAGAAACCGGCTTGTAAAGATTGCCGAGTGGAGCCCCGCCAAATCCCAATACCGAGACGTGAAGGTCTGAGGCGCCCAACCGCCTAGTCAGCATCGGTTACCGACGCAATCTCTGCAGCACACTAATAAAGTAACCGAACCACGCATCGTCAAGCTGACCTAAGAACCCATTCACGCCCCTCAGGGAAAGCGAAGTGGTCAATCGATTTCGAGAGCATTTTGGTGCTATACCCGGGTTGGCTTGGGGTAACGTAAGCACCATTCTTAATTTGACACGGATCCTCAAAATGCTCGTGCAAGTGGTCCACAAACTCGATAACGCGATCGGTCATATCAGCTGAAATGCGAACATAGTCAACCATGGAAAGGTGCTGGACCATTTCACAAAGCCCAACCCCCCCCGCGTGTGGGCAGCCCGGCTTTTTATACTTAGCAGCCATGAGCAATACCGCCAATATCTCGTTCACACTCGCCAGACGGCAACTATCGATTTGCACAATATCAATGGCGTCATGTGCGATGAACTGCTTGAACATCACCCGATTATGGCACTGCTCACCGGTGGCCACTAGCACTGGAGCAACTCGGGATTTGATAGCACGATGACCCAGGATGTCATCGGGACTTGTCGGCTCCTCGATAAACCAAGGCCGCATCTCGGCGAGCGAATTTACCCACTCAACAGCCTCATCGACCTCCCAAATCTGATTTGCGTCGACCATTATTTTTACGTCATCACCCACACATTTTCTCACCAGGCCCACTCTGCGCAAGTCGTCATCCAATGATTGGCCTATCTTCAGTTTGACATGGCGAAAACCCTGATCAACGGCTTCACGGACCAGCGACTCAATCTTCTCGTCGTTATACCCCAACCAACCCGCAGACGTTGTGTATGCGGGATATCCCTCATTCTTGAGAGTATCTATCCGTTCCGTCTTGGTGGCTTCGTTAGCCTGAACCAACGCTAAAGCTTCACTGCGACACATCACATCTTCAAGATATCGAAAGTCAACGCAAGCGATAAACTGCTCTGGTGGCATGTCAGACAAGAGTCGCCAAAGCGGCTTCCGTTCGAGTCGCGCCCAAAGGTCCCAGGCAGCATTCATAATGCCCCCCGCCGCCATATGCATTAGGCCCTTCTCAGGCCCAAGCCAACGAAGTTGGCTGTCTGCCTGGAGATGCCGATAAAAGCCAAGAATATCCGATTGAATCTTCGCGAAATCATAGCCCAAAACTCGATCGGCCATCGCTTCTACGGCGCGGCAGCACAAATCATTTCCGCGGCCGATAGTGAAAACCAGACCGTAACCGCATGCCCCACTCTCGGTTTCCAACGTGATGTACGTAGCCGAATAATCCGGATCGACATTCATGGCGTCTGATCCGGAGGACGTTTCTGACGTCGGAAACCGCACATCCTGTGCGGATAACACCGTAATTTGGTTCGAATTCACTAAACTTCAGCCTTTAAGCTATGGTTCTGTATGGACTTTTAGCTATGTAAACATAGAGACGCGACACTATATCTTCATGCTATCGGCGGCCCGATGGGAGACACTGATGGCAGCCCGCGATCTCGAACGAGAACAGATTAGCTGAGTGAAATAAGATCAGTATCAATGTCAACCTCAAGAGCCGTCCAGTGACCTCGCAGTTAGCAAAATTCAATCTTCAACTCGTAGCTGTCAGATTGAAAATGAGCTCGCCAATTACCCATTTTTCGCCAGGCTCTGCGCATGGTAGAGGCCGCTGAAAGCGAGCCATGAGGGCTTCCCAAGCGACCACATCCGGATCTTCACGGTCGCTGACAGCCTTGGACTTAAAACTGAAATCATCAGTCACCTCAATCACCATCGCCAACCTATTAGCAACCCGGTAAATATTCATAGCTGTGATGCCACTGTCCCGTATCGAACTTATTACCGAAGCTGGCACGGCGCCCGACGCATGCCATGCAACGTATTCCCCTATCATCGTCTCATCGTCGACCAAATCGATCATCAACACATGTTGCTGCATAGCCAAACGTCCCTCCAGCCAATTTTTATTTT
The DNA here is from genome assembly GCA_902631395.1 of Halieaceae bacterium. Taxonomy (GTDB): domain Bacteria; phylum Pseudomonadota; class Gammaproteobacteria; order Pseudomonadales; family Halieaceae; genus Luminiphilus. The sequence goes on along the minus strand of CACOYM010000011.1, from coordinate 81,859 downwards.
CAACTAAAGATGCGACGTGACGCATACCACGCTACAACAGAAAAGCATGCAAGCGGCAGTACAAAACTAAACTGAACTGTATGAAATAAATCTGGAAAAGGATCCGTATCGATTAAAACAGCCTGAAGTAATGGCATTAGAGCGCCGCCTGCGATGGCCATAACCATGCCTGCTGATGCAATTTGTGTCTGTGAACCCACCGCTGACAAAGAGAGCCCATAAATAGTTGGGAACATAAGCGACATGCACCCCGAAACTGCAATTAGACAATATAAGCCCAGCATGCTGTCGAACAGCATCGCTCCAATGACTAGCACCGCAGCAAGCGACGAAAAGAATTGAAGAAGGTACGCTGGATCGTAGATTCTCATTAACCAAAGGCAACCAAAGCGTGCGGCCAAAAAAAGCACCATTGCCAGAATGTTGTAATGCTGTGACTGGGTCCCAGAAAGGCCCAGCACATCAACACCGTAGTGAATGATGTAAGTCCAGCAAGAAATCTGAGCGCCAACGTAGAACGCCTGAGCTAGAACGCCCTCGCGATATTGTTTGTTCCTCGCAAGTATTTTGATCGACTCAGCCAGGCCTGTTACCACTGCTGACTCGTCTTTGGGTTCTGGCAGTCGCGAGGCGACAAAAACCAGAAACATCAGCATCGTTACTGCGCCCACGGCAAGATATGGAAGACGCACCACCGCCAAATCAGCAGCCTGTAGACTTTGAAATAGCGTGGGATCAGCTGTCAACATATTCATTTTTTCGGCGGCAGATTTCTCAAGTAAGGTAAGTTGACTCATGACAAAACTAGCAGCAACAAACATTCCAAACAGCGATCCTATGGGATTGAACGCCTGAGCTAAGTTGAGCCGACGGGTTGCAGTACTCGTTGGCCCTAGCGAGAGAATGTATGGATTGGCACTGGTCTCTAGAAAGGCGAGACCAAAGGTCAGTACATATAGAGCCGCCACAAAGAACCAAAAATTCGTGGTGACGGTGGCAGGGTAGGTCATGAAAGCGCCGAGCGAATACAAAAGCAGGCCTGCTGCGATGCCAGGTTTGTAGCCATGTCGACGGACAAACAAAGCTGCCGGCAACGCCATGGTGAAATATCCCAAGTAAAATGAAACTTGTATGAAGCTAGATTGGGTGTTCGATATCTGAAGCACTTCCTTGAACACTTTCACCAATGGGTTTGTAAGATCGTTTGCAAATCCCCAAAGCGCGAACAAACTGGTTACCAAGATGAACGGTACAATTTGCCCCGCGCCGATAAGTATCTCGTTGTTTTTCCGCACAGCTACCAGACCATCTCCCATTGTTGCGACAGTGCACCTCAGTAGCTAAGAGCCCCACATAACGAACTTACAGTCCGTCTGAGTTGCGATCTAGGGGGAAGAGCCATGCAAAAGTGCTCGTTTTTAGTTAAATCTACTCGCCAAGAATCTCCAAAACACCTTACCAGACATGCGATGTGGAAGCTGCTCGCAAAAGGGGATAGGCGCAGCGCTAGGGGCTAAATTTGAAATGGCATGACCTCAATGGGCAAGGGATTTTATGCGGTTGGTACTTTATCCCCCTCGCATCGCAGTGAACCTCATCGCAACACAAACCCCAATTATGAAGCCATTTTTGCTGTACCGAGCTGCGTTGTGCATACCTAGCTGTGCCACCTATGTGTCACTGAAATACCTTTACGAGGGGATTCCGCGGCCGTGACAAGTGTGATGCTTGCCGCCCAGACATAAACCTTGCAACGCCATTCCCACGGTAAATTACTCAAGCTGCTGTAAATCCTCCGTCTGCCATGTAGACCCCGCCGTTACAAAAAGACGAGTCTTCTGAAGCTAGAAAAACTGCGAGGTTAGCAATCTCCTCTACTTTTCCGTAACGCTGCATTGGGATCGTGGAGATGACAGCGCTCTTAAAAGCCGTGGGGTCGCTAGAATTAGCTTGTAATCCAACAGATTCCATCATTCGCGTATCTGTCGGTCCCGGCGCCAGCGCATTAACTCTTATGCCAAAACCGGCATTTTCAAGACAGGCCGTTCTCACTAATCCATTTACCGCATGTTTACTGGCTGCGTAGGGGCACAAACCAGGGAAACCCACTATGCCTGCACCCGAAGATATCGCCACAAAACTGCCGCTTCCCCTCGCACGCATCGGAGGAAGTCCATGTTTCAGGTAGAGCCATACACCAGTTACATTTACGAGGAGGGTTTCGTTGAATTCCTCGACTGAATATTTTTCCAGCGGTTGGACTTTCCCCTCCGTGCCTGCGTTAGCGATGATCGCGTCGATGCCGCCAAACTCAGCAACACACCTCTCCACAGAAAATGAAACTGCTGACTCGTCAAGAGCATCTACCAAACAAGTTTTCAGTCTCGCTCCGACGCCCATGGACTGAACCATGTCCGCAAGCTTTTCTGCTGACCGGCCAGTAATAAAGACTGAAGCCCCCTCGGTGAGAAATCGTCGCGTCATCTCCGTACCGATCTCGCCTGTTGCGCCGGTGATTAAGACAACTTTTTCCTTCATTCTCATTTTGTCACAGCCTTCGTTCTCTCATTGCAGGACTTTTCTTTTACATCAACATCACTTTTTTCTAAAGAAGGTGCAGTGCGTCAATTTTTGCGAAAGGCTTCTTGCCGGCCCCACGGAAGAGAGCGGCGTTGTGGTTGCGATGGTTAACGCCTAAATGTGTTTGAGGGGGAGATTTTTGGCGAGGCTAGCCCCCTCCCACCACTTGTTTTATCAGGTTTGCCAGTGGAGAGTGCAACGTGAAAAAGCTAGTCTTTTTTTAGTAGTGACGCTGACTGCTTGGCTCCTATCGGTAGCGGCAGGGTTCCTGTAACCGCTTGCTAAAGCAGTGATCGAGATCTGCAATCTTGCTGATCATCGCTACGGGCTCGCCCTCATTCACAGGGGGTGTGCTGATCACATAGTTCACGATCCCGGAAAAAGGCGCTCGTATTGTTGCCAACTCGTTGCCGAAAAAGTCGGCAAGCACACCAAGAACCGCACCCTCGGAAACTACGTAGCCGTCTCTAGTGAACGCGCGAAAAATGCCAGACTGCGGACTCTTGATCACCTTATATTCACTCAACCACGTAACTCCTGTGTTGACCACTTCATCCTCAGTGATCATGTCTAGGTGCCGCAAAACGTTCCATACTCCCCGCTCTGCTAGTTCTACCCAGTAAGAATCGTTAGATCCCAACTGTCCTGTCTCAGTGGTAATAGCTGGTATTCCACGAACAAGCGCTGTTTGATCTGTAAACAAAGAGGCGCCGCTGGCGCTCTGAGGCCCCGTATCGATAACTATATGGTCCAAGCCAAAGGCTAGCGCTAGACCCTCTGTTCTGGCGTCAAACGAGGCGTCGCCTGTGACCGGCATATACACATAAGGTCGCAGAGCCTCATTACCGTCCCCGCCATGCAAATCAACAAGGTAGTCGGCCTGATCGATGACCTCGGTGGTAAGAAAATGGGCGATACGCTGGCTGATGCTACCGTTGGGATCACCCGGAAACATCCGATTCAAATTTTTTCCATCTGCGGGGCTGTAGTAGATGGTGCGACCCAAAAATGAGGGCATGTTGGCGATGTGCACCATGACAATAGTGCCGCTTAGGGCCGCAGGATCTACTTTTCCTCTCAATGCCTGCAGAGCGGTGATAGGGGGATATTCGTAGCCATGAATGCCGGCAATCAAGGCCAGAACTGGTCCATCGCTGGCCCCATGGGAGACGGTCACGGGTATCCTGCTGCCTTCGTCTATACCGTCGGGAATCATGATGAACCCCGACGACTGCTCACCCCGAGTCACAGTGACCTCCCCGACGGTGAAGCTGTCCGCGCCAACATGAAAAGTAGCCGCACTAAGCAACCAGAAGACAACACTCTTGCTTGCCATCGACATAAACTTTTTGCCAATCATATTCGGTAAAGAGGCTTAATTTTGTTTACGTTCAGCTTACCGCAGGACCGTCTCAATGTGAGATGTAATGTCAGAGAAAAATCGAGGACTAACTGCCGGTGTGTAAGTGGTAGTTAGCAACCGGTTGCATTGGGAGGTCTAGTCGTTTTTAGAAAAATAGGGCTGCGGGGAGGCTGAGATCAACCGTTTAGAGGACATCCCAAGCGCCAGCTGGCGCCTCCATGATCACAAGTTAGCCGAGGCAATTAAAAAGTCTGCTACCCCGCGAGCCAACCAAAGTGAAACCGATAGAATCACCAGATAGAGAAAGATAGTCTTGAACATCAAGGCACCATCAATATGGATTGGGAATTGCGCGGCGTCCTATGGGATGAGTAACGATAGCAGCAACCGAGTAGTGAGATCACCTTGGCCACACAAAGCAACCTAATTCCAAGGTAAGATTCTGAATCTATCCCAGAAGACATAGTTGGTGGTAAGGATAAAAAGCCAGATAGCACTGCAAACCGCTAGAGGCCCAACAGATTGGGACATTAATGCTGCTACGGGGCCCAGGAGCAGTGTCGCAAAACCTAACCACGCTACTATTACACCCAGTGTATGTTTTAGCTGGTTCATAAGAAGATGTTACCAGATGTCCCTCTGAATGGGAGAGGACGTGTCACAGCGCACGTAGTATTGAAGAAGGCGGTAAATGCCTCCTGCGGATATTCGCCCAGGGCGCACTCTTTAATTTGCTGTTGCACTGGATTTTCTAAAACCAATAGCGAGCCCAAAGTTGTTCACACAAAATAGCAGATCATTTCCATAACGATGCCAGCCCGAAACTTTTTTGGCAGCCATCAAACTGCTAACGGTATGGTCAACACTCAGGTTGATACAGATAGATAGACTTAGCCTTCGCACAGGTGACAACAGAAAATTACGGGTTTTCAGAGCTAATTTTAAACTTCTCGGACAGTATCGTAACTATAGAATGGCGGAGTTAGAGTCCTCTAAAACCCCCTTAAACACTCGCTTTGGGGATACCGTGGTCATTACAGAGCCGCTAACTTGCTGACAATCTGTGCAATAACAAGGGCCGGCCATAATGGGGGTGGCATCCGCCTCATACCGAATTTCTCCGCATAAACACCCCGCGGTCATTTTCCCTATGTCAATCTCTCCGAACGCCGCTCCGTTCCTTTAGCCCTCCGCAGGACTATCTCAATGCGAGGAGTCATGTCAGCGCAAATGTGACACTTTGTGAACGTTCGGCGGATTTTGACTTCAGCAAGGAAAAACCTATGAGACACATGATTTTTACAGCGTTATCAGCACTTTTGGTCACAGCGTCTATCGTGGAAGCAGGACATCACGAGGAGAACGAAAAACTGCCCGTGATTGGCATGGGCCTCTCAGTAGGAGGTGAGTCCAAACCACTGTACGCAGGCGATTTGTCAAACATGAAGATTTGGGAGGAATACATCCAAGCTCACAATGACAGAGACTTTGAAAAGATCGCATCAATGAATGCTGAGGATTTCAGCGTTGTGATGGCGAACGGCCAAATAGTTGTAGGTAGTGAGGCTCAACGAAAAACATTAGAAGGCTGGATTCAAGAGTCGAATACCACTTGGGAAATACAATGGATTATTCCAAACAATGCTGAAAACGACGAAGGTGAGATGAAGGAGTGGTTGGCGACCGGACAGATGCTGACTATGACCGATAGTGAGGGTAATACCTCAATGGAATATCACTTGGTAGATGTGAAGCTTGATGAAGGGAAAATTGCTCTCGGCTACGTCGCATCTATTGAATATAACGGCTCAATAAATGCCTCGCAGCGATTGGAGATCAAAGACCTGTTTTTATTAAGTTGATTGTGATGCCCAAGGCCTGACTTAAACCGGCACGATCGCAATGATCGAGGGGTATTAAGTTCCCTTTACACTGGCACCACACAAGACAACCCACCCCGCTAAAAGTCAAACGCCCCCCTCGCTTATGTTAGATCACTTCCGAGTGCAGTTAATTTGGCTTAGGAGTCTCAGCAAAATCCGCATTGCCCCCCGATGGGGGGGGCTAACCGCGGTTGCGACTGTGATGGTTACAGCCCAGATACAGTAGGGGCATCTCTATAGCCGAGTGGATAGCTCAGAAAGCTATCATTTGTGAGTCCTGGTAAAGAGTATTTGATATGAGCATATTGGATCCAATGTTAGCAATGATGGCGTGGTCTGGATTGATTACCGCAATCTTAGTGATGACCCGAGTACCAGTAGTTATAAAGCAGTGGGGCAATCTGCAGTTCGCGAAGCACTCGGATGAATTGCGTCCAAAAATGTCTGAAAAATTCAGATATGTAACTGATAACTACAATCACATATTTGAGCAGCCAACGCTTTTTTACGCTGTTTTGATTTACATACATCTTGTTGACACGGTAAGCCAGACAAATATTTGGCTCGCATGGGCCTACGTATCTCTCAGGGTGATTCACTCAGCTATACAGCTGACTGTTAATAATGTCTCCTGGCGAGCAGCATGTTTCGCAAACTCTTCTTTGATTCTGCTCTCAATGATTTCAATGGAGATTTTTGCAGCGCTTTCAGTATGAGGAGCCGATAACAGGAACAGCAGGATGGCGCGAAGTGGTTTAGTCATCAGTCGTAATAGGCAGGGCCTACACCAACATCAAACCAGCTACCGCAATGCGGCAATGGCGGAGAGAGAGTGCGTCGAATACGGGCCTGAATCCATTGCCATTGATACATTCACCAATCACTGACTCCCCATGTCCCCCCAAATGTCCCCCCAGAAGCTCGCTGTCTGAACGCTGCTATCGAGTCACTGGCAGCAAGGCCCTCTCACCAGCTGGCCGCCCTGCCCTACCACCGGATATCCCCACCCTGGGCGTATCCGGCTGGCGGCGTCCCCCCGTGTGAGATATGGACCCCTTTAGGGTGGATATATGAAATGACCAATCGAAAGCCTTCGCGTTTCAGTCGTCATCTCTCGTCATGGCGGCTCGCATTTTTATGTAAGCGGCCTTCCTTATAGAGGATTCGGGCGTCAAGTTGGCAGTATGTAAAAACACCGTCAGGCGGTGAATGAGTGGGGTGGCAAAAGCGCATAGCCGCCTCATGAGTTATTCCCAGTGCGCGGCGGCCGTCTCCAGGGCAGGATCCCCGTGGCCCCCGTCCAAATGTAGAGCAATATCCAAGTTACCGGCGACAGACCTAACAACAACCATAATCCCTGGCCGGGTAGTGTCGCCAGAAGATCGTAGTATCCGTGCGTCAACCGGTAGTAGAGACTTTTACTCTCAAACATATCGCACTTACTGCAGACTACGATAAATACAGGGACGTTCACTACCATGACTGCGTTAAAGAAGGCCAACCAAGCGGCGGCAGCAAAGCCTATTTTTTCCTTGCGCTTATCGAGCGAGTCCCACTCTGATTTCGCAGTAGCTGCGATGTCATACAAGCCTGCTGCGTTGCCTTTCCAGCGAGTCTGGAACCACTTATAGGCTGCTAACCCAGAAGAAACGACGGCCGCGAGGCCGATGAGTAACCCATTCTCGCCCCAGGTTCTGCCGCCGTTTTCTTCAACTACTGTCGCAATTCCATACCCCGTTGCGAAAAAGGTGGCCGTGCCTACAGCGGCTGACTCGACAGCGACGGTGAGCAGTTTGATTTTTTTTCTCATCCTGTCCGACTCTCTGAAATCTCAGACCTGACCGATCATATCAGGGCCGTGGGGGCCTAAATCAGAAGTCGGAGTCCCTTAACTGGCGGCTAAGGTATCCAGCGGTTACAGGCAGATGGCGGAGAGAGAGGGATTCGAACCCTCGATACGTTGCCGTATACACACTTTCCAGGCGTGCGCCTTCGACCACTCGGCCATCTCTCCGGGAGTGCTGAGTTTAGCACAGCGGCTCGTCGCCCCAGACCACAGATCGCTAGAAAGACGCCCCAATCTCTAAGGTAGGTGCGTCGACGGTGACGACCACACGCATGCGGGCACCATGGCGCGTCAAGTCGACCATCTCAACACTGCGAGTGAGACACGATACGTCGCTCACCCATAGCTGCGGCCTTCCAGTTACCGATTGCTGCGACTCAGACACACCAAACGCAGCGTCACACTGCGTGAGGAGCCCCGTTTCGATTGGTAAAACCTCCCTCTTATTGGGGTCAGACGCAATTGTATCTGACGGCAGAGACGCCACCTCCGAACCCTCACCGACAGGGAATGCGCTGTCAAGCTGACTTTCCTGCCACCCCACAAATTGCTGCAAGCCCAAGAGAAACAAAGCCTTCAAATCCGTTTCAGGGAAGGCGCTCTCCGAGACGTCTCAGAGGACAGCGCAGAAGTAATACTGAGGCATTCTCCGCATAGGGCACTAAAGCCAGTATGTTCAGAGAGCATGGAGACTACTGACGCCCTAATCGCCGGGGCTGAATCGCCATAGGCTCAGAGCTTCTCCAAGGGGTGATATCCACACCACCGCGACGCTGATAAAAAGCCGCCACCTGCAGTGATGTTGGATGTAGTGTCATCAGATCGGCATAAATCTGATCAACGCATTGCTCATGGAAACCCTGATGGGTTCTGTAAGCGCCGAGATATTGAGACACACTCTTGTGGTCTATCGGCTCACCTGTATAGCGAATGGACAGACTGCCCCAATCCGGCTGCGCCGTAACGGGGCACAAAGACCTAAGGCTATGACTAACTAATTCTTCAGATACTATGCTCTGCTTCCACGGTGAATGCGATAACACCTCGTGTGAGATGGTCTCAAGAATCTCATCTTCGCCGCAAACAGGCAGATTTACGCCAGACAATTCTTCGGTGATGGAATCCAACTGATCGACCTCGACGAATTGAAGTTGCACTTCCGCACCTATGGCCCGGGAAACGTCAGAGACGATCGTAGCAAACGCCGATTCATCGCTCTCGAAGCGATGGAAGTTCAAAGAGTTGAGATAAAGCTTGAGAGATTTAGATTCTACCGTCGCAGGTGAGTGCGCCGGTATCGATAGCCAGCCAACCCAGTGCGCTATGGAACCACCCAAACACCAAGAGAGCTCATAGAGATGCCAGACATCCCATCCGTAGGGTGCCGAGGATTCTCGGTCAACTCGCTGGATAGGCTCCAAGACCTCGGGAGCGTATGACTCAGGCGCGGCGACTGTCTGTCCGAGGACACCTACCATGCCCATCAGGTTCTCAGTCGGGTGCCCGTGCGCAACAAGTACGCCGCATACCAATAGGCCCCCACGGTGAATGCACCAATCATGCCAAAAGCAAAACCCAAGCTGACGTCACTTACGCCCAAAACCCCGAATCGAAAGGCATTCACCACATACACCAACGGATTGGCTTGCGAGACGGTAGCCCAGAACTCGGGCAGTAACTCAAGGGAGTAAAATACGCCACCCAAATAGGTGAGCGGCGTTAATACAAATGCAGGTACGATATTGATGTCATCGAATGTATTCGCGAAGACGCCGTTGATGAGCCCACACAGCGAAAAGAGGGCGGAGGTAAGCGCGACTACCGTAATGACCACCGCATAACTATGAATATTGAGATCTACGAACAGCGATGCAACAAGTGTCACGATAACAGCGACCAACATGCCCCGAGTGACACCGCCTGACACAAACCCTAGCAAGATGATTTGGTTTGGCGTCGGCGAAACTAGGAGTTCTTCAATGCTGTTGTTAAATTTAGCGCCGAAAAAGGATGCCACAACGTTGGCGTAAGAGTTGGTCACAATCGCCATCATGATCAGCCCGGGCACAACAAATTCCATGTAGCTCACGCCACCCATCTCACCGATGCGAGAGCCAATTAGCCCCCCGAATATAAGAAAATACAACGACATCGTTATCGCCGAGGGCAACAGTGTCTGAGACCAGATCCGGGTGTAACGCCGGATCTCTTTGCGCATCAGGGTCAATAAGGCGATGTACTGCTCATAGGGGCTCACGAGGCCTGCTCCAACAATGATACAAATATTTGCTCGAGGCGATTCTCGCGATTGCGCATACTGATAATACTTACCCCCGACCCGTGCAACCGGGACATCAGCTCTGCCAAATCCTGGCCTTGCTCGATCTGCGCTTCTAGGCAAAAATCATCTACTCTCGACACTTCAAATCCGGGAACCTGAATTCTCTCAGGCAGCGGCTCGCGCGTGTCGAGGATGAATGTTTCTCGATGAAGTTCGCGCAGCAGATTTTTCATCGATGTGTTGGTCACAATTTCACCGTTGTTAATGATGGCGATATTGCGGCAGAGGCTTTCAGCCTCTTCTAGGTAATGCGTAGTCAAAATAATGGTCGTGCCGGCTTCATTGATCTCTCTAAGGAATTCGTACATCGAGCGCCGCATCTCGATATCAACGCCTGCGGTTGGCTCATCTAATATCAATACGCTCGGTTCGTGGATGAGCGCTCGCGCGATCATCAATCGACGCTTCATCCCACCTGAGAGCATTCTTGCACGAGTATTGCGTTGCTCCGACAATCCAAGCTTGAGGAGGCATGAATCGATGCGCTCAAGGGCTGTTTTCATTGGGATACCGTAGTAGCCAGCCTGATGTATAAGGATATCTTCGACCGTTTCAAACACGTTAAAATTGAACTCTTGAGGCACAACGCCAAGATGGCGTTTAGCGCCGGGAAAGTCCTCGTCAATGTCAACGCCTTTTACCAATACCGTACCTGCGGTCTTGTTGACCAGCGAGCAGATCACACCAATCGTCGTGCTCTTGCCCGCGCCGTTAGGCCCCAACAGCGCGAAGAAGTCCCCCTCCCTCACCTCGAGGTCAATGCCCTTCAGTGCTCTAAAACCATTGGCATAGATCTTCTGCAGGCCCTTGATTTTCAGCGCTTGAGACATGAGGACAAATCCTGTTTGTGCAGACTACCTGGGCGCGCGTAGTGTAACGAATCATTTGGCGCATCAGAAGGAACGCAAATTCCCCCCTTGACGCGCCTTTGGGGGGTCACTAACATGCGCGCCTTCTGGTGTTAGGACAACGTCCCCTTCGTCTAGTGGCCTAGGACACCGCCCTTTCACGGCGGGAACAGGGGTTCGAACCCCCTAGGGGACGCCATTTCTGCGGGAATAGCTCAGTTGGTAGAGCGCAACCTTGCCAAGGTTGAGGTCGCGAGTTCGAACCTCGTTTCCCGCTCCACTTTTTTTCAGTCAACTCTACTCAATACGGAAGTAGTTTGGCGGACTAACCCTGCTCTTTCTTTTCCAGCGTGATCGACAGGCTATTGATGCAATAACGCTGTCCTGTCTCAGTGGGTCCGTCAGGGAACACGTGCCCCAAGTGCCCCCCGCATTTCTGACACATCACTTCAGTTCTGACCATACCATGACTCGTGTCACGCTCCTCCGCAATCACACCGACTCGCGCTGGCCTATCGAAACTTGGCCAACCGCACCCTGCGTCAAACTTGGTTTCGGATTGAAACAACAGCTCACCACAACCACGACAACGATAAGAACCCTCCTCCCACACATTCCAGTATTCACCCGTGAAAGCGCGCTCAGTACCTTTTTGACGCAGCACATAGAACTCTTCTGGCGTAAGTTGTTCGCGCCAACCCGCCTCGCCTTTTTCCCGCTCAGACATTACACCTCTCCTTGTTCAGAAAGCACCCTCAGACCCATCGTCCTCATTGCAGTTCCCCAAGAGTTAGTCGCATCCTCAAGCGTAATGGATTGACCAGTCCACTCATCGGGTTGCTGGTAGTGACTGCGGAGGTGATCGAATAGACCTGCACTCAGCCCCCTTCCAACGCTGTCACGTAACCTGGCGTCCTCTCTCGCCAGCACGCTGTGCTCGAGCAAGAAAGCAGCCAGAAAATCAATAGCGTCGGCGTCTGGTCCAATGCTGGGCACTTGGAGCGAGCGCCGCGATGTCGTTACATCATCGCTTGGCGGTATTCTAATCAGGTCTGGATGTTGCGACCATCGCGCGATTGCCACCGCCAGCATATCGCTGCCTCGCGGCTTTGCCTGCGCAGAATGCCCAGCAATATGCGGAGAGATCCAGTCACACTGCGACAAATTCGAGGCACTCAGCGCAGGCTCCCCTGGCCAGGTATCCAGCACAATAGTCCACTCACTCTCGAGCAATCTATCCAGAGCAGACTCCGAGATCAAACCTCCTCTTGCCGCGTTAATGAACAGGCCACCGCAAGGTCTTTCGGCCAGCGCCTTGAGCATAATATGCGTCTGCGGAATATCGATTATGTGCCGTGAGGGGTAGGGCCCTGTATCGGTCAGGCTTGCATGAAGCGTAACCACAGGCTGTCGAAGGACAACATCAATTTCAGACCGCGCAACCCCCGATGGCCAATGCTCGGCCAGGGGGTCATATGCCACCACGGTTGCCCCCATCGCCACCAGACGTTCAGCAAGCCGACGACCAACTTCTCCCAAGCCCACAACACCCACTGGCGCACCCTCGAGCACGGCACGCAGCCATTTCGTTTCAACAAGCGCTGCCAGTACATATTCCATTACGGAGATTGCATTGAAACCGGGCGCCGCAGCCCACGCAAGTCCGAGGTCAGCCAACGCACGAGTATCGATATGATCGTGCCCAGCGGTCGCTGTCCCAACAAATTTCAATGCACTTCGCTCAAGTAATTCACGCGTGATAGGGGTAATCGAGCGCACAAGCAAGATATCCGCGTCAACAACTGTCTCTGCGTTAATATCTCTCCCAGGAAGCACGGACGTCTCACCCACAAGCTCCTGCAAATGGGGCGTCAGCGGAATGCCATCATCAACGACCCATGCCAACCTGCGTGTATCGATCTGGCTCACGATGAATTCCAGTCTGTCGCTGACCGCCAACTCTGCTCGTCGGAGAGCGCACTGATGAATCGCGCAGCGCGGATAGGCAATCCCGTTACCTCAAACCTCATCATCCACGCATCAACCCGCGCGGAGAACGCGCTAATCTCGTCCGATGAAATCGACGCTGAAATGTTATCCACGCTCGGAAAGAATCGGATACCGCAGGCAGCACAGAACATAGCCTCAATGGCCTGCGGACGCGCTTCTACCGAAAAGAATGCTGCCTGTTGCATGCGATTCCTGCCGTCGGGGCTGTACCAGTAGCCATAATCGGGTAGGCGGCGCCTGCGTTCTCCCGCCGAGCACCAGTGAGCAACCTCGTGCAATGCGCTGCGCACAAAGTTCTCTCTAAACACAATGCGATGCGGCTCGCCCGGCTCGTAATACGGCTCTTCCGCACCACCGCGCAGGATTGTGCGTTCACTGTGCTCAAAAGTTAGGTTAAATGTGTCTACGAGCTGTTGCGCACTGACGCTATGACTGCCGGCACTCACCTGGCGCCCTGAGATTTTCTGATGCGGTAGTGAAAGACGTGCTCGTGGCGCTCCGCCAAAAGCAACGAGTGCCCCAGGAACTCACAAAAGTTTGGCACATCGCGCTCGGTAGAGGGGTCAGTGGCGTCCAGCGTCAGCTCTTCACCAGCTCTCAGCCGACGCATCGCGGCGTGCAGGAGCATTAAGGGTTCCGGGCACTTCAACCCAGTCGCATCAATATTCTTTCGAGGCTCACCGTCCCCCACAAGGTCAATCCGCCGCCTTGACAAAGCGGAGCGTCATTCGATCGCTCTCACCGATTGCAAGATAGCGGTCCCTGTCCTTGTTGCCTTCAGCTAATGATGGGGGCAACGTCCATACGCCACGCGGGTGATCTTTAGTATCACGTGGATTCGCATTAATTTCGCTCCGCCCTTCCAGCTTGAGGCCGGCCAATTCCGCCAATTCGATCACTTTCTCCTCACTGACGTAGGCCGTGCTTTTCATCTGCGCAAGCGACAGTTCATTGTCACCCCGATGCTGCACGATACCCAACACACCGCCCGGCTTGAGCGTCTCTGCAATTGCAGAAAACATCATCTCGGCCTGATCCGCACGCAACCAGGAATGTACGTTTCGGAAAGTCAGAGCGAGGTCAACGGAGTTTGCCGCAACATTAGAAACCGCCATGGGGGGCTGCAAGGCCACGACCTGAACAGAACCGTACACCTCATCGTTCTCCCCTAGCTTCCGCAGAAAGCTACCGAGGGAGCGACGCGCATAGCTGCCACCATTTGGGCTGGAATGCGCCGCGATTAAGGTGCCCTTGTCCTTCAAAAGAGGCGCCAACACTTCGGTGTACCAACCACCGCCTGGCGAAACCTCCATTACTGTCATACCCTCATCAATTCCAAAAAATGCGAGCGTCTCCTGCGGGTGACGGTGAGCATCCCTCTCTCGACTTTCTGCAGTGCGATGCTCACCTGCGAGCGCGCTTTGCCACGCTAGCTCTGCGGTTGCCCACTGAGCCGTCAAGAGCACTGAGAACGCCACTGTCCATTGCTTGATTGCCATATTGCTTACCCTTCTCAAAGCATTAAAGTCATGTTTTACATCACAACGAAGCCTGCGATTCAGCCAGGCTTCAAAAAAGTTTCGGCGCTAAAGCCGCTAGCGCGCCCTGCGCCGTCGGCTTAGCAACCATCCGGTGGCTGCCGAAACCCCAATTACGGCGCTTACGCCAAAGCTGACCCACACGAGTTGAATGCCGAGCTGCAGCGCTGAAACGCCTACAATATCGACGGCACCCCAAAAGAGCGCCACACAAGCAGCAAGCGCTAAGAAAACGGTCCGCGCCCGCTGTCGCCGAATCATTGCTCCGGCGCGCTACCCGGTATCGGTCGGGTAGTCAGCGCGACATCGCCGTTTTGAGCACGCTGACGCAATGCGTGATCCATTAGCACCAGGGCAAGCATCGCCTCCGCAATAGGCGTAGCGCGAATACCCACACACGGATCATGGCGCCCTGTGGTGACGACTTCTGCAGCCTCACCGTCCGAGCGCACTGTATCGCCGGGCAAACGGATGCTCGATGTCGGCTTTAGTGCGAGACTCACCAATAGCGGCTGTCCTGAGGAAATACCGCCTAAAGTGCCACCAGCGTGGTTGGACAAAAACCCTTCAGGCGTCATCAGATCACGGTGTTCGCTGCCCAACTGCTTGACAGAGGCAAAGCCGTCGCCAATCTCAACGCCTTTCACTGCATTAATCCCCATCATGGCATGCGCAATATCGGCGTCCAAGCGGTCGAAGACTGGCTCGCCCCAGCCAGGCAACACATTCTCTGCCACCACATTAATCCGAGCACCGACCGAATCACCTTGCTTGATCAGATCTTGCATATAGCTCTCCAATCGGGGCACGAGCTTCGCGTCACCGCAGAAAAACGGGTTTTTTTCCACCAACTCCCAATCATGCTGCGCCGCTACAAGTGGCCCCAGTGCACTGAGATACCCTCTAATCTGTACTCCATACCGCTCCGCTAACCACTTTTTTGCCACCGCACCGGCCGCTACACGCATCGTGGTCTCGCGCGCAGAAGAACGACCACCTCCACGGTAATCGCGCAGACCGTATTTGCGATCATAGGTATAGTCTGCATGAGCTGGTCGGTATAAATCTTTGATTTTACTGTAATCCTTTGACTTTTGGTCTTTATTTCTAACAACCATCCCGATCGGCGTTCCCGTGGTCACGCCTTCGAAAAGCCCCGACAAAATCTCGACCTCATCATCCTCACGGCGCTGTGTCGTGTACCGTGATTGCCCAGGCTTGCGGCGATTCAGGTCAGGCTGTAGATCAGCCGCAGATAAAGCAAGTCCAGGGGGGCACCCATCAATGATGCAGCCCAGCGCGCCCCCATGACTCTCTCCATAGGTCGTCACCGTAAATAGTTTGCCGAAAGTATTGCCAGACATCCTCGCCTCCGGCTGCAATTATAGGATGCCTGCGGCACTCCAGTCCCGTAATTCCTGCGCACGCATAGCAGTAACGCCATCGCCTCCATGAGGCAAATCGAGCCAGAGAAATGGCACTTTGGGGAAACGCGCTTCCATCTCCCACATGGTTTCGCCCACCTCCAGCACCATCAATCCACCAGGGCGAAGCGTTTTTGCAGCCTGCTGCATAAGGTGTCGTGCCAGTCGCGTCCCATCCTCGTCAGCCAGCAGAGCCACCGCAGGCTCATGTCCGTATTCCGGTGGCAAGGCCTCCATTTCTTGAGCCGAAACGTAGGGCGGGTTAGCGATAATTAAATCAATGCTCTCCGGCGCGATCGCGCCTAATAGATCCCCGCGGTAGCAACCCACTCTGCTTGAGAGCCGATGTAAGGCCACGTTATCCAGCGCGAGTGATAAAGCCGATCCGTCCAAATCGGCCAACCAAACCTGGGCCTCTGGAAAAACTTGCGCCGCCAGAATACCCAGATTCCCGCCACCACAGCAGACTTCGACAATTGTGCCCGGCGGAAGATCTGCGGTCCACCAAGAGCTGAGTTCATCTAGAAGCAGGTGAGCAATAGGAGAGCGTGGGATGAGGGCCCGCTCGTCTGAGAGAAACCTACAACCGCCCAGATAAGCCTCTCCCAATATGTAGGCTATCGGCTTTCTGCCCACGCATCTCTCCTTCACCCAGCTATCGAGTTGCGCAACGGCCTCGGGAGGGAATGGCAAACCAAGCAGAGACTGATCCTGATCCGGGCCCAGACCCGCGGCGCCCAGCAACAGCGCCACTGCCTCGTCATGAGGCGATAGGTACCCGTGCCCACAAAAAACATTAGCATCGAGCAACAAGCGTTCCACTTGACCCAGTTTTGTCCGAAAAGTCTCCATACGAATCTGTCTAGTTTTTCTGACAGCTCATGATACTCTGTTCAGAGGATGCTTCGGCACTCGCACCTTAATGATCGGTCTACTAAAGGCAGAGATTCATTGAATTAACGAGAAGCCGGCTGGCATCAAGATGATGGCCATACCCCCTTTGGCAAGGGTCCAAAAGGGGGCTTTGCGCCGTTCACGCACCAATCGGTCTCTCGGACGGGCAATCTGAACCGACGCCACCACAGTACATACCAATTAAGACTCGTCACAAACTCGGAGAGAAGTGAACATGTCAATCAATCGCGCAGCATCCAGCATTGCCACCCCCCTTCCTGGGTCACTGACCGATGAGGCGATTGCCGTGCGGGGGGCTTTGCTCGAGCGCGGCCTCGAAACGCCGATGATCAATAACGGCCTCAACAGAGACCAGCGATACGAGGTCATCCGTGATGCATTTGGCGACATCATGAACGCGCTTGGGCTTGATTTACGTGACGACAGCCTCGAAGAAACACCCCATCGCATCGCTAAAATGTACGTCGATGAGGTCTTCAGTGGATTGGACTACTCGCAGTTTCCGAAAATTACAGTGATCGAGAACAAGATGAATGTTGAGGAAATGGTCTGTGTTGAAGATATTGATCTGACCAGTACCTGTGAGCACCACTTTGTAACAATCGACGGATCCGCCAAGGTAGCCTACATCCCCAATGAGAAGGTCATCGGTCTGAGCAAAATCAATCGCCTCGTCAGATTTTTCGCTCAGCGACCTCAGGTGCAAGAGCGATTAACGCAGCAGGTATTGGTGGCGATGCAAACCCTGCTTGGCACCGATAACGTCGCGGTAACCATCTCAGCAATACACTACTGTGTGAAAGCCCGCGGTGTGAAAGACGGGAACAGCAGCACTCGCACGACGTCACTGGGTGGGGTCTTCAAAACAGACCCCGCGTCACGTGCCGAATTTCTGAGCTGACCAACTAAGCATCCATAAACGACCTCATGTGATCAGCAATCGCCGTCGCACCCTCCTCCATATGGGTGTGATGTGAACCGGGCACAGGGATTACTTTGCACTGGGCGATTTCTGCCACAGTCGCAAGCGCCGCCCCTAAGCCCGCTCTGACTCTTAGCCCATTCTCGGCAATCAGTGCGAGTGTTGGCGCGGTAACGGCATCGTAAAACGCTGAGCACATGGTCGGCGTCAGCTTGATGGCGGAATTATGGTTCAAACGCGGGTCATGGTTGAGCACAAATCCATCTGATACTCGGCGAATAGCGCGTGGAGCTAGGATTTGGGCACTTTCCTCCGAAAATCCTAATCTGACCCGTGCAGCGACAAACTCCGCATAATCGCGAAATATTCTGGGTTCATAGCTACTTAGGGCCTCGTGATCCTTTTGGGCCTGCAGAAACTGCGAGGCCGCTGAAACATCCTCAGTCGGGTAGGGCAACATGCCGTCTAAAAGCACTAGATGCGAGCAGCGCGAGCCCAGTGCGGCGGCGAGTAATACCGAGATCGCCGCACCCCGGCTATGACCCAGGAGGGCGAGCCTGGGCAGATCAAGCCGTTCGAAGATCGACAGTAGTTGCGGGACGTCATCCCAGATGTTGTAAGTCGCGTCAGGAGAGCGATGGTCGCTGAGACCATGACCAGACAAATCAAGTGCGATAACGCGAAAGTCGCATAGCAACGGGGCCAGTGAAGCGAACGATAGCGCATTATCCAGCCAGCCGTGCAAGGCAATAATCGGATGTCCCTCTGGATTACCCCATTCCAGACCAGAGTAGTTCAGTCCGTCTGCCGATACTGCTATCGCGCGAGATGCCGCTGCTCTAAACACAATCCTCATCCATCAACGCACTGGGGTCTGGGCAGTGGTGCAAAGGGGAGACACCGCCGCATTGCAGACTCAATACCTCGAGTGCCGGATACCCTCCAGGGGCGAGCGGCGTAAGTCTCGTATCGTCAGCCCAACAAGAGATGGCGAGAGAAACAAAAGGCCGATGGGGCACTATGACGATATGCCAGTCCATTCCAAACTGCTACTCGCTAAAAATCTCAAGGCGTGCACCGGGCGCCAACGTATCGAGCACCTCTAATCTGTTTGGATGAAATACATCGGCCAGCACCTCTGCTGTCTCGCGGGTACTACGGAAGGGGCTACAGAGAAGCGCTGCAACTGGCGCGATCTCAGCGCTTGAGCACCACTGCTCACAGCTCTCCGCCATGACGCGCAAACACCTTTGGCCCAGACGGCCGAGTGCGCCCTGCTGATCCGAACGCTTCGACTCTGCCTCGCCACGACGTCAATACCACCTTATGCGTCGCTCATCTCCACGAGCAACTTATTGAGTCGTGCAACATATGAGGCCGGATCCTCTAACATCGACCCCTCCGCCAGCACGGCCTGATCTAGCAAGATTTGCGCAAGGTCTGCAAACCGGTCCTCATCAGCTTCCTCATCCAGCCGCTTGAGTAATGGGTGCTCAACGTTGATCTCCATGGTCGGCTTAGTCTCGGGCATCTCTTGGCCCGCGGCCTCCATAATCCGGCGCATCTGAGCACCCATCTCATGCTCCGCTACGGTCAGACAAGCAGGCGAGGTCGTCAGACGAATGGTCGGCCGAATGCCGGCCACGCGCTCGGCAAGAACGCCTTGCATACGCTCAATCAGCGATTCGCTTGCTTTTTCAGCTTCTTCGAGCGCCTTCTTAGCGTCGTCGCTATCGGCCTCATCACCCCACTCTCCCTTTGCGCAATCGCGCAGCGGCTTGCCGTCATACTCGCCCAAGTGACTCATCAGCCACTCATCAACGCGATCGGACAACAAAAGCACCTCTACACCCTGCCGGCGAAGCGCCTCGATATGGGGGCTGTTTTTGGCGGTAGCGTGATTCTCAGCTACTACGTAGTAAATCGATTGCTGACCTTCCTGCATGCTTTCCACATATTGCTTCAATGAGCGACGCTGCAGCGGCTCGTCATCATCCGTGGTAGCGAACCTGAGTAGGCCGGCAATCTTTTCTCGATTGGCAAAATCCTCCGCGGGCCCCTCCTTCAACACCGCACCAAAAGTGTCCCAGAACTCTTCGTAGTCCCCCGGCTGCTTGCTGGCCATTTTTGACAGCATATCCAGCACACGTTTGGTCAAGGCACCGCGGATTGATTCCACCTGCTGATTTTGCTGCAGGATTTCCCGCGACACGTTCAGGGGTAGATCACTGGAGTCCAGTACCCCCCTCACGAATCGCAGGTATATAGGAAGAAATTGCTCCGCTTCGTCCATGATGAACGTGCGCTGCACATAAAGCTTGAGGCCCCTCGCACCCTCTCGATGCCATAAGTCAAAGGGCGCTCGCTTGGGCAAATACAGTAAGGAGGTGTACTCCAACTTACCCTCGACTGCATTATGGCTCCAAGTCAGGGCATCCTCGAAATCGTGAGAGATGTGCTTATAAAATGCCTGATATTCTTCATCATTAATATCGGTGCGGCTTCTCGTCCACAGTGCCTTTGCTTCGTTAACGGGCTGCCACTCAGTCTCTCCCGCCTCACTCTCCTCGACCGACTCCTCATTTTCGACCGGCTTTGGCGGCTCAGGCATCATGACCGGAACCGAAATATGGTCGGAGTACTTCTTGATCACCGACCTGACTCGCCAGCTGTCTGCAAACTCCTCTGCGTCGGATTTCAAATGCAAAATAATGGTGCTGCCCGCACTTTCCCGCTCTGCCTCACTCACCGTGAAGTCATCCTCACCGGCAGACTCCCAATGCGTTGCGCCGGTCTCACCCGCCTTACGCGTCAGTACCTCAACACGATCCGCTACGATAAACGAAGAATAAAAACCCACGCCAAATTGCCCGATCAACTGGCTGTCAGATTTCTGATCGCCACTCAGTTGTTCCATGAAAGCCGCCGTACCGGATTTGGCGATCGTGCCAAGGTTCTCAATAACCTCCTCACGCGACATACCAATGCCGTTGTCGTCGATAGTAATAGTTTTGTTTTTTTCATCTGGGTAGACGCGAATCCGATAGTCACCGTTAGCACCACCCATGGCGGAGTCATTGATTACCGCAAACCTGTGCTTATCTATTGCATCCGAGGCGTTCGATATCAGTTCCCGGAGAAAGATCTCTCGATTTGAGTAGAGCGAATGAATCATCAGGTGAAGCAGACGTTTTGCTTCAGTCTGAAAGCCCATCGTTTGTGTGGCTTCAGCCGTCATTATAAGGTTCCTTAGTTTGCGTATGGTGGGGAGATGGGGCTTGAATCGCCTATTTTCAAGGCATCGCCTGCGGAGAGAGGTAAAAAAAAACCAGCGTGAGCGGGCTTTATCGATAACAACTGCGGGCTTACCAGCCGGTGACTTCTTGCAGTGCGGCACCGATATCAGCCAGCGATCGCACTGTGCTGACGCCTGCGGATTCTAAAGCAGCAAACTTCTCATCGGCAGTGCCTTTGCCGCCAGAAATGATAGCGCCTGCATGGCCCATGCGCTTACCTTTTGGAGCCGTCACGCCGGCAATGTACGACACTACCGGCTTTGAGACATTGCTGCGGATAAACTCTGCCGCCTCCTCCTCCGCCGTACCGCCAATCTCGCCAATCATTACGATGGCTTCTGAGGAGGCGTCATCCTGGAAGAGTCCCAAGATGTCGATGAAGTTTGATCCCGGAATGGGGTCGCCACCAATGCCCACGCAGGTGGACTGCCCATACCCCACATCTGTCGTTTGTTTGACCGCTTCATAAGTCAGCGTACCGGAACGCGAGACAATACCAACCCTGCCGGGCAGATGTATTTCCGCGGGCATGATGCCGATTTTGCACTCTCCGGGCGTAATCACGCCAGGACAATTCGGGCCTATCAACCTCGCGCCCAATTCGTCACATTTCACCTTGGCATCCAGCATGTCGAGGGTCGGTACGCCTTCGGTAATGCAAACAATGAGCTCAATCCCGGCGTAAGCCGCCTCGAGAATAGAGTCCTTGCAAAACGGCGCTGGCACGTAGATGACCGATGCATTGGCCGATGTTTGAGCGACTGCCTCGGTAACCGTGTTGAATACTGGTAGGCCCAGATGTGTCTGCCCTCCTTTCCCAGGGGTTACGCCACCCACCAACTGTGTGCCATAGGCAATCGCCTGTTGCGAGTGGAAGGTTCCTTGAGAACCAGTAAATCCCTGACAAACCACGCGAGTCCCGGCGTTAACCAAGATACTCATGCCGCACCTCCCGCGGCAGCCACGACTTTTTGAGCAGCATCCGCGAGACTCTCTGCTGCCTCAATATTTAATCCACTCTCAGCGAGTGCCTGACGGCCCAGTGCCGCGTTATTACCCTCAAGGCGAACAACCACAGGCACTGCAACGCCCACACCTTCTACTGCTCTGATCACGCCCTCTGCAATGAGGTCGCAACGAACAATACCGCCAAATATATTGATCAGTACGGCTCTCACATTGTTGTCAGACAGGATGATCTTGAACGCCTCGGTGACCCGCTCTTTCGTGGCGCCGCCCCCGACATCAAGAAAATTAGCCGGCATGCCGCCATGCAGCTTGACGATGTCCATAGTACCCATGGCCAAGCCCGCACCATTGACCATGCAGCCGATGCTGCCATCCAGCGCCACGTAGTTCAGTTCCCACTGCGCGGCGTGTGCCTCGCGCTCGTCTTCCTGAGAGGGGTCGTGCATCGCCTCAAGTTCAGGTTGACGGTACAGGGCGTTGGAATCTACCACTACCTTGGCATCTAAGCAGTGCAGGTTGCCCTCATCCGTAATTACTAATGGATTGACCTCGATAAGTGCAAGATCTTTGTCCGTAAAGAGCTTTGCCAGGCCCAGAAAAATAGTGACAAACTGCTTGATCTGCACACCCGCCAAGCCCAGGCGGAAGGCCAGATCTCTGCCCTGAAACGCCTGTGCCCCAAGCAGGGGATCAATCTCAGCCTTGAGTATCTTTTCGGGCGTTTCTTCCGCCACTTTTTCGATCTCAACACCGCCCTCAGTAGAGGCCATGAAGACGATACGTCGTGAGGCGCGATCTACAACCGCGCCCAAATACAGCTCGTCCCTGATACCGATGCACGATTCAACCAAAATGCGAGACACTGGCTGCCCGGACGCATTAGTTTGATACGTCACCAAATGCTCACCGAGCCACTGCTCAGCAAACTGACCCGCGGCTTCCGGACTGTCTACCAGTTTAACCCCGCCTGCCTTGCCCCGGCCCCCCGCATGAACCTGCGCCTTGACTACCCAACGTTCTCCACCAATGTCGGTAGCGGCCTTCACCGCGGCCTCAGCAGAATCAACCGCAACCGCCGCTGAGACGGGAAGCCCGTAGTCTGCAAATAGCGTCTTAGCTTGGTACTCATGCAAGTTCATAGTTTTCCCTCAATACGCACCCGGTTCATAAGCACCGGCGACCGGGTAATCGATTCCGCTTGTGTCTTTGTTATTATTTGGTCCGATTCACCATATGGACCGCTCTACCATCCACTGCCAGTGCAGCCTCGTGAACCGCCTCGGACATAGTCGGGTGACCAAAGACCATCAACTGCAAATCTTCCGTACTGGCCGCCATTTCGATCGCAATCACAATCTGCTGTACCAGGTCAGCGGCTGAGGGCCCTACCACGTGAGCGCCCAAAATTTGATCGGAATCGGCATCAGACAGGATTTTAACCATCCCCTCAGTCTCTCCAGATGCCAGCGCTCGACCAATAGCCGCGAAGGGAAAGGTACCAGCCTTATAGTTAACACCCTCGGCCTTGAGTTCCTGTTCAGTTTTGCCCACTGCCGCAACCTCGGGGTGAGTGTAGATAATTGACGGGATGACCTCGTAGTTTAGCTGCGCTGACTTACCGTGAATGCGCTCAGCGACCATCACACCCTCCTCGGATCCCTTATGCGCCAGCATTGGTCCGCGAACAATATCGCCAACCGCCCACACGCCGGGCGCTTCAGTTGCGCAATAGTCATTCACAAAAATAAAGCCGCGCTCATCTGCGGTTACGCCCGAGTCAGCCGAGAATAATCCCGCTGTTCTGGGGCTTCTGCCCACGGCGACAATCAAGCGGTCAAATCGCGCCTTTTCAGTGGTATCGCCCTGAGAGTAGGTCACCTCGACGTAATCA
Organism: Halieaceae bacterium; assembly: GCA_902631395.1. Lineage (GTDB taxonomy): Bacteria > Pseudomonadota > Gammaproteobacteria > Pseudomonadales > Halieaceae > Luminiphilus. Next base: position 58,033 of record CACOYM010000011.1, on the reverse strand, counting down.
CCGCTAACGCGGACATTTGTCACTCGAGCACCTAGCCGAATATCGAGACCCTGCTTTGCGAAGATCTTCGCGGACTCCACCGCGATTTGCTCATCCATATTGGGCAAAAACTGATCCATTGCCTCCAACATCATCACCTCGGACCCGAGGCGTGCCCAAACGCTGCCGAGCTCGAGTCCGATCACACCCGCTCCAATCACACCCAGACGCTGCGGCACCGCATCAAAGCACAACGCCCCTGTTGAATCGACGACTCGGTCTCCATCAACTGGCGCGGGCGGGATCGCAGCAGGCTCGGAACCGGCTGCTAACACAACGTGATCTGCCCTGTAGGCCTGATTCCCACTGCCAGCAGAAGATACCTCTACTTGCCGACCCGCATTGAGCGTAGCTGCTCCATTGATGACGGTGATTCCGTTTGCCTTTAGCAGCCCTGATACACCACCTGTCAGCTGCGAAACGATCTTTTCTTTTCGAGCCATCATGCCGGCAATATCGAGGCTGACACCACTCACACCAATACCGTGGACGGACAGGTGGCTAGCGGCTTCCGCATACCGCTGCGAGCTGTCCAGCAATGCTTTTGAAGGTATGCACCCTACGTTAAGGCACGTCCCGCCAAGCTGAGGCTGATCATTCGAAGCCACATTCCGCTCAATTACGGCCGTCTTGAGGCCAAGCTGCGCACACCGAATCGCACACACATAGCCCGCGGGCCCTGAACCAACCACAATCACATCAAACGAATCTGACACGATAATTCCTCCCTTAGAGCTGCAGCAGAATCCGCGCCGGATCCTCGACCAGTCCTTTAATGGCGACCAGAAACTGAACGGCCGTTTTTCCGTCGACCAATCGATGATCATATGAGAGCGCCAAATACATCATCGGCTTTATGACTACCTCACCGTTAATGGCGATTGGCCGCTCTTGAATAGAATGCATGCCAAGTATGCCCGTCTGGGGTGGGTTGAGAATCGGCGTTGAAAGCAACGAACCGAAAACACCACCATTGGAAACGGTGAACGTGCCGCCCGTCATATCTTCTATGGTCAGCTTCTTATCTTTCGCCTTCGCACCAAATTCCGCGATCGCTGCCTCGACATCAGCAATGCTCATGAAGTCTGCGTCACGCAGAACAGGCACAACTAAGCCCTCGTCGACAGATACAGCCACTCCGATATCCTGGTAGCCGTGATACACCACATCATTACCGTCAATTGAGGCGTTCACCTCCGGGAACCGCTTCAAGGCCTCACAAGCCGCCTTGACGAAAAAACCCATGAATCCTAGCCGAGTGCCATTATGTACAGATTGAAACTCGTCCCGGTATTGCTTGCGCAGCATCATCAATGGCGCCATGTTGACCTCATTGAAAGTCGTCAACATTGCCGTCTGCTGCGTCGCGCCAAGCAGACGTTCAGCAATGCGGGCACGCATCCGTGTCATAGGCACTCGAGTTTCTAAGCGCTCACTGGTCGGGCCCTCTAACGAAATCGGGGAATAAGTCGGTTGCGACATCTTCGAAGTTTCAACAGAGATACCGGCCGGGCCCGCAATCTCGATGCTTTTGAGGTGGCTAAGTACGTCCTCCTTCAGAAGCCGGCCCCCCTTGCCCGTTGCGGTCATAGCTCTAGGAGAGAGGCCATGCTCGTCGAGTAGCGCACGCACAGCAGGCCCCATAGGAATCGTGTCAGCGCCCATCTCATCGGAAACATGCCTCGTGTCTGCAACGACTTCGGGCGCATCAGTAGCGGTAGCAGCGGAACCCCCTCCCGGTGTCAGAGTGGCCAATAAAGCCTCACTTACAATCGTCTCACCTGCCTCAATTAACACCGCTGACAATACGCCCGACTCCGGAGCTACCACTTCCATAACAACCTTATCAGTCTCGATCTCGACCAGGAGTTCATCGCGCGCAACTGCCTCGCCGGCCTGTTTGTGCCAGGCGGCAACCACACCATCTGCAACTGACTCAGGAAAAGTCGGCGCTTTTATTTCAACTGTCATAGCAGCGTCCTCTTTTTAGGAGCCACAGGGCATCGGCCCCAGAGCTTCATCGATGAATGCTTCCTGCTCACGCTTATGCAGCGCGGGATAACCTGCTGCGGCTGACGCCGACGGCTGGCGACCTACGTAGCGTAAATCCACGTCCACGTTCCCCAGCTGCACAACGGTAGAAAGGCGGCTCTGCATCGCGTACCAAGATCCCTGATTTTTCGGTTCCTCTTGTACCCAGACCGCGTCCTCTAGGTTGGAATACCTCGTGAGCACCTCTTGAAGATCCAACCTAGGGAAAGGATACATCTGCTCGATACGGATGATCGCGATATCGGTGATCTCGCGGTCTCGCCTTGCGGACCTCAGGTCATAGAAAACCTTACCAGAGCACATCACGACGCGTTTCACGCCCCGCGAATCGATAGCGTCTGTCTCGTCGATGACCGTCTGGAAGCTACCGCTAGATAATTCCTCGAGCCTCGAGACGGCCTCCCTGTGGCGGAGAAGGCTCTTCGGGGTCATGACGATGAGCGGCTTACGCAAAGGCCTTATCGCTTGACGCCGCAACATGTGAAAAACCTGTGCCGGCGTACTCGGAATGCACACCTGAATGTTGTCCTCCGCACACAGTTGTAAAAACCGCTCAAGCCGCGCGGACGAGTGCTCGGGGCCCTGCCCCTCATACCCATGGGGCAGGAGCATAGTTAAGCCACAGAGACGGCTCCACTTGTACTCACCACTGGAGATAAACTGATCAATCACAACCTGTGCGCCATTAGCGAAGTCACCAAACTGCGCTTCCCACACCACGAGTCCAGTGGGAGAGGTAGTAGCATATCCGTACTCAAATGCCAGTACAGCTTCCTCTGACAACAAAGAATCGTAAATCCTGAAGGGCGCCTGATTTTCATTGAGATGCATGAGCGGCACATACGCCTTGCCGTCTAGCTGACTGTGCACCACCGCGTGCCGATGACTGAACGTCCCCCGTCCGACATCTTGTCCTGTTAGCCTGACGGGGTAGCCCTCGTCCAGCAATGACGCGTAAGCCATTGTCTCCGCAAAGCCCCAGTCCACCTCCGCCGCACCGGTGCCCATTTTGAGTCGATCTGACATGAGCTTTTTGACTATGCGATGGGCCGCTTCGCCCTCCGGGACAGCGTTGACCTGCTCTGACAAGATCCTCAAGGTGCCCAATGGTACAGAGGTGTCTGCCGCCGCATCCCAGCGATGCCCGAGATAAGGAGACCAGTCGACGAACATGGCTTTATTTGGCTCCGATACAAGCGAACTGACTAAAGGCGCATCACGCTCAAGCGCCTCACGATACTGTTCTACCCAATCGCTATCATCTTGATCACTCAGAAGACCATCGGCAATCAGGCTCTGCGCGTATAGCGCTCTGGTGGACTGGTGGGATTTAATCTTTTCGTACATGGCCGGCTGGGTGACCGAGGGCTCATCTGCCTCGTTGTGGCCACGGCGCCGATAACAGATAAGATCAATCACCACGTCTTTGTTGAACTGATTTCGGTAATCCACCGCTAGCTGCGCAACAAATACTGCTGCCTCTGGGTCATCACCATTGACGTGAAAAATGGGGGCCTGAACCATCTTTGCAATATCGGTACAGTACTCAGTGGAACGCGCGTCCGCTCGCTCGCTGGTAGTGAAGCCAATCTGGTTATTCAGCACTATGTGCAGGGTACCGCCCGTGCGATAGGCCCGTGTTTGAGACATCTGGAACGTTTCCATCACGACGCCCTGACCAGCAAAAGCCGCATCACCATGAATCACAATCGGCACCACGGACTTGCCTAGCGGATCCTCGCGACGGTCTTGTCGGGCGCGAACAGATCCTTCCACCACCGGTGAAACAATTTCCAGATGTGAGGGATTAAACGATAGTGACAGGTGCACTTCGCCGCCGGGCGTCATCATGTTGGAAGAAAAACCCTGATGGTACTTAACGTCACCCGATCCAATGTAGGTTGCGCGTCCCTCAAATTCGTCAAATAAGTCGACGGGATTCTTGCCGAGAATGTTGACCAGCACATTCAATCGACCGCGGTGGGCCATACCGATACAGATTTCTTTGGCGCCATACCCACCAATTCGCTGGATCGCCTCAGCCATCATCGGAATGAGGCTCTCACCCCCCTCCAGACCAAAACGCTTTGTTCCCGGGTATTTACTACCCAACGAGCGCTCTAAACCCTCCGCACCATTAAGCTGTCGCAATATGTTCAGGCGCTGCTGCGGGCTGAACTCGGGCGCACTGCGCACCGCCTCCATGCGACTCATAATCCAATGTCGCTCTTCGGTGTCGACAATGTGCATGAATTCCGCGCCAACCTGACCGCAATAGGTTGCTTGCAGATCCGCGCGGATCTGCGCCAATGTCGCTTCCGCGCGCCCGAAATAGACAGTGCCGACCTGAAATGTTGTATCTAGATCTGCCTCGCTCAGCTCATGGAATCCGAGCGTCAAGTCGGGAACGGTTGCCCGATCTGCAAGCCCTAGAGGGTCAAGCTTGGCCTGCTGATGCCCCCGCTGACGATAAGCAGATATCAGCTGTACGGCTCTAACCTGCTTTCGCTCGTAGTCCGTTGCGTGAGAGTCATGAGAGGCGGTCGCGTCCGTTCGCACGCGCATCTTGGAGATCCGCGCATATCGCTTCCGCAATACTGAGTGAGGAATGTCATGAGGTGCGGTGGCTTCAGTAGAGACGCGAGGAAGTTGGTCGAAATAATCACGCCAATCGGCGGGTACGCCGTTGGGGTCTTGCAAGTAACCTTCGTAAAGCGCGTCAACGTAAGCTGAGTTGCCACCTGCTATATGCGAGGAAGCCCATTGGGCCAGCATTCCCTTTAGTGGAGTTGCCTGCGTCACAGAAGCCCCCTTCCTTCAGCGATATTTATGTTGTCGCAGAGACCTGCGCCCTTTTATCAGTTGAGTTTAGGACGAGACGCTCTAAAAAGCGCTATGGCGTTCACTTGTAACCATGGCAATACTGACAAAATACGCCGCGCAGGAGTCAATTATTCATATAGGTTATGATATCCATAACCAATTTCAGTTAAAATATAACTTAGGGGTATGCCTTTGCTTCGAGCGGCTCAAGTGGCGCGATTAAGTAACATCGTGCGGATGTGGCCAATAGCCTTGGTGGGGTTTAAGCCTTTGGGACAAACGTTGACACAGTTCTGGATACCATGGCACCGAAAGACGCTGAACGGGTCCTCAAGTTTCGACAACCGATCCTCGGTTGCAGTGTCACGACTGTCGGCGAGGAAGCGATAAGCCTGCAACAAGCCCGCAGGCCCGACAAATCTATCTGGGTTCCACCAGAAGGACGGACAACTAGTCGAGCAACAAGCGCAGAGAATGCACTCATAAAGCCCGTCCAACTGTGCTCGCTCTTCTGGCGACTGAAGGCGCTCAATCGTAGGCGCGGGCGTTGGGTTCTGGAGATAAGGCTGAATCTTCTCATACTGTGCGTAGAACAGGCTCATATCAACTACTAAGTCCCGTATGACTGGCAAACCTGGTAACGGCCGGATAACCAAGCGACCGTGTTTTACCGTGTCAGATAGGGGCGTGATGCAGGCCAAGCCATTTTTACCGTTCATGTTGAGCCCGTCCGAGCCGCATACACCTTCCCGGCAACTTCTACGATACGTGACGCTGCCATCGTGCTCAGCCTTGATGAGCTCCAGAACATCCAGCACCATCAAATCTCTCCCGCCAGTCTCCACAGCGAAATCCTGCATGAATGGAGCGTCATCGGTCTCGGGGTTATAACGGTAGAGGCTCACCTGTAGCATTGACTGATACTCCAAAATAATCAGTAACTTCTGGCTTTGGGCTGAAATGTCTCAACAGTGTTAGGTGTGAAATTCACACCGCGCTTCGCCACCTTTTTATTTTCACTGAAATAGAGCGAATGACATAACCAATTTTCGTCGTCCCGCTCTGTAAAGTCTTCTCGCGCGTGTGCCCCGCGACTTTCATCTCGAGCCTCAGCGACTATAGCGGTCGCCTCAGCAGTCTCAAACAAATTCTGCAACTCAAGACATTCGATACGGGAGGTATTGAAAGCGCTTGAGCGGTCGGCAAGCGCAACATTTTCAACTCGTTCACGAAGATCCGCCAACTTCTTGATTCCCTCGCGCATAAATTCACCGGTGCGAAACACCCCAAAATGATTCTGCATAATCTCCTGCAACTCATGCCGCAGTGGTGCGACCTGCTCGCCCGACTCACGTTCGTTCAGAGCGTTAAGCCGGTCACCTGCTGCTTCAATGTCGGTCTGCGACGCATCACGAAGCTCTATACCTTCGCGCAGCGACTTCTCGATAAACAAACCAGAGGCGCGACCGAATACCACGAGATCTAGGAGAGAGTTACCACCCAAACGATTTGCGCCGTGCACCGATACGCAAGCAACCTCGCCGCAGGCATACAACCCTGGAATAACAGCATCATCACCGCCAGCGTCGACCGTCAGGGCTTGACCATGCACATTAGTAGGGATACCGCCCATCATGTAATGGCAGGTCGGCACAACAGGAATAGGCTCTTTGACGGGGTCAACATGAGCAAAAGTCCGGCTGAGCTCACAGATCCCGGGCAGTCGCGACTCAAGTACCTCCTCCCCGAGATGGTCAAGCTTTAATTTGACGTGGTCTCCATTGGGCCCGCAGCCACGCCCCTCCAAAATTTCGAGAACCATGGAGCGTGCAACCACATCTCGTCCCGCTAGGTCCTTGGCGTTTGGCGCATATCGCTCCATGAAGCGCTCACCATCCTTGTTGATGAGGTACCCGCCCTCTCCTCGGCACCCCTCGGTAACCAGCGTACCGGCACCGTAAATGCCTGTCGGGTGGAACTGCCACATCTCCATGTCCTGCGCGGGGACTCCTGCGCGCAGCGCCATTCCCATACCATCGCCCGTGTTGATATGAGCATTCGTCGTTGAGGCGTATATCCGCCCCGCGCCACCGGTTGCGAATACTGTAGCTTTGGACTTCACGTAGACGGTCTCGCCTGTTTCGATGCAAATTGCGATAACGCCCACAACCGCACCGTCCTGATTCTTTACGAGATCAGCGGCGAACCACTCATTAAAGAAGACTGTCTCGTTCTTAATGTTGTTCTGGTAGAGCGTGTGAAGCAAAGCATGCCCTGTCCTGTCTGCTGCCGCACAGGTCCGCGCTGCCTGACCGCCTTCACCAAAGTTTTTTGACTGGCCCCCGAACGGACGCTGGTAAATACGGCCCTCATCTGTACGAGAGAATGGTAGCCCCATATGCTCCAGCTCGAAGATTGCCTCGGGGCCCACCGAACACATATATTCGATCGCATCTTGATCGCCAATGTAGTCAGAGCCCTTGACGGTGTCGTACATATGCCAGCGCCAATCATCTTGTGGATCAGCACTCGCAATCGCACAGGTGATGCCGCCCTGTGCAGAGACTGTGTGTGACCGCGTCGGAAAAACTTTCGAAATAACTGCAGTCTTGTACCCAGACTGGGCAAGCTGAAGTGCCGCGCGCATTCCAGCTCCGCCGCCGCCAATAATCACCCCGTCAAACGATATCGTTCTCATAACAAAAATTTTCCCGGCAAACCTGTTACCGCTAGCACCCTTTCCCAGTTGAATACCACCCGCCGTCTGCTATCTCCAGACGATGACGATGATCCAGATGACATATCCGATGAGAGCCGATGACGTCCCTATCTGGCATAGAAGCCTAATGGACTTGCCCTTCGGTCCCAACAACCTTTCTGTCAAGTAATCGGTGGTAACAGACCAAAGTCCTATCCATGCATGTGCTGCCAGTGACAAAGCCGCTAGCAACGTGAATATCTTCATCCAGGTTTGATCAAAAAGGCCGCGCCACGAAATGTAATCAACTGAACCAAGCAACTGGCATGCAATCAAGATAAAATACGTAAGCAGCACTAAAGCGCTGGCGCGCTGAATCAACCAATCTGAGAGCCCTGTGCGTCGGAGGCTTATTATTGAAGTCGCCATATCAACACCCCCCAAATGGCGGCGGCGCCGATGGCCAGTGTAAAGACAATGCGGGCTCCAATGACACCTCCTCGCATGGTTTCTCCCACGCCCGCGTCCATTATCAGATGCTTGATACCTGCCAAAGCGTGGTAGGTGAGCACAGATGCTATGCCCCATGAGATGAAGCGAGCCAGTGGTGAGCCGAGAATCGCCGCCACGTTATTAAAAGAGGCTTCAGAGGCGAGACTCATATCCAGAGCCCACAACATCAAAAAGCTGGCAAAGAACATCACTACACCCGTTACCCGATGTGTGATCGAGGCATAGGCCGTTACAGGCAAGCTAATCGTGCCAATATCAAGATTGACGGGACGCGTGTCTTTTGAAGTCGATCTCACGTTTACTCTCAGGGTCATTACGGTGTGGCCAAAGCGCCTACGCCGATCTACGATCGGTGGCGGGCGAAAGTATAGGTGCGCGAAGAATTGATTACAATTTGCCACGAAGCCCGAGAGTCGATGGTGCAGCAGGGATGACGTTAAGCGTTACGCGATGCGACGAAAGTACCAGTTACAGCGCCATTCAAATTGACATGACAAGCCGGCAGCATTAGTTTGGCAGCCTCCTGAAATCTGTTGTGGTAACCATCCATATGTCTGAAAAACACGCCACCCTGAACCTCACCCAACAGGACGGCTCAGAGCAGAGCATCGATCTCACCGTCCGTTCAGGCACGTTGGGTCCGGACGTCGTTGATGTGGGCAAACTGACCGCGAACGGTTATTTCACTTACGATCCGGGATTCACCTCAACCGCCTCCTGTGAGTCACAAATCACATTCATAGATGGCGAAAAGGGCATTCTTCTCCACCGCGGCTATCCTATCGAGCAATTAGCTGAACACTCGGATTATTTGGAAACGTGCTATTTGCTGCTAAACGGTGAGTTACCAACCGCCGGGCAAAAAGATGAGTTCGTGGGTATCATGACGCGCCACACAATGGTCCATGAGCAAATCAGAACGTTCTTCAACGGATTCAGACGCGACGCACATCCCATGGCCATCATGTGCGGCGTTGTGGGTGCTCTATCGGCCTTTTATCATGACTCCACGGATATCTCAGACTCCTGGCATCGCGAGGTTGCCGCATTCCGCTTGATAGCGAAAATGCCAACGATCGCAGCAATGAGTTATAAGTTCTCGATCGGTCAACCGTTCATGTATCCGGACAACCGGCTCGACTACGCAGCGAACTTTCTTCACATGATGTTTGGCAATCCCTGCGAGCCCACCACAGTCTCGCCGACCAGTGCCCGCGCGATGGACCGCATTTTCTTACTGCATGCTGACCATGAGCAAAACGCCTCTACCTCTACGGTCCGATTAGCGGGCTCGTCGCAGGCGAACCCCTTCGCCTGTATCGCTGCCGGTATCGCTGCGCTGTGGGGGCCGTCCCACGGCGGCGCAAACGAAGCAGTCGTCAAAATGCTGGAGGAAATCGGTTCCGTTGATCGCATCGAAGAGTTTGTGGCCAAGGCCAAGGACAAGAACGATCCCTTCCGACTGATGGGATTTGGGCACAGGGTCTATAAGAATTTTGATCCGCGCGCCAAGGTCATGAAACAGGCGGCTGATGAAGTACTCGCTGAACTCGGCATAAAGGACGAGAATCTGGAGATCGCGAAGCGGCTGGAAGAAATCGCTTTGAGAGACGAGTATTTCATAGAGAAAAAACTTTATCCTAACGTGGACTTTTACTCCGGCATCATCTTGAAAGCGCTGGGCATACCCACCTCAATGTTTACTGTGATATTTGCCATCGGAAGAACTGTGGGCTGGATTGCCCATTGGAACGAAATGATAAGTGGGTCATACCGCATTGGGCGCCCTCGACAACTCTATACGGGTGAGGCGCAGCGAGATTTTGTTGCTCTAGACCAGCGATAAATTCGCATGTCTGCCTCTGTGGTCATCTCTGGCTCGGGGCTTTTCACGCCCCCAGATAAAATCAGCAACGAAGAGCTCGTGGCGTCTTTCAACGCTTGGGTGGATCTTCATAACGAAGCCTATGGTGATCAGATTGCAAGCGGCCAAATAGAGCCCAAGACACCTTCCTCCGCCGAATTCATTGAGAAAGCATCGGGCATCAAGTCTAGATATGTGATTAACAAAGCCGGCATTCTGGACCCCCATCGAATGGTTCCAGATATTCCCGAGCGCGAAAACACAGAAAACTCTGTGATGTGCGAGATCGCCTGTCACGCAGCACGTGAGGCTATGCAAGCAGCGGGCATAATGGCTGCAGACATAGATGCCGTTATTGTTGCCGCATCAAATATGCAGCGCGCCTACCCTGCTATGGCCATTGAGGTGCAGGCTGCACTCGGCGCGACGGGCTTCGCATTCGATATGAATGTTGCCTGCTCATCGGCAACCTTTGGCATTCAGCAAGCCAGTGACGCCGTGAAATCCGGCAGCGCGCGCAGAGTGCTAGTTGTCAACCCGGAGATCTGTACTGGGCACTTAAATTTTCGCGACCGTGACTCCCACTTCATTTTTGGCGACGTCGCGACCGCGGTCGTTGTGGAGAGCACCGAGTCGGCCTCAAAACAACAGGGCTGGGAAATTTTGGATACCCGCATGCAAACGCTGTTTTCTAATAATATCCGGAACAACTTCGGCTTCCTGAACCGTGCTGACGAATCAGGCATAGGTCAATTAGACAAACTTTTTGTGCAGGAGGGCCGTAAGGTATTCAAAGAAGTGTGCCCTGCAGTTGCCCAGCAGATCAGCTCACAGCTCGATTCGATGGGCATATCCTCAGGTGATCTGAAGCGCATCTGGCTGCACCAAGCTAATCGCAATATGAATGATTTGATCGCGCGGAAGGTTTTTGGCAGGGACCCCTCACCCGAGGAGTCGCCAACCATTCTCGATCAATACGCCAACACCTCCTCGGCGGGATCAATCATTGCGTTCCATAAACACAGCGCGGATTTAGATTCAGGGGATCTGGCCGTTCTGTGTTCGTTCGGGGCGGGATACAGCATCGGGTCCATCATTTTAAGATGTCGTTGAAGGCCCTTGCTCCAGACTGTCATGCGGCGCTTCGCATAAAAAGCCATTAGGGTTCCTCTAGCAATGCTTCCGACACTGCGTTCAGTAGATGCGCCGTCTGCTCTAGTGTCCCGACCGAGACTCGGAGCCACTCGGCGATGCGAGGCTTGTCCCACCGTCGCACAATCACATCTTGTGCTCGCAAAGCCTCAAATATCGTCTTGCCTGATATCTGTGCATGCCTCACAAAGAGAAAATTTGCAGAAGAAGGGAGTACTTCAAAACCCTGTTCAATCAGCCCCTGCCGCATTACCTCGCGACTCCGAATGACAAGATCTGCAGATTGCTCAAACCAGGCATGATCGCGCATAGCCGCCGCCCCAGCCGCCTGCGCTATCGCATCAAGCGGATATGAATTGAAAGAATCTTTGATCCGATTTAGCCCATCGATCAGTTCTGTATTCGCCAATGCATAGCCCACTCGCATTCCCGCCAGCGCATGACTCTTCGACAGGCTTCGACTCACGATAAGGTTGTCATGCTGATCCACTAGTTGCGCCGCTGTATCCGCACCAAAACCGTGATAAGCCTCGTCTATAATGACCAGTCGATCGCAGTTCGAGTTCACAAGAGACTCAATCTCACCTACCGACAACGCGATACCAGTAGGGGCATTGGGGTTTGCTAGAACAACAGGATGCGGCGAGTCGCACAATGCTGCGATGTCTACTGAGAAATCGCGCTGAAGCGGCACCTCTATCAGTTGGGAGTCGTAGAGATCTGCCCAAACTGGATAGAATCCGTAAGTCGTATCGAGTGTCTGCACGGTCCGGCCCAATAAATACGCTGACCATGAGTGGGCAAGCACCTCATCAGATCCATTCCCCACAAAGACCTGTGCTGCCGATAAGCCTTCGGAATCAGCAATCGCCTTCCTCAGATCAATCGCCAGGGGATCGGGGTATCGGCGCAACTGGTCTGCCTGCACCCGCGCAATCGCCGCCATCACGGAATTCGAGGGTTCAAGCGCGTGCTCGTTGGTATTTAGCTTGACGACTGAGCGGGACTCGGGCTGCTCGCCAGGTACATAGGGCTTCATACCCTCGACCTTTTTTACCCAAAATCGACTCATCAAACCATCCAAAAAAAAGACAGGTAAGTTAAGGGCTATGATATCAGGTCGCAGAGCATGGATAAGTGCTGGAGCGTCAGATGACCGCAGACTCCTGCGCTACCACACTACGATCATTTGGGAAAACCAACCTGAACACACTGCCCTTCCCAACTTCACTATCTACAAAAAGCTTTGCGTCATGAGAGACCGCTACATGTTTCACAATAGCGAGCCCCAGTCCCGTGCCGCCAGTTTTTTGACTACGGCTTTTTTCAACGCGGTAAAACCGCTCGGTCAAGCGAGGAATGTGTTTGGGCTCGATACCCTGGCCGATATCCTCAACTGACAGCGACGGCCCCACACTAGTATTAGCCCAGCGAATTTTCACAACCCCATCACTATATTTGAGCGCATTCACTACAAGATTGCTGATCGCGCTCCTCAGCTCGAGGGCACTCCCCAAAATCCCACGATTGGAACTGATGTCCAACTGAATCTCGCGTTCAGGCCAAGCTGCTGCCAAGTTATCGCGGACATCAACCAAGAGGTCAGCGACGTGTATTTCGTCATCTTTTCGCTCACCTTCAATGCTTTCTATACGAGAGAGCCACAGCAAATCTTCGATCAGGCGTTCCATGCGATTCACCTGTGTATCCATTGACCAGAGGGATCTTTGAAGCGTTCTATCAGATCCGTCAATAAAAGACTGCAAGGTCTCTATATAACCCTTGATGACGGTTAACGGTGTCCTGAGTTCGTGGGAAACATTTCCAACAAAGTCTCGTCGCATGCGCTCCAGTTTGTCCTGCTCTGTAACGTCCTTAACGAATACCAGTCGATCATCAGAGCCAAAGTGTGCAAACTCAAGCTGGACGCAGAATTCGGGGTCCGGCCCGGGCTTAATGCGAAGCGGCTTTTGGAAAACCTCTCTTTTTACGTAACGTTTGAGCTGCTTACCGGGGATCACATCGGATAGCGTTTTACCCTCCTCTTCCTCAAAGCGAATACCAAGAAGATACTCCGCCGCGTCGTTGCACCAGACCAGCCGGTGATCGGAGTTTATAATCAGGGCCGCATCGCGCATTGAAGCGAGGGATTTCTTGAGGTGAAGCTGAGGCCTCTGAGTTGGGGCCGGCCCCGAGGTCGTGCGACTCCGGAGCACATAGACATCGTGCAGCACGCTACCAATACTCGAACCACCGATGGGAGGCAAGTCGTCGGGCTCGGCTAACCACCTATAAAGCCTTGCCAATTGCCAACCCCATGAAAGGGCGAGGCAGGCAACACACAATGCGATTGAGAGTTTCCAGTCTCCCTTTATCAACCAGTAGACACCGGCCAGACCTACGGCAACAACGAGACGACGAAACTCGAGAATAAAAAAGCTTGGCGGGGTCACGATACCGACAAGTCTCTGGGTGAAAAACGGTACCCTGTCCCCCGAACAGTTTGAATGAGATCTACGTAAGCTGCGTTCGCTGCATGTAACGCCTTGCGTAAACGTCTTATGTGAACGTCTACCGTTCGCTCCTCTACATAAACATTTGCGCCCCATACGCGATCAAGTAATTGCGCACGAGAGTACACCCGCTCTGGGTTGGTCATGAAAAAGTGCAGTAACCTGAACTCTGTCGGCCCCATTTCAAGTGGCTTGTTCTCAAGTAGCACCCGGTGACTAACGATATCTAACACGAGATCACCGACCTTAAGTGCATCGCCTTCTTGATCGCTCGAGGTTCGACGGAGCAGCGCCTTAATTCTTGCAATTAGTTCTCTCGGTACGAAAGGTTTGGTCATGTAGTCATCGGCACCCACCTCCAACCCCTGAATTATGTTGTCTTCCTGGGTTTTGGCTGTAAGCATGATCACCGGCAGTGACTGCAATGCCTCTTCTTTCTTAAGTCGGCGCAAAAGCTCAATGCCGCTGCCACCCGGTAACATCCAGTCCAGCAATACAATATCGGGCGCGTCGTCAGTAATGAATCGATAGGCCTCGTGAATATCTTGCGCTTCCACGCATTCAAAGTCAGACATCTCCAGAGCAAGTCTCAGCATCTCGCGGATGCTGAATTCATCCTCAACGACGAGCACTTTTTTCGCGGACACTTTTCCACCCTTTTTTAACCGTGCTGTGGCTTTCGGTCAATGAACCACAAAATTTAGAATTTTTTCACCACAGACCTGTGTCACTCAGCACTGGTCGGTCTACCACCAATCAAACCAGCCCCTAGGTTCAAGCTCCTGTGAACACTCCGGAAGTTGACCGTCGTAACGCTTCGCCTGGCGATCAACCTTTCGAGCGACATCAACCAGCCAATCTTTACTGCGGTAGCTCTGCTTGCGGTATCCACTGTGACCCTCGTGATAAGCGAGGTAGAGTCGGAACGCATCCTGCTTATCAATGCCAAGCTCCTTATTAGAAACGCTGTTGTACCAGCCCACAAAGTCGATAGCGTCGCCGAAGTTGTCTCGATCCGCGCCATAATTACCGGTACTGCGCTGATACCACTCCCATGTGCTGTCTTTGGCCTGAGAGTATCCATAGGCATCCGATGGACGAGGCCCTGGAATGATACCCCAAAGTTTTTTGCGCGGCGGTTTAGCTGTCGCAACGAAGCGGGATTCTTGGTGCATGAACGCCATAGCGACTGATACCGGCACACCCCAACGCGCACGAGATTCTTTGGCATCCTCATACCAACCGGATTTCTCACGGAAGATATCGCAGACGTTATCGACCTGTTCAGGTGGCGAGGTCACGCACGCAACCAACAAAGCTATGATGACTACCGCCGTCACGGTTCGCGATATTCTCCAAGTCATTCCAGTTCCTCCATTAGCGCCAGCCACTCTGACTCATCAATAATCTCAATACCCAAGGTCTCAGCTTTCTTGCGCTTGCTGCCAGCCCCCGATCCTGCCAACACGGTGGTAGTTTTAGCCGACACGCTACCCGTCGTTTTTGCGCCCAGCGCACGAAGCCTCTGCTCGGCCCTATCACGTCCCATCGACTCAAGCTTACCCGTCACGACCCAGATAGCGCCTGCCAGCGGTCCGTCACCAAAATTAGTGGACGCCACGGGCCAATTCACCTCTGCAGCGATAAGCGCGGCGATCACCTCCTGATTACGCCTCTCCGAGAAAAAAGCGTTAATGTGCTTTGCAACAATTGGCCCCACATCATCAACCTCCTCCAGTATCTCAACAGGCGCCGCCATTACGTCTTCGAGAGCCAGAAAATGACTAGCTAATGCACGCGCCATGGCCTCGCCTACCTCACGAATACCCAGCGCATAAATGAGTCGCGGTAACGTCGTGGCCTTTGACTGCTCGATCGCCTTAATCAAATTTTCACTAGATTTCCCTCCCATCCTCTCAAGTTCGGACAAGCTTTCAGCGTCCAGATAGAAAAGGTCAGCCACGTTGGCGACAAGCTCTCCGTCAACCAATTGATCGATCAACTTATCACCCAAACCCTCGATGTCCATCGCCTTGCGAGACGCAAAATGTCGTATCACGGCCTTGAGCTGCGCGTTGCAGCTCATGCCTCCTACGCAGCGAACCACCGCTCCGCCGTCTTGTCGGTCGACATCCGAGCCGCACTCTGGGCAGGCATCGGGAAAGACGATCGCGTCTCGGGTAGAACCCTCCAAAACGCATTCGTGCTGAACGACCGAGACGATCTGCGGGATCACATCACCTGCGCGACGGACAACGACCCGATCGCCAATGCATACCCCAAGCCGTTCTATTTCGTCAGCATTGTGCAATGTCGCATTGCTGACGGTGACGCCACCTACGAAAACGGGATCCAAACGCGCAACCGGTGTGATAGCACCTGTTCGCCCTACCTGAAAATCTACGCCAAGCAGCTGTGTACTTACCTCTTGTGCCGGGAACTTGCGAGCAATTGCCCATCTGGGTGCTCTGGAAACAAAACCAAGCCGCTCCTGCTGCGCAAAGGAATTGACCTTGAAAACAACACCATCTATGTCGAAAGGAAGTGCCTCCCGCCGCAACGCAATGGATTCGTAGTAAGCCTCGCAGGCCTCCAAACCGTTAACAGTCTTCATGTAATCAGAGACAGGAAGACCCCAATCACTGAGGCGCCGGAGTGTCTCGTCATGGCAGTCAGGTAAATCACCTTCAACCACACCCACCGAGTAGGAAGTGAAGGACAATGGCCTTCTAGCGGTGATGCGCGAGTCAAGCTGCCGCAAGCTGCCCGCAGCGGCATTGCGTGGATTGATAAAGACCCTCTCTCCCATAGCACTGGCCCGCGCATTCATTTTGTTAAATGCATCCTTGGGGATGACTACCTCGCCGCGCACCTCGAGATACGGCGGAATGCCCTGCCCCTTTAGTATCAGCGGCACGTTTCTCACCGTGCGGATATTGGCCGTGATATTTTCGCCGGTGCTTCCATCTCCACGGGTTGCCGCCAGCGCCAATTCGCCTTTTTCATAGACAATACTTACCGCCACACCGTCCAACTTCGGCTCACAGCAATAATCTATATCATTGGCCTTGAGACGTTCTGACACGCGCCGATGAAAATCACTGAGATCGTCCGGTGAAAAAGCGTTATCCAGAGACAGCATCGGGCGCCGGTGGGTGACTGATTCGAATGAGGCCAGCGGGGCAGAGCCCACCCGCTGCGTCGGAGACGTGGATAGCCTGAGATCCCGGTGTTCAGTTTCTAGCGCCTGCAGGCGACGCATTGCAGCATCGTAGTCCTCATCCGGAACCAGAGGTTCGTCCTTAGCGAAATACGCCCTCGACCAACGCAGGAGTTGCTCGGTTAACGCGGCTGCCTCTTCTTTAGGAGACGGACTCATCGGATCAGTTACGGCGGACGAGCAGTCGCCTCTCCAGCTCGCGTACCTGCTGACGCATGTGTTCCAAGCTCTGACGCGTCACGACACTCCTCGTCTCGTCCTGAACGTCCCCATCCAACTGCTTGGCCACCAACTTAACGGTCTCATACATGCAGTCGAAAGCCTTCAGCATATCCGCAGGGCCTGGCAGTGTGACGAAAAACATCAGACCCCGGGTTTGCAGTGGTTCCATGTTGTCAACGTCGAACACGCCGGGCTTCATCATATTCGCCACGCTGAATTCGATGGCCCCTCGGCCGGAAGCCCGCTCGTGACGATGAAAAAAGTCCATGTCGCCAAATCTTAGATCGCAGGCCAGCAAGGTTTCCAGAACCTCAGTCCCGGAGAATCCCTCCTCAGCTCTAGCCACGACGAAAAGAATAAAGACGTGCGTGTCCGCGCCTCTCGGCAAGCGACCATGCGCCGGCGCATCGATTGGTAGCGCCTCGCGCTCCGCCTGCGCTGGCTCTTCCCCATCTGCCTGAAGTGTCTCTAACCAATCAAGCGTGCCTGAATCGGCTATTGCCTGCTCTGACGGCTCGGCACTCACCGAAGGACTTTTGATGGTGCGACGTCGAGAGTCAGTGTTTCCAACCGAATCTGGGGACGGCGGCGCAGCTACGCTAGATTCTTCGACTCGGCCGTCCCCTATCGATTGGTGGCAGTCCGCTGACGGCACCTGCGGCGTGGAAGCAGATATATCACCTCCTTCCCTGGCAATACTCTCACCATGTCCATTGGCCGCCCGTTGGGCCGCTGCGACGTCAATAGGATCAGAGATTGCAGCACTAGGGGCCTCACCGCCGCTCTCGCTGTCTGATCTGGGGGTGATCGTCTGTTCAAAATTAGCTACCTTGTCGACGTCCAAAAGGTCATTTCGGCGGACAATGCGCGCACCGCCATTAGGTAACTCCGTAAGCAAATTAAATGCGTCGTCTCTATTAGATGTCGGCGAGGCTCTCTCGATTTTCGCATTCAGTCTAATTTCAGCACGTCGTTCTCGCCAATACCGACGGAACGCATCGATCAACACAGCGGCGATCATCATCCCACCGATAATAACCATCCAGTCTCGTATCGAGAGTTGCTCCATCAAGGTGCCTCTAGCTGGCTGCTAACTGAGCGGCCTCTTCCACGTCTACCGTCACCAGCCGAGACACCCCCGGCTCTGACATAGTGACCCCCATCAGCTGATCCGCCGCTTCCATTGTGATCTTGTTATGCGTGATAAAAACGAACTGCACCTTTTCCGACATTTCGCGAACCAGACGCGCATAACGTCCAACGTTAGCGTCGTCAAGCGGCGCATCCACCTCGTCCAACATACAAAAAGGCGCAGGATTAAGTTGGAAAATGGAGAACACCAGCGCGATCGCAGTCATCGCTTTTTCGCCACCGGAGAGCAGGTGAATCGTTGAGTTTTTCTTGCCTGGCGGACGTGCGAAAATAGCCACACCGGTATCGAGCAAGTCGTCGCCTGTCATCTCTAAGCAAGCGGTGCCACCACCGAAAACGCGCGGGAACAGCTGAGCAAAACCGATATTAATTTGATCGAAGGTGTCTTTAAATCGCTGCCGAGTTTCTTTATCAATTTTACGGATAGCAGCTTGCAACGTCTCCAACGCCGCTTCGAGGTCGGCGTTCTGCGCATCGAGGTACTGCTTTCGCTCTGAGGCCTTGGCGTGCTCGTCGATCGCCGCCAAGTTAATCGGTCCCAGACGGTTAATCCTGGCGGCGGCCCTCTCTACCTTGGTCTGCCAATCGGTTTCCCTTGCTTCCTCAGGTAACGTTGCCGCAATTTCGTGTGGCACCCCACCGCGCCGTGAGATCTCCTCAACCAGAGTTTCAAGCCGCACCGCGGTCTCAGCCTCCTGCAGCCGCAGGCGCTCGATATCGGCCTGAAGGCGATCTGCTACTCCCTGCTGGTCAACCCGCGCCTGCTCCAATTGCCGAAGTTTTGCTTCGATATCACCAAACCGAGCGCGTTGGGCATTCAGCTCACCCTCAGCTGCGATGCGCTGATCCAGAAGCTCCGAGAGGCGCGCCTCATTATCGGCGTCAGGATCTGCAGCCGTGCTAAGTGAACCAGTCAATTCGCTTTCGCGCGACTCTAAATCACGCAACTGTGTCTCCATCCGGAGGATACCCTCGCGGAGAGTCGCAACCTGCGTGCTCAAATTCTGGCTTTGAAGCTCGCTGCGCATCAGCGCATCTGCGGCTTCCCGGGACGCGTGACGCTGCTGTGTTAAGTGCTCGCTGAGCGCAGCTCGCTCCTGCTGGAGTCGGTCGCGTTCTAACTGATCCGCCTCCAACTGCTCAAGCGCAATAGACAATGAGCCACGAGCATCAGCGAGATGCTGTTGCTCTTCTTCATACTGCTTTTCAGCCTCTTTGATCTCCGCTTGCAGACGATTTCTACTCTGAAGCTGCTGCTCAAGTCTGGTGGCCACAGCGCGCTGCTCGGCCACGCACTCTGCCCGCTCGGTAACTGCCATCTGCTGCTCATGCTGGACTTGCGACACCTGTTTTTCGAGCTCCGCGCGACCCTTGAGCAGATCTGCAATCCGCTTTTCAATGTCTGAAGCTTGCTCACGCGCAGTGTTTAGCTCTGCTGTAAGGCACTCAATCTGAGCTTGACGCGCGATAGTCCCTGCTGCCGCATCCGCTCCTGAGCGTGTTCGGTGCCATCCCCTGGCGAGCCAATGCCCGTTTTTGGTTACAACGGATTCACCTATTGATAACTGCTCAATTATCTTCAGCGCGTCACTGAGATTTGACGCGGTCCTTACCGCCGACAGCCAGTGCAGAACGCGGGCAGGCCCGCGCGCTTTTGCCGCCAACGTATCCGCCGTGTTCGATGGTGGATCGACCTGATCATCCAACAGGAAAGCCCCTGCCGGTAACGCATTGATACCCGGCAACGCGTCAATTTGCCTGTCTGTCAGTACTTGAGCGGAGAGTGCCTCCCCTAGCACTTGCTCAACAGCGCCCTCCCAACCGGGATCGACTTCAAGCGCGGAGTAAACTGTGCCATCTGTGCTTAAAACTTCGCTCTCTATCCAAGCATTCAGAGCGGCACGTTCCTGCTCATCAGAGGCGGCCTCCTGAAGCGCGACCAAAGAGGTCATCAATCCCCGTATTTCCTGAATGCTCGCCCGAATATCGTCTTGCTGCTGTCGATACTGTTCTAGCGACGTGTGAGCTACCTCAACCTTCTCCTTCAAATCGCCGAGCTCAGCTTCAAACCCCGCGATCCTCCGATCAGATTCTTCGATTTTTAAGTCTAAGTGTGATTCCCCACTGCCGCCCATTGTGGCGGAGAGAGGCTCCAGTTCGGCACGTTGGTGTTGCAAGCGCTCTTGCAACTTTATCAGCACCTGCTCGAGATAGGTGATGCGGCTCTGCTGCACCTCTGCGGACTGACTGGGCTCACGCGCCCGCTCGTTAAAGCAGTCCCAAGTCTGAGACCAAGTCTGGACGGCAGCTTCTGCCGCTGCAAGCGCTTCCCCCGCCTCCTCAGCAACAGATTTAAACTCAATCAAAGACGGTGCAGACTGCTCAAGTTCTCTCTCCCACTCGTTGAGATTCTTCCTATCAACATCGAGGTGATCGCGAGTCTGTTCGAGGTTGTTTCTGGTCTGATCAAGATGTCTTCGCAACTCGCCACGACGTTCCTGCGCGTACTTCAGCGCTTGCTCAACGCGAGTCACCTCACCGCCGATCGAGTAGTACTTTTCTTGCGCACCATTCAGTGCGTCTGCGGCCACGGACTGCTCAGATCGCCGTGCCTCGATCTCGCTGAAAATACGGGTAGACTCCGCTCTAACAGCTTCTCGCTGAACATCCAAAGCGCCTATCTCGCGGGAGACAGTAGCGCTCGTCTCATTGAGATTACGCCAATGAATAGTGAAGAGCTCACTTTGCGCAATGCGCTCTTCTTCCTTGAGTTCTGCGTACTTTTCCGCAGAACGCGCCTGTCGATCCAGATGCGCCAAATTGCGCTGCAGTTCATCTCGCAGATCCGTCAGGCGATCGAGGTTTTCAGTTGTCCGGCGTATCCGATTCTCCGTCTCGCGCCGTCGCTCCTTATACTTGGAGATCCCCGCAGCCTCTTCAACGAAGACTCGCAGCTCCTCAGGTTTTGATTCAATCAAGCGCGACACCACACCCTGCTCGATAATGGCGTAGCTGCGTGGGCCCAGACCAGTGCCTAAGAACAGATCTGTGATGTCTCGCCTTCGGCACTTTGCACCATTAAGGTAGTACTCCGACTGTGACTCGCGCGTCACAACGCGCCGCACGGAGATCTCGCTGTAAGCGGCGAACTCACCCACAACCTTATCCTGCGAATTATCGAACACCAGTTCAATAGATGCTTGGCTGACTGGTTGTCGGCTGATGGTGCCACTGAAGATCACGTCAGTCATGGACTCGCCGCGAAGCGTTTTTGCGGAGCTCTCACCCATTACCCATCTCACAGCATCGATAATGTTGGACTTGCCGCAGCCATTTGGTCCCACGACCGCACACATGTTGCCCGGAAACTGCACCAAAGTAGGGTCAATGAAGGATTTGAAGCCGGCCAGTTTGATGGATTTCAGGCGCATTAAAGTTCCCGGATTATCAACTTACCGCGCGCCAGAAAAGGATCGCCGCAGTACACTTAAAAGCACAACATTTAGTGTATCCGCTTCTCAGACACAACACTATGTTTGGTCGAGAATAATATCACCTAATCGCCTGCCAAAAGGATGTTCACGGGCTCATCGCCCAAGACCAGCACGTCGTCGAGTCGGGCCCATCTCCAGGCATTGGCCCTGCCGGGCTGCCCTGTCAGCGAGATCTGCACCTCTATCGAAACCGAGGTGAAATCCGATAGGCGTTGACCCGCCATAGAGGTGGCGTCAGACAGCATGACAGTCGTCGGCCAACCACCGACCGGCTCCCGAACGACCGCGATCGGCATACCGGCCTCCACACCCGCCGGCCGCGCGAGTATAAACATCACGGCATCGACCGGCACTGTGAGGTGGGTCGGCAGCATAATCTGTACCGATATCGCTCCCTTTACTGCTGGCTGCAGGGACTGCAACTCGGCTTCCTGCGGAGCAGATGTCAGGCCAGTCGCGGCTGCCAGTTCCTGCTCTGCACGCGTAATCACCTGACCAAGCATAGTATGTCCGGGGCTGCCGGGAGTCTCAAGCGCACGTAACCGCTGCCAATAAGTGGTCGCCCCGCGATAATCGGCCTCTTCAAAGGCCGCCATCCCAAGAGTAGCAAGCGCCGCGGACTGAGTGGGATCCCTGGCCAAGGCCTGCTCTGCTCTGAATCGAGCTTGTGTACTTAACGCGCGATCCGCGGCCAAAAACTCCGCCTGTGCCGCTTTGCCGAGGATCTCGGGCGCATTTGCGCCAGCCGCGATCAATCGGTCAAAGTAGCGCGCTGCAGCGGCAGGCTCATTGCCCGACAGGTGGTATTCAGCAAGCAACAGTGCGTAATCCGTGTTGGCTTGACGCACCTCGGCGCGATCCTCAATGCGATCTATCAGTGCTATAACGTCAGCGGGTTGGGCAGTGTCGAGACGAGCCAATTGCTCCGCGATCTCGACGTCCTCCCAGGCACCCAACGCCAAGTACAGCCAGCCAGTCCCTCCAATTAAAAAGGTTGCGCCCAGGCACTGAACCCACCAAACGTATCGCGGTGTGGCAGCATCGAGGGAATCCGGCGGCACGTCACCCTCCTCCATCACACGCAGCGCCGCCTCCTCCCTGAGAGACTCCGAGTCACCTTTGAGCTCTCGCTGTCTAAGCGTCAACCAATCGCTATTTGTCTCAGTGAGATCGCTACGATGCCACACGCGGGGCAGTACTGACACCATGGCGACCGCCAGCACAACGAGAGAGACGACGCCCAGAAGAAAAGTCGGCATCAATGGCTGGATTCCTTGTTGGAGTGAGCCATTAACCGCTCGAGTTCATCGCGTTCTCTCGCGGTGAGGGGATGTGGCGCGCTTGCTTGCCGAACCTTGAAGTGCCAGACCAGACCGAACGCGCCCGCCAATAGCAGCAGCGCGGGTGAGGCCCATAGCAGTGCTGTGTTGCGGTCTACTCCCGGCCGATAACGAACGAACTCACCGTAGCGCGCAACCATAAAGGCCAGAATATCTTCGTCAGTGGCTCCCGCTTCCAGCTGCTCATGCAAGACTACGCGAAGATCACGCGCGATCGGTGCATTGGAGTCTGCGATGTTCTGATTCTGACACTTGGGGCAACGTAACTCCTGGCTTAAGCTGTGATACCGCGCCTCTAACTCAGGAGAGGAAAACCTGTAGGTTTCGATCACAGCCCACGCTGCAGCGGGCAGGAGCGCGAGCAATATCAGAAACGAAATAATGCGACCCACGTTCATCGCTCCTCCCCGCCCAGAGAGAGCCTATTCGTCGTCAAACCCGTCGGAAACCAACGTTGAAAATCCCGAGCAAAAACCCTCGCATCAAGCACGCCTACATGACGGTGAACGATCTGCCCTTTTTCATCTATGACGTAAGTTTCGGGAGCGCCGTAAACACCCAGATCCAGACCCACCAAACCATCCGCGTCGAAAATATTCAGGCGATACGGATCGCCCAGCTGGGCCAACCAGTCGAGCGCCTTTGAGGAGTCATCTTTGTAATTTAAACCGAAAATCGGTACCCCGCGCTCTGCCAGCTGCAGCAAAAAGGGATGCTCAACCCGGCACGAATAGCACCATGTCGCCCATACGTTCACGAGTGCGGGACCCGGCAGCAACGCCTGCTCGGTCAACTCGGCGCCGCTGATCAACTCCCTTTGGGTAAAGGGCGGAAAGGGCTGTCCCAGCCTTGCGGCTGGCAGCGCTGTCGGATCGATAGACAGCCCCTTGTAAAGCAAGCCTGTGAGCAGACCGAAAGCCAGCAGAGGGGTAAAGCGCCTAGCCTGCAAAGCCGACTGCTCCGACGGCAGATGACTCGCTGCGCGCGGACTGCGTGCGGTAACGGCGATCAAAAACCGTTATCAGCGACCCCAAACCAATCATCAGGCCCCCCAACCACAACCACCGAACCATAGGCTTGTATTGCAAACGGACGGCCCAAGCATCGTCGCCAATCGGTTCGCCTAGAGCAATATATACATCCCGCCAGAAGCTAGCATCAATCGCCGCCTCTGTCATAACCTGACCGCTAGCGAAATACCGGCGCTTCTCCGGCGCCAGCAGGGCAATGCGCTGACCTGCGTCAGTGACCTCAAAAACTGCAAAGTCCGCCGCATAATTAGGCCCCTGACTTTGACCGATCTCTAACAACTCAAAACGATAGCCGCCCAACTCCTCAACGTCGCCCACCGCCATGCGGAGATCGCGCTCCTCGTTGAGCTGAGTGACGACGACTGCTCCTAGCACGACCACTGCGAAACCAAGGTGTGCTGCGGTCATGCCGAGAAAGCTCGGGCTTACACGATGCCAACGCATTCGCCCGTCACCTGACGCGACCCGGCGCCAGAAATCCCGCAACACACCGAGCGAAACCCAACCCGAGAGCAACACCGCTAACGCAATCCAAACGTTAAAGTCTCTATCACCAAAGATGCCGAGAAGGGCCGCTAGTAGGACAACAGCTAGGCCAGGAACCATCAGCTCGTGCAGCCACCGACCGACTGTGTCTTCGCGCCATCGCGACAGCGGCCCTACAGTCATGAACGGCATTACCAGAGCCATCAATGGCACAAACACTGCATTGAAGTAAGGCGGCCCGACAGAGTATTTGCCAAGCGAGAACGCATCCATGACGAGAGGAAACAAAGTACCCAACAAAACAACGATTGTCGCCACAGTAAACGCCAGATTGTTTACCATCAGCAATGACTCACGCGAGATCGCTGTGTAAAACACCCTGCTGGCCACCGAGGGCGCGCGCATCGCATAAAGCAGGAGGGAGCCGCCCACCACTAGGGCAAGAAAGATCAAAATGAACAGCCCACGCTCTGGATCCGCTGCAAAGGCATGGACGCTAGTGAGCACGCCAGAGCGAACAAGGAAGGTACCCAAGAGTGATAAAGAAAAAGCGAAAATCGCCAACAGCACGGTCCAGGAGCGAAATACGCCGCGCTTCTCCGTGACAGCCAGACTATGCACCAGTGCAGTGCCCATGAGCCAGGGCATGAATGAGGCATTCTCAACTGGATCCCAAAACCACCACCCGCCCCAACCCAATTCGTAATATGCCCACCAGCTGCCAAGCATGATGCCTAAAGACAAGAACCCCCACGCGACATTCGTCCACGGCCGGGACCACCGTGCCCATGAGGCATCAAGGCGGCCGCCAAGCAGAGCTGCGATGGCGAAAGCGAACGGTACAGAGAGTCCCACGTACCCCATGTAGAGTAACGGAGGGTGAATGATTAACCCCGGGTCCTGCAGCAGCGGATTGAGGTCGTTCCCATCGAGGGGAGTGCTCGGCAGCAGTCGCTCGAAGGGGTTAGAAGTGAGAAGCGAAAAGGCAAGAAAACCAACGGCGACAAATCCCATTACGCTAAGCACTCGGGCCACCATGATAAGCGGTAACCCGCGGCTAAAAAACGCGACCGCGCTCATCCAGCCTGACAAAATAAGCACCCAAAGCAGCAGGGAGCCCTCGTGGTTCCCCCAGACAGCAGAAAACTTGAAAATCGGGGGAAGCAGGCTATTGCTATTGGCAGCAACAACCGCCACCGAAAAATCGTCACGCAAAAAGCTGGTCGTCAGCAGGGAAAATGCAATAGCGACAAACAGTGTCACGCTCACCGCCAGCGTCGGCGCGACGTTCATGGCCGATACATTGCGCCTGGCGGCACCCCACATTGGGAGAAACGTGAGTGCAATCGCCAGACAGAAAGCGATGATGAGTGCGATGTGCCCTAACTCTGGAATCATGGTAGGACAGCGGCCTCACCAAGCGCAGCCTTACCTTCCAGCGCCGCCGCTACTTCTGGTGGCATATAATTTTCATCGTGTTTCGCCAGCACCTGCGTCGCAATCAGAACTCCATTATCGTCGAGCATGCCTTCTGCCACGACTCCCTCTCCTTCGGCAAAAAGGTCTGGAAGAATGCCGCTATAGCGAACCGCAACAGACGCCTCGTAATCTGTCACCCAGAACGTCGTGTCCAGTTCCGTGCTACTCCGCTCAATACTGCCCTCTACCACCATCCCACCTAGCCTAATATTGCGATCAACCGGCGCTTTCCCAGCCACCACATCGGCCGGGGGATAAAAGAGATTGATATTGTCTCTCAACGCGAATGCCACCAGACCCACTGCGGCGCTGGAAAGGACTACCACAAGACTCACTACGATCAAGCGTTGTTTCCGTAAGGGGTGCATGCGATCGTCAAACCTTTATCGGCTCATTCGCCCGGCGCTTCCGCGCGACGCGAATCAATGCGACGCTGCTCGGCGGCAATCCACTGCCAGTGCTGCCGCTGTCGCCGAATCGGCAGCCACAACATAATGGCGACGGGCAAAAAAGTCACCGCATAGGACAACCAAACATAGAACCCGTGTCCATCCATGTGCCATAGCGCCGAGAGGGACGCAAAGTACATCAGACGTTCCTCACCATTTGCTTCAACCAGCTGGCCTCTCGGTGATTCCACACCAGCTCGGCCCGCATATTGAGCAACACTGTCAAAGCAAACAAGCAGTAAAAAGCCCCGATCATCAGAAGCAGCGGATGGAGCATACTGCTATCGATCGCCGACTCGCCGGTGAATTTGATCGAGGCAGGCTGGTGAAGCGCGTACCACCAATCCACAGATTTGTAGATGATCGGAATGTTTACGGTACCGACCAGCGACAACACAGCGCACGCCCTCGCTGCTGCGGTTTTGTTCTCGTAAGCCTCAAACAATGCGATGACACCGAGATAGAGGAAGAGCAAAATCAGCATTGAGGTAATGCGCGCGTCCCAAACCCACCACGTGCCCCAGGTAGGCTTCCCCCATATCGCGCCAGTCACCAAGGCCACGGCCGTCAAAACGGCACCAACCGGTGCCACGGCACGCATCGTTACGTCCGCCATTTTGATGCGCCAAATTAAGCTCACTGCCCCGGCAAATGCCATCACGTAATATCCCGCCAACGCGACCACTGCGGCAGGCACGTGGACATAGATGATGCGATAGGAATTGCCCTGCCTGAAATCGGGTGGCGCGACCAGCAAGCCCCACGCGGCACCTAAGAGCAATAACCCGATCGTTAGGGGGAGCAGCCACCGAACAACCGCGCCACTGAAGCGAAAAAACCACGGCGGTGATCCCATTTTGTGAATGAAGGTCCACATGGCCCTTATTATAGCGCCTAGCCCGGACACATGAGGCAATCGCCGATAAACTGCTGTCAGGCTTTTCTGGCGTTCAATTGTCGAGTGAGACCCTCAGTGCGGCGCTGATGGCGATTGGGACGAGGGCAAGAGAACCCATCGCAAAGCCACCCAAAAGTGCCAGCCAAGTAGAGGGATTACCGCCGCTCACCGCCTCAGATACAGCGGTATTGCCAAAGATGAGCACAGGCACATTCAGCGGTATAACCAGCAGCGACATCAGCAGCCCGCCGCGTCGAATACTGACCGTCAGTGCACTACCGATCGCTCCGATCAGCGTGAGACAAACAGTTCCCAGCACCAAACTGTAGAAAAGAACGTCTAGGCCATGTGCCGGCAACCCCAACATGACACCGAATAGGGGCGACACCACTGCGAGCAGGAGACCCGTGCCAAGCCAATGAGCAGAAACCTCCCCCATCACCAATATTGCCAAGGGATAGGGTGCAACAGCAAGCTGCTCCAAACTACCGTCCTCAAAGTCCGAGCCAAACAGTTTGCTACTGACCATCAAACTCGACAAAAGCGCCACTACCCAGAGTAAACCGGGCGCCATCACAGACAAGCGCTCAGGGTTTGGCCCCAGACCCATCGGGAAAAGCGTTACGACCATGAAGAAGAACAGAAGCGGATTGGCCATATCAGTAGGGCTTCCCATCAACGCCTTGAAGTGACGCATAAACTGCCGAGAGAACGCCTCTCGGATGCTCAGCAATGGGATATCAGCAGACATGATGCACCAGGTCGATATCTTGCTGCAGTGCGCCGAAGCGACTGGATTGATGACTGGTGTAGACCACGGCGCCGCCAGCTGACACATGCGACCGGATTTGGGCGTCCAGCCAATCACAGCCGCTGACATCCAATGCCGTAAAGGGCTCATCCAACAACCACAAAGGTGCTTGACTGAGCAGTAACCTGGTTAGCGCAACTCGACGCTGCTGCCCGGCAGAAAGCGATCCAACTGGCCGCTCCTCGTATCCAGCAAGATGCAGTGACGCCAGCGCAGAAAAGATCGCCTCGTCTGAGGCATGGATGTCGCAAGCAGGATGACATCGCAAATTATCGAGAGCGCTGAGATTTTTTTTCAGTGCGTGCGCATCCCCAAGATACAGCCGCGGCTGATCGCGTTTAATTTGGCCGGAAACACCCAATTTAGCAACGCCAGCCAGAGCTCTCAGTAAGCTTGTTTTACCCACGCCGTTGGCACCAACAAGCTGCCATATGTCGCCAGACTCAACGCTTAAACGGAGACCTGAGAGCAGTCGACGCCCTCCTCGCTCGATCGCTACATTATTTGCAGTGAGCAGTGCCACTAAAGATTGACGACGCGAATGTCAGGCAACTCGGCAACAACATCAACGTTCCCGTGCAAGCCCGAGAAATCGAAAAGGTTGCGATCCATGAGATGTGAGGGCGCGACGTTACCCAGCGCCCTGAAAATTGTCTCCGTGCGGCCCGGATATTGCTTTTCCCATGCGCGCAGCATCTGCTTCACCTCTTGCCGCTGCAGATTCTCCTGCGTGCCGCAAAGGTTGCAGGGAACAATCGGAAACGCCATGGTTTGCGCATAGGCTGCTAAATCACTCTCGCGGCAATAGGCGAGGGGCCGAATCACAATATGTTGGCCATCATCGCTCTTCAATTTGACGGGCATGGCCTTGAGTTTGCCGCCAAAAAACATGTTGAGGAATGCCGTCTCAACGATGTCATCGCGATGATGACCCAGTGCAATCTTGTTAGCGCCAATCCGCTCGGCAAATCCGTATAACGTGCCGCGACGCAATCGCGAACACAGCCCACACGTCGTCTTGCCGTCGGGGATAACGGAGCGCACCACGCTATAGGTATCGCGCTCTACTATGTAGAAGGGAATATTTAAAGTCTCTAGGTATCTGGGGAGCACCTCTTTAGGATAGCCGGGCTGTTTTTGGTCCAAGGTTACCGCCACAATTTCAAAAGAGACGGGTGCGCGCTCTCTCAACGCGATTAGCAGCGACAACATCGCATAGGAGTCCTTACCTCCCGAAACACAAACCATAACGCGATCTCCGGGCTCGATCAGATTAAAGTCGGAGATTGCTTTCCCCATCTGTCTCCGAAGTCGCTTGCGCAATTTGTTGTATTCAAACCGCTCCTTGCGTTCATCCCTAGACCCAGCGTTCCCTACCGTGTTGTCATTTAACGCCTTCATTCACTCTCCTGACGAAATCTCCTTCGACCTAAAAAACCCGCCGTTTTTATCCTGACAGCGCTGCATACTCCAATTTACGCGCCTATCCGCTTGTTACCTAGGCTTTAACATGCACCGACAGACGCGAGGCAAAATGCATTGTCAGCAGCCCTCGCGACCCGGCTAGCGCGGATGATAGGAGACACCACACCAACACGCAAAACAGTGGCAGTTAGAAAATGAGCTCTGATTGGCCTATGGCCTGCGAAGACTTGTCTTTTTGGGCTTCTGACACGACAATCGCGGCCGTCTGGACATCTTGACCCCCAAGACATTACTGAGGATCCCATCATGAAAGCACCCGTGCGCGTTACCGTTACCGGAGCAGCCGGTCAGATTGGCTACGCTCTGCTCTTCCGCATCGCGTCGGGTTCAATGCTGGGGAATGACCAACCTGTCATTCTGCAGATGCTGGACATTACTCCAGCGATGGATGCACTTAAGGGCGTCAAGATGGAACTGGATGACTGCGCCTTCCCACTCCTCGCGGACGTGATCTGCACTGATGACCCTGAAGTCGCGTTCAAGGACTGCGCCTACGCCATGCTTGTCGGCGCCCGACCCCGGGGCCCCGGCATGGAGCGCAAAGATCTGCTAGAAGCCAATGCCGCTATATTCGGGGTGCAAGGCAAAGCCATCAACAAGGCCGCCAACCGCGATATCAAAGTATTGGTGGTCGGCAATCCCGCAAACACCAATGCACTGATCACACAGCGCAATGCACCAAACATCAACCCCAGACAGTTTACAGCGATGACTCGGCTTGATCACAACCGTGCCATAACGCAGCTCGCTCAGAAAAACGGCACGACGGTAAACAATATCAGCAGAATGACTATCTGGGGCAACCACTCCGCCACCCAGTACCCGGACCTGCACAACGCACTCATCAGCAATACCCCAGCTACAGCGGACCTTGACATGGATTGGTATGCCTTAGAATTCATTCCCACCGTTCAGCAACGGGGCGCAGCCATTATTGAAGCCAGAGGCGCCTCCTCTGCTGCCTCTGCAGCGAACGCAGCAATCGATCACATGCGCAGCTGGGCAATGGGCACACCTGATAATGACTGGGTGTCGATGGGCGTCATATCAGACGGCTCATACGGGATCGAGCCGGGATTAATTTTCTCGTTCCCCTGTCGCTGCTCTGGAGGTGAATGGGAAATCATAGAGGGCTTGGATATCTCGGCTTTCAGTCG
The DNA here is from genome assembly GCA_902631395.1 of Halieaceae bacterium. Taxonomy (GTDB): domain Bacteria; phylum Pseudomonadota; class Gammaproteobacteria; order Pseudomonadales; family Halieaceae; genus Luminiphilus. Next base: position 27,155 of record CACOYM010000011.1, on the reverse strand, counting down.
AGAAAAACTGGACGCAACGGCACAGGAGTTGGCCGAGGAGAGGGATGCAGTAGCGCACCTATTAGGCTGAACGCCCTCAGAAAACGCCAAACAGAGTTCTCTTACACCTCTCTGAGCAGAGCCACAGGCGTGGTGTTCACGACGCGCCGACAAGACCAGACGCCCAAGGCGCCGATTATGAGGGCACCGGTCACGGGCCCTACCCACCACAGCGCAATTGTAGGTGACCACGTCATATCGAACACTTGGGTCTGCAGAGCCCAGGCAGCCACCTCGGTACCCGCCGCCGCAAGGGTTCCCGCCATAGCACCCAACACCAGAAACTCTATCCACAAGGTCCCCAAAACCACACGAGCGCGGGCTCCCAGCGCGCGCATCAGTGCGCTCTCTCTCAGTCTCGCATCAAGACTGGACCGAACGCCCGAGATCAATACCAGTGCGCCTGAGGCGAGAATAACGCTGAGAACCAACTCAAGCGCGCCGGCAACCTGATCGATTACAGTGCGCATCTCCCGTAGAACAAGATCCAGCTCGATCACCGTGACTGTAGGTAAGACGCTGACCAGCTGATTTAGCACTGGCTTTTGATCCGGTAACAGTCTGAAGCTGGTCATGTACATGCCAGGATATTGCTCCAGAACCTGCCGCGGAAACACGACGTAAAAATTTGGCCGCATTGATTGCCAATCAACCCGTCGAATACTCCTGACCTCAGCTTCAAACTCTTCGGCACCGATACGGAGAGTGAGCCGATCCCCCAACCCCGCTCCGACGTCCTGCGCGAAGCTCTCCTCAAGCGAGAGCGAGGCGCGAGCATCGTCGGCATCCCACCACTCACCCTCGATCAACAGGTTGCCCTCTGGAAGTGAGTCAGACCAAGTAAAGTTGGCCTCGCGCTGGCGTGGAATGCCCTCCCATTCAAATTCGCCACTCTTCGGCAGCTCTTCGGCATTCACGCTCAGGACACGACCGCGCGTCATCGGGTATAGCGCTTCAACGGTCACGCCCTGTTCCTCAAAAAAGTCCTCTAAAACCAGCTTCTCATCGGGTGCCAGATTCAGCAGAAAATGGTTCGGGGCGTCGGCAGGTAACTGCGCTTGCCACTGAACAACCAGTGAGGATCGGACAATGGACAGGAGCAGCATTAGCATTATGGCCATTGCGAAAATAACCATTTGCAGCGCGTTGGCGTGTCCGCGTCGCTGCAATCCTGACAGCGCGACTCGCCATATACTGCCCGCGAATCCGCCGACTCTGCGCCCTCCATACAGAAGACCACGCGCGGCCAAGAAGCCCAAAACCATTACCACTAACAAACCTGCGACCACAGCCATGGTGACCGCCGCGCTCCCGTTATACCACCACATCAACCCGACGATCGACAGGCCGCCGAGCAAATAATCCTGCGGACGCTGCGATTCTGCAATACCCACATCGGTACGCAGCACACTCAGCGGCGAGGCCAGGCCCAAACGTCTGAGGGGGGGCCATGCAAAAAACAGCATGCACACCGCGGCTGTTACCACGCCAATGTACACCGGTGTCCACCCTGCGTGCCCGGGCCTTACCGGCAGTAGATCCCCAAGCAACGTAATAAATCCTGCCTGAATCGCCCAACCGACGACACATCCCAAGATCGTGCCAATCGCACCCAACACCGCCAGGCTAAGACCATACAGACGAGAGATTTCCCAAGATCGCGCACCAAGGGATTTGAGAATGGCGACGTATTGAGTATGACGTTCGCCGAATCGACGACTTGCCAGAGTGATTGCAGCCGACGCCAACACGACCGCCAAACTACCCGCGAGTAACAAGAAACCTTTAGCGCGGTCCAAGGTATCACCGATTCTGGGCTGCGATCCGTCGATCGAGTCCACACGCTGGCCCTGCTCTAGCAACGGCTCAACCCATTCCGTAAACGATGAAACCGCCTCCCGATCTCCGCCTACCAATAAGCGGTACTCGACTCTGCTCCCCGGCTGGATGACACCTGTGGCTGGGATATCCTCAACATTCATCAACAAGCGAGGACCAAAGCCAAACACAGCAGTTGTCGCATCAGGCTCAGCTCTCACAGCACCCGTGACAAGCAACCCTGCCTCGCCCACTAAAATTCGATCGCCCAGCGCGACATCTAGCAGGGCAAATAGCCTCGGCGCGAGCCAGACCTCCCCAACAGCTGGAACTGATCCCTCGGCGAGAACATCCCCATAGGGTTCACGCGACCATCTCAAATCGCCGCGAAGTGGGTAACCGTCAGAGACAGCCTTTATAGAGACCAGTGCCATATGGTCAATGTCAGCGACGGCCATGGAGGGAAATCCGACGCCCAAACTTGTCGCCAACCCCTGCGCTTCGGCTTCTCGCACCCACTCGTCTGAGAACGGCGTGCGACTGACAACCACCATGTCTGCCGCAAGAAATCGCGCACTCTCCGACAGCAGGGCAGACTGCAGCCGACTTACGAAACTGCTCACTCCCACGACGACCGAGACAGCCATCACGAGTGCCAAAAGCAGTATGCTCAGCTCACCGCTGCGCCACTCTCTGGACAAAAGTTTCCAACTCAACCGCGACGTCATTGAAAGACTCCTGTTGCGCTCACCGGATTATCACCGCTCGACTATTTCTCCTGCGGTCATGGCGAAACATCGGTCACAGCGCGCCGCCAACCGCTCATCATGGGTCACCAGCACCAAAGTGGTATGAGCTCGGTCGTTCAAATCGAACAGCAGTTCGATGATTAGCTCACCGGTCCGCGTGTCAAGATTACCGGTTGGCTCGTCTGCAAACAGTATCCGTGGCTGCCTGGCGAACGCCCGCGCAATCGCTACTCTCTGCTGCTCACCACCGGAGAGTGTCGTGGGATAGTGCGATAACCTCTCTCCTAGGCCAACCTCAACGAGATATTTCTTGGCAATCTTATCCGCGTCGTTCACCCCAGCAAGCTCGAGCGGCAGCATCACGTTCTCGAGCGCTGTCAGTGCCGGGAGCAACTGAAAGCTTTGAAAGACAAATCCCACTTTTTCCGCCCGAAGCCGCGCACGCTGATCCTCATCCAGATTTTTAAGCGACTCGCCGTCCAGCCATATTTCGCCGCCAGAGGGCACATCCATGCCCGCTAGGAGCCCAAGCAAGGTAGACTTACCCGAACCTGAGGCACCGACGATCGCCGCCGACGCACCCGGCTCGATCTCGAGATCAATACCACACAGGATGTCGAGATTGCCATCCGCTGTGGAGACCGTTTTTAGGAGTTGACTGACTTTGATCATTCTGAAGGCCCTCGCCCGACGAGTACGCCTGCGCGGCTGGCTTGGATTGCTGACGATCGTGCCCTGCCTTTTGGCCGCCTCGCCCGATGCACGGGAAACGGTTTTGGTCGTGGGTGATAGCATCAGCGCCGCTTACGGCATGCAGCTGGAGCAGGGCTGGGTATCGTTGCTCGACGAGCGACTCAAGACGGAAAAACCTAGTTACCGCGTGGTTAACGCGAGTATATCAGGCGACACTTCTGGCGGCGGCTTGCGGCGTTTACCTAAGCTACTGACAAGCTATACCCCCAGAATCGTCGTGATTGAATTGGGTGGAAACGACGGCCTGCGAGGCTACCCTATAAGCCAGCTCCGGGAGAATCTCAAGCAGTTGGTCTCACTCTCGGAGCAAGCACAGGCCAAGGTGCTAATTGTGCCAATGGAAATACCGCCCAACTTCGGCAAGCTCTACACTGATGCCTTCAGGGCCAGCTTCGCAGACGCTGCGGAAGGCACCAGCGCAACGTTAGCTGAATTTCCCCTCAGTTCAGTGGCACTCGATGGCACATTGATGCAGCCAGATGGCATCCATCCCACGGGGGACGCTCAACCGATTATTATGGAAAGCGTGTGGCGAGCCCTAAAAGAACTGCTATGAGTGAGAGAGGATCCCGCCATCGAGAATAATCCCGCCACGACTGAACACGGTTGGCGCCACCGGCTAGAAGTGATCATCTTCGGAACCAGCACCACCGCGGGTAGGAACTTTGATATTACTCTACTCTTTTTGATACTGAGTAGCGTCACTGCCGTCATCATCGATTCCGTGCCTAGCTTGCATGTTGAATACGAAATGATCCTGTGGCGATGCGAAATCTTCTTCACCGGAATTTTCACCGTCGAGTATATAACTCGAGTCTGGTGTACCCAACAAAGGCGAGCTTATGTATTTAGCTTCTGGGGAGTGATCGACCTTTTAGCGATTTTGCCAACCTACATCGCTATTTTTGTGCCAGAGGCTGCACCTTTGGTCGTTGTCCGTCTGCTGCGGGTAGTCCGGGTATTTCGAATTCTGAGGCTCATGACACTGTTTACCGAGCTAAACGAAATCCTGAGCGCCCTTAAAAATACTGGTCGGTCGATCTTTGTATTTCTCATCATGGTAATGCTCGTAGTGATCGTATTCGCCTGCATCATGTACGTGATTGAGGGGCCAAACAGTGGGTTTGAGAGCATTCCTAAGAGCGTTTACTGGGCGGTTGTGACCATCACTACGGTAGGCTACGGCGACTTAGTGCCGCAGACACCTGCCGGACGTTTCGTCGCCAGCTTCGGCATGCTAGTTGGTTACAGCATTATCGCGGTACCCACCGCTATTATCACGAGAGAACTTTGGGAGCGAATCAACCAGAGGCAGGAGGCTCCGCTAAGACTTCTTTGGAACTGTCCGGTGTGTGCCAAAGAGGGCCACAGTGTCGATGCGCAGTTTTGCAGACACTGTGGCGCCGCACTGGATATTCCTAGGGATATCCGAGAACAGGCCAGAAACACGTGATCGCGCAGGCAGTGACCCTCTTTAATGGTTAGCAGCGACTCTCCCCTCAAATCCGCACTTTTCAGAGGCGTGCGATTCGTCAGCGCGTGACTGCCCGGACATGCAAGGAAAAAGTCGTCCTCAAAGAGTGGCATGGTTTCAAATGGTCCGCCGGAAAAGGCAGCGCCAAGAGCAATATGCCGAGCTCCCCTGCGAGCAAACTGTCGACCGAAGGCTGACTGAGATCCTCTCGAATAAGGAGCTTAAAAGCAGGGTGAAGTGCAAGTACCAGGTCAAGCAGATCGGTAAGTAGACAAGGTGCCACATTCGGAATCACTCCAATCCGTATCCGCCCCTCAAAAAGGTGCTTCAGTCCCAGCACAGTGAGACCATGCCCTGCACGTCAACGAGCAGAACCCGCGCCCTTTTGACGACTTCCGCACCCAACAGCGACAGATACACACGACAGTTATTGCGCTCCACCAGACTCACACCCAGCGCATCCTCTGGCTCATCAATGCCCGCACTGAGCGGGCATTGGCTCAAGTGACTAGCGCTGGCCGCTTGACCAAAGTGCTGATGTCCTGCCACCACGCAAAGGCAGCGGAATTGCTTCAAAGTAGGTTTTCGCATGTGCCCTGCCAGATCAACGAGAGGGAAAATTACATGAATCGTTTTTTTCGATAATTTTTTTTATCTTTTTGAGAGGCCAAAATGCCCTCACGTTGGTATGTTGCTCATGGGCGATTTCGTCGCCCCAGTTGGGAACAAACCTTTGTTAACGAATACCTCAAGGAGGCTTAGATGGAACTGAAGGCCAGCGCTACGAGGCTCCGCAAGCGATCAGAGAGTCGCTGGTTTCTGACCTTGGTGTCACCAAGCACTGATCGGGGCTGATCAGTGCGGCAAGAGCACGCTCATGGAGCGATAATGTGACGCTGGTGGTCTTTGACCTAGACGGAACGCTACTGGATAAAACGTCCAGAGTTTCGCCTTACACTGCCGATACGCTCTCAATGATGCGGACCCGCAACATTTCTTACACCGTCGCGACTGGCAGAACCTTGCAGGCAGCTGAGCCGCCGCTGAGAGATCATCACTTCACGTTACCGATGATCCTCAAGAATGGTGCGATTATCTGGTCGCCGGCAGAGGAAAGATACTCTCACTATCATCTGCTGACACGTGAGGAGATGTGGCATGTGCTGGCCGCCTTCACGCTAAATGAGCTTACGCCCTTCGTATTCGCTTTGCAGCCCGTTCAACAGCACGTGCTGTTTCACGGCCCGCTCAAGAGTCGCAGCGAGCACAAGCTGGTTGACCTATTTGAGGCTGAGCGGCATCTTCCGCTTGCTCCGCTTACCGAGATGCCAGACGACATTAGCGTCATTAACGTCTTTTCTCTGGGGGGCGCCCAGGCGGTGGAGCGTGTCCAAGCCAGCATCGCCGATGAAGACCACCTTGTTGCGTACTCTGGTATCGCCGTCCACGAACGTGAGATGTGTGAGCAGGCCACCAAGGAACCTGCTTTGCACTGGATCGATATTCACCACAGTATGGGAAGCAAAGGTAATGCGATCAACCACTTACGGTCAGAGCTCGAGATAGAGCACGTAATCGCGTTCGGCGATGGAGACAATGATTTGAGTATGTTCCACTCCGCAAGCGAGTGCTATGCGCCGGCAAACGCCGATTCGCGGATACTAGAGGCTGCTGATAGGGTCATTGGGCACCATGATGAAGACGGCGTAGCACACTTTTTGAGAGAGCGTTTCGAGCTGGGGTAAGTCGTTCGGTCTCGGCCCGCGGTCGAGTTTGTCAGGTTCTCCGCACCTGTATAAGCGCAACCCCGGATAAAATGAGACCGAGCGCAAGCAGATGCTCCCACCCCCATGGCTCGGCCAGAAATATAGTGCCAGCGGCAAAAGCCACAGCTGGAATCAGGTAATTAATAGTCGACAGAAAAGTCGGCCCGCGTTCGGTCACTACAACGAAGTAGCACCATGTCGCCACGCCCGTTGCAAGAACACCCAGAACCAGTAGTGCTCTTATCGCCTCAACAGTGGGTGCCAGTCCGTAACCATCGAGTTGCAGAAACATAGCAGGCGCGGAAAGGATTACTGCGCCGACCAATAGACTTCCCAAGGACAGCGCAACGGGATCAGATGCTGGAAGCCGCTTAGCATACACCCCGTTAAAGGCATAGCTTAGAGTGGCCCCTAGGACCGCGATTTGCCCGGGCAACTGCCCTCTCGCCGAATCTGCCAAGAGGTCTTCTCCTACCAACAACCCGACACCTACAAAGCCAGTGACAACCCCACAAAATCGCCGCCACGTTAGCGGCTCATGTTCAAGTAACCAATGCGCCAAAAGCAACGTAGCGATAGGCATCAGCGCCATAAGTATGCCCACCTCGGCGGAGGGGACAGTTTGCTCGGCCCATGCAATCAGCGAAAAAGGAATAATATTACCCGTGAAACTCAGTACCGCCAGTCGCAGTATCCACTCGCGGCCCATCAGCCAATCTGCAGCTCGATACCGCCACACGCACCACATGATGAGAGCACCCATCCACAGCCGACCCCAAACAATGAAAATTGGGTGAAAAGATGCGAGCGCCACCGCAATTAACGCGAAGGCAAAACCCCATACGATGACTAGATAAGCAAGTAATAGCCAATGCTTAATAATGAATTGGGGCATGGTGCTCTCAATGAAAGACATGGGCGGCAGAAAAAGTGCCACTAAAATATTAGCCAAGTTTTGCTAAGCTCGCCCGCGTCAAACAGAGCAATGACTATGCTAAATCGAGCGCCCTGCCCAAAAGAGGAGCCAGATGCTTACGTCAGGTACGTATCGCAATTCAGTGTGCCCGTAGGACCTCAGGTCGCGGCGGCTGCAGCTCTGACCAGAGCCTGGTTTAAACCTTGCTTCGTTGGCCTTGAAAATTTACCCGAAACGCCGGCGCTATTTATCGGCAACCATGCATTTATGGCCCTTGATGCCGTGCTCTTCCATCTTTACTTGTATTACGATCATGGACGATACATTAAGGCGTTAGGGGATAAGTCGCTATTCGCTAACCCGTATTATGCGACCGTTGCTCATGCCATGGGTGGCGTGTCAGGTGAGGCACCCGTCGTTGAGCGACTTATGGCCCGGGGTGATGATCTCTTGCTTTACCCGGGTGGCGCTTATGAGTCCATCAAAACGCCTGAAGCGCGTTATGAGCTGCAATGGAAGCAGCGCTATGGTTTTGTGAAGCTGGCAGCGGCCGCAGGCTACACCGTTGTGCCCCTCGCCTCAGTTGGTCCAGATGAATATTACGACCATGCAGTTTCATCTAAGACGCTGGTAAATTCGGCGCTGATCCGGTGGCTGACCAAAAAAGGCATTTTACCCGCCGATCTAAGGAGCGATCTGGTGCCGCCTGTTCCCACCGGCATGCTGGGCGGCCCATTACCAAAACCGAAAAGCACCTATTTCTCGATAGGCAAACCCATCGATCTCAGTGCGTACAGAAGTCAGACACTTTCGGCTCGCCAGCTAAGCACGCTGAGGCGTAAGTTTGCGAGGGCCATAGAGACCGAAATCAGCAAGCTTTTATTGTTGCGTGAACAACGAAAGCATAAAGACGGCTGGCTGCGCCGCATTCTCTCTGCCTGACCTAAACACCGCAGGATCCGCGCATGACGAAATGGTTAGCTGGCATATCCGTAGGGGGTTTTGCGTGGGCGCTGCTATCGATACTTGTGGCACCACCCTACCTCGTCGGAACCACTCCTTATCGCGTCAACGAGGACCCCAGCAGTCGTGGACTCGTTTTCGAAACTATCCGGATTCTCAGCGAGGGATTGGTACTAGAGGGGTGGTGGATTCCAGCAAAATCTCCTCGCGCCGAGCTCATATTTGTGCACGGCGCTGGCTCCAACCGTACCTCTGAGTTCGTCAGTTCGCTGGATTTCTATCGAACGCTTAATGAACTGGAGATATCAGTAATAACCATGGACCTCCGCAACCATGGCAACTCGGCCATCACTAATGGCACTCTGCGCATGGGCGCTGCGGAATGGCCTGACGTGATTGCAGCGGCAGCTTGGCTGGATCAACATCACTCTAGTGATCTACCGAGAATCGCACTCGGCGCATCAATGGGTGGCAGCGCCGTTGTACATGCGATTAGCAACGGGCTAGAGACCGACGCTGTGATATTACTTGACCCCCAACTGGATGTAATGGACAGCCTGAAACAGGGTGCAGGCGTCACCACGGGCATTCCTGCTACTTTTTTTACAGTCGCCGCGTTAGCGGCGGTAAAACAATATCAGTTGCCGCATGGCGCGCAGAGTCCGCTGGCTCTGGGAACCCAGCTGAAGCTCCCCATATTGTTGATACAAGACTGGGATGACCCTATTACCCGCTCACCCTACGCGGCTCGATTCGCGAGAGAGAACCCCTTTGTAACGTTGAAAAAAGTGCCCGAGATTGACCACGATGCGCGATGTCTTGATGGGAGAAAGGAATGGGGGTCCCATGTGGCGGCTCACCCATGCCATCCCGAATGGACGCGCAATACTGTCTCCGCATTCCTCGAGACTGCCCTTTTCGGTAAATGACGCTATGCCGTCCAGCAGCCAATACAGCTTGCCAAGGCATGAGATTGCCCATCTGTTAGAGCCCCAGCTACGTATACAGTGGCAATCAAGGAGATTTTTACCCGATGCCACGTTTTTTCCTGCTCAGCACCGTCCTCGCCACCACGCTTTCAGGTGCTGTGTCTGCTTCTTGTCCAGATTTTCTCAACCATTCGATGCGCCAACTTGCGTCTACCGACACAATTCAATTTTGTGAGGCGTATGAGGGCAAAGCACTGCTGATCGTGAATACAGCGAGCTACTGCGGGTACACACGACAGTTTCAGGGTCTGGAGCAATTGCATGAGGCATACCTAGACAAAGGACTCGTCGTGCTTGGGTTCTCCAGTGATGATTTCTTCCAAGAAGACAACGATGAAGGGGACGCCGCAGAAGTCTGCTTTGAAAAATACGAGGTGAGCTTTCCTGTTATCGCAACCTCCTCCGTCAGAGGCAGCGACGCCAATCCGGTATTCAGGGGTCTCGGTGAAGCAGCGGGTTATCCGCGTTGGAATTTCAACAAGTATGTTGTGTCATCGACCGGCGAGATCCTTGGCCACTTCTCCAGCGGCGACAAGCCAAATAGCGAAGAAATTCGAGCGGCAATTGAGGCGGCACTGCCGGCGTCATCCAGCTGAGGCAAGCAACAAACGAGTGCTGCGCCTGCTGTCAGCGCGCTGTTCCACTCACCTTTCATCATCTAATCCCGAGGAAGGTACACAGGCGGGAGCACTTCAAGCGGCACTTCTCAAAAGAGACGCTTCAGGCCGGTATCCGCGTGTGTCGACTATGCCACCGCGGGATCCATCGTGAGTACGACGAAATGAAGCTTGCGAGGGAACTCAACTCACTTGAGCGGCTGCGAGAAGATGAGACATTGGCGAAACATTTCAAATGGGTCGCAAAGCAGCGAGAGCAGTGATGCCCGAGACACCAAGTGATGTTGCCGGTGTGCGTCCAGATTACAGAGCGTGGCGGTAAGCCCTTAGTCGAGAGCCACCTTAGTCAGCAAATCGTTCATCATTTTGCGTGGCGACTGCGAACCATCAATTACTACGTCCGCCTCGAAAAAGGCAGCTCTGCCCCATTCTTGGAAAGTCTCCTCAGCACGCACCCAAAAACTCTCGATCGAAGAATTGTCCCGACCTCTCTCGCGCTTATCTCGCTCCAACCGCCTCTGCCATCTCAGACCCTGAGGCGTATCGATAAACACCAAGTAATTATAAGTAGTCCTTAGGAGCGCCGTAGCCGCAACCAGTATACCCTCGGCCAGTATCCAGTCTCGTGGTTCGACAATCTGCGTTTCCGGAAGTCGACAATGAGTGATGAAGTCATAGGTCGGACGCGCGATCGACTTACCCTCGCGGAGCTGGGCAACATGGTGCGCGAAAAGATCAAGATCCACCGCATCAGGGTGATCGAAATTGACTGCTTCCCGGTCCTTATGAGGCAGATACGATAAGTCGTGGTAATAGGCATCAACCGGCAACACCGCGACGCAATGCGGGCCTAGCAATGACCTGAGCTCCCCAGCCAGCGTTGATTTGCCGCTGCCAGAGCTCCCCGCGATAGCCAGCACTCGATTCATTCGCCCATCACATTTTATTGCGCGTTACCCGGAAAAATAGACGCTGCCGTGCTCTGCCTCAAGCGCCTCACGTATTCGGCGCTTCTCCCCCGCAGCATCGATCTCAGCGCATTGGCCCTGCTTCCATGCCACATATGCCGAGTAGTCAGGCATACCAACCGCCGTAACCAATTCCCAGACCAGCAGACATTGCTCCAGCGCCGTCAAGACCAACGAATCAGCCACGCGCTCCAGCAACTCGTTGCGGTTTGTGACGTCGTCACTCATTGCGAGGGCATCCCCAACATCTAGCCGCATAAACGCTGGGCTAGTCGAATTGTATCGTGGCCAAGTTGGACCGCCTGCGATTTGGGGATTGCCAGTGTAGGCAAAGCTTCCCCAGGCCGACATCATTATTTCGGTCATCTCACGGGCAGAGTCCGTATCGGGATACATGTAATCACCGATCTCCCCATACATCGGTGCGCCCATCACGAATGCAATTTCACTAGCATGAGATGCGCCCAATATCTTTGAGAAGGGCACGAAGTAGTTGTCAGCTTGCTCGTCCCAGTCATAGCGGTAAGCATATAACTCGTCATAACCTGCTTGGCTCATGGCGGCAAAAGGCTCATCAACTGCACCCAATTTCCATCCCCTCGAGCGCATATCGACCCAGAACGCATATTGGTCAGCGTCCTTGATGCGAAGCTTAGCGGGCAGGAAGCGTGTCAGCGGGTAGGTCACGTCGACAAAGTAATGGCTCAGACCCAGCCAAAGCGTTATTTCGTCCCGGGTAGTGCCTGCCATGACAGGCACGCCTTTCGCGTATCGCGGATTGGCGAGCGCTGTGAGGATACCTTCTCTCGGGATCACAACCCCGTCACGAATGACCAATGGCTGTATGTGATCTTCCTCTAGCCCGAAGTAAGCACGTAGCAATTCGTGCGCGGGCACATCGCGCAAATTTGCAGCAGACGTATTTGCTGAGTCTAAGCCCAGCGCTGCGACAACCTCCCAGCTACCTCTGTCCACCATCGGGTATTGGCGTTCAAAATTATAGGCCTCATCCATGCCCACGCTTCTGACATGGCCTGACTGAGCGATCGCGCGATGGAACAAGCCTCCAGCTAATGGGGACGCCAACAAACTAAACACGTTTCGACCACCGGCACTCTCACCAAATACGGTGACGTTGTTCGGATCACCGCGGAAACCACGGATATTTTGCTGAGTCCAACGGAGCGCTTCGATGATATCGAGCGTCCCAAAATTGGCGACAGGTTTTTCATCAGGATCCGTGCCGTTCAGGGCTGGATGCACAAACCAGCCGAGAGGCCCCAGTCGGTAGTTTATGACAACGACCACGACCTGCTGGCGCGCCGCCAGACGCGAGAAATCGTAAGTCCCCTTATGTCCCGTCAAGTTACTGCCGCCGTGTATCCAGAGCATCACAGGAAGCGGGTCCGCAGAATTCGAAGGTCCCGGCGTGTAGATATCTAGATACAAGCAGTCTTCACTGCCTAAATATTCGCCTACGACGTCCCCAGAGGCCATGCTTTGAGGCTGCGGGCACATAACTGGTTCGCTAAATGTGGTAATCCTGCGATCAGGCGTTTTGAGAGGTGACGGCGGCGCCCAACGACGCTCCGCGATTGGAGGCTGTGCATATGCAACATCGCGATAGACCATCGAGCCCTCAGGGCCGGAGTCGCCGACAACATGGCCGCTGGTCGTCTCAACGGCTAGGCTAGGGCCGATAAACTGCTCAGGGAGCTTACACGCCACCAGGAACAAAAATAAAAAACCCACCGCTACGCGTCGAAAAAACGTGTACATCAATAAAAAAACCAATACTTGCGAGTCAGGAATACGAGATGGAACAAGTTGCAGACCACAAGCCTCACAGAGGCGGCCGGACGCGTTAGGGATCTGGCGCGGCCCCTGACTTCTCCAATGCCTCGTGTTCAGCAACGCTTTGCTCAACCCAACTCATTAGCAACCTGTACCCCACGGAGAGCATCACTGCACCGACAAAAAGCCCAACCAGGCCCTCGGCGGCCATGCCTCCCAGGGCACCTATCAGTACAACCGGCACAGGGGTATCAACGCCCTTGCCCAGCAGATAGGGTTTCAATAGCCCGTCCCCTAAACCTGCCAAAAGCAGGTAAGCCGTGCCCACGGTGTTCCCTAGATTCCCGCCATCACCCGACAACCAAACCCAAGCAATAGCCGGCAACACTACCAAAGAGGATGGCAGCTGTAAGACACCTAAGAACAAAACCAGCAATGCCAAGACGCCTGCCGCAGGAACGTCTAGCGCAAGAAAACCCAGACCGAGCGCCAACGCCTGAAGAAACGCCACGCCAACCACGCCGTTCGAAACAGAGCGAACGGTAGCAACTATCAGTGCTTGAATTTCATCGCCTCTTTCATGACTGGCGAGAGTTCCTAGCAACTGCCGAGTAAGGACTGTCCCACGCGCGGCATGGGCCATCATGAATCCTGCAACCAGCAGCGCAACAAAAAATAAGAGCAGCACCAGCAGTGTATTGGCCGCTGCACCTAGCACCATGCGCCCACCTGAGATCAGTTGGGGCCGTATCATTTGTGCCGCTGACATCAAATCCTCGTGTGCGCGAGCCCAAAGGTCGAACAATGCCGGTCCGATAACAGGCCAATCTGCTACTTCAGGTTTCGCCTCTGGAATCTGAAAACTCTGCTCATTCAGGATAGTCATCCAGTCTCTGGCATGGTCCGCCAATGAGACGCCCAATGCGATCATAGGCCCCCCCACGATGAGCGCAGCGATGACGATAAAGACAATCGCTGCAGTGCCTTCACTCAAGTGAAGATGAGCTGACAACCACTGATTGAGGGGGAAAAGCGATATAGCGAGGATCACTGACCAAAGCATAAGAGCCAGAAACGGCGCGAAAGTTTGAACAGAAAACCAAACAACAGCCATTAGGAGAGCTAGGCGCACGTATACCTGCATCAGGTCGTGCGCGGCTATTTTACGAATTACACTGAGATCGCCGTCACGCATCTCAACGCCTCAAGTCAGATCAGGTCGAGTCTGGAACCGAGACTGACCAGATCAGAGTGCAATTGCAATCCCTAGCGACCCTTCCATTCCGGCTTACGCTTCTCGGCGAAAGCCGTGGCGCCCTCAATCGCATCCTCGCTAGTGAAGACCGGCTGCGTTAACGCATGTTGCTTCGACCAGGCCTCATCTTCGCCCCAATCTCTAGACGCTTTGATAATCGTCTTGCTCACTTTTACCGCCATCGGTCCGTTCTCGGCGATCCGCTGCGCCAAAGTTTTGGCCGTCACCAGTGCATTACCGGCCTCGGTCAATTTATTGATCAAACCCATCGCCAGCGCGCGATCTGCGCCCATAAATTCACCGGTCAGTGCAAGCTCCATCGCGACGCGATAAGGAATTTGCGACGGCAGCCTGACAAGCCCACCCGCTGCAGCCACCAGCCCACGCTTCACTTCCGGGATACCAAATTTGGCGTTTTCAGCCGCCACAATCAGGTCACAAGAGATCGCCAGCTCGCAACCACCTGCAAGCGCGTAGCCTTCTACCGCGGCGATCAGTGGCTTGTCGGCAGAACGCTCAGTCATACCGCCGAAACCCCGCCCTTCAATTTGGGGAAACTCGCCCGTAACGAAGGCTTTAAGATCCATGCCGGCGCAGAATGTGCCGCCCGCACCGGTAAGCACGCCCACCCGGAGTGAATCATCATTGTCAAGGCGTTCAAGTGCCTCCGCGACGCCCTGAGCCACCGCTAAGTTCACCGCATTTTTGGCCTCAGGGCGATTAATCGTTATGATGAGGACACCGTCGGCCTCATCAGTCAATACTGTTGCTTCTGTCGTCATAATGTTGCCCCTCTTAACGTGGCTGCATGCGGATGCCGCCATCCATGCGGATGCACTCGCCGTTGATGTAATCGTTGTCAATAATCGATGTAGCCAGTTGCGCGATTTCCTCAGGGCGCCCCAAACGCTTCGGATAAAGTACCGACTGAGATAGTGACTCCACAAACTCGGGCGTCAACCCGTTAAACAGAGGGGTGTTTATCAGGCCCGGGACGATTGTATTAACCCGAATACCCACGGTCGACAGGTCGCGCGCAATAGGCAGTGTCATTCCCACGATGCCACCCTTACTCGCGCTGTAGGCGGCTTGCCCCATCTGGCCCTCATATGCAGCGACCGAGGCGGTGTTGATGATCACGCCTCGCGCTCCGTCCTCTGTGACGGGGTCATGCTTGGACATCACCTCCGCACACAAACGCAACACGTTGAAGGTCCCGGTCAAGTTGACTGCGATGACCTTGCTCCAGACATCCATAGGAAAGGGCCCGTCGCGCCCCAGTGTCTTGGCCGCGTTGCCAATACCAGCGCAGTTCACATTGATGTGGATGGTGCCAAACGCTGCGACTGCTTCCGAGATACCCGCGCTCGCTGAGTCTTCATCTGCAACGTTGACCTTCGCGAATACGCAGTTTTCTGCACCCAGCTCGGCCACCATTGCCTGCCCGGCCTCCTCATTCAGGTCGAAGATCACGACTTTGCCGCCGGCTGCTGCGACACGGCGAGTAACCGCCTGACCAATGCCTGAAGCACCGCCCGTAACCACTGCAACTTTTCCGTTGATATCCATGTGTTAACTCCTATTACTCACTCACATTAATTTTTGTTCATTGGGTCCGCCGGCGTACAATGTTGCGCTCGCCTACTGACACCATAACTTTTTCACCTAGTGGGTCGGCCTTTTGAAACCACGCAAGCAGCGCGGCATCGTTCGGATCAGCTACTCCCACCCAACGGCGACCGTCAGACACTTGCCGACCCACAACAACCGCCGTTGTGCTGCCTTTACGCGGCTGAACGGTATAGCTTTCAATCACCCCATCAGGTTCCGGGTCCGAGACAACAGAGACAACCTCAGAAGCCTTGAACTCGGGAACCGCCGCAGGAAACTCGGCGGGAATATTGGCATACACGCCCACCGCATGCTTGGAAAGATAGCCGCCGTTGGCACCTACGACACCATATGAGGGCTCAGATTGTGCCCTCAACCAATGCACCACCTCGACAATCCCATGGGTCGAGTAGTTGTTACCCGGCCCACCAAAAAATGGTAAACCACCCGTTAACGTCAGCGGTCTTGGATCATCGAGGCTCATACCCAGGGCATCCATCGCCACCCATACAGCAATCGGAAAACAGGAATACAGATCAGCCGCACCAATTTGCTCAGCTTCAATCCTCGCCACCGCCAATGCGTCTCGATAGGCTGCCGACATCGCCTCTGATTCCCCGATGGAGCGCCGGTTCAGGACTTGCGGCTCGGAGCCGGTCCCGTGACCGTGGAGGAAAATCGCCCTATCCGCGACCCCGAGAGATTGCGCCGTCTCCCAACGGGTGAGCACAAGCGCCGAGGCCTGATTCACGCCATCTTTCGCCACCATTGATTTCAGGTGTGGGTCGCCCATTAGGCGGTTTTCGCTCGACTCCTCGCCTATTTCAGCCGCTGTCATGGCATCGCCAAACATGGCATAAGGGTTGGCCGCCGCGACGCTGGAGAAACGCACCATTAGTTCTGCTAACTGTGCCCGATAAGCCGATTTACTGAATCCGAGCTCACCCCGTCTCACCTGCTCTAGTAATGGATAGATATCGACAGGATTCCATGCCCCGTGCCGATTTAGCTCCGCATCGAAAAGCAGCTCAGTGCAGGCACCACGATCGTCGGTTTCACCGTCCGGCTCGTCGCTCCAGTCCGCCGACAGACCCTGTCGCTGCAACTGACGGGAAGTGGCCAGCGCCTCAGCACCACAGATGATCGCGCCATTTATTTTACCTCGCGCCAACGCATTACCCAGCTCGAAGACCAACCGCTGCGGCTCGTCACCGCACGCTCGTGAGTAGATCGCTGAGGCATTCGGCAGTGTGAGCCGGCTAAGGATCGACAGAGGCGGGCTGCTGCTACGTCCAAAAGGAGCAATAGCGGGCACGATGAAATCCGGCACGGAGTGGGCGAACAACCTGACGCAAGCGAGACGATCGATCAAAGGACTCAACAACTCCGCTGCGGCGGTATCGGCCATTGCGGCTTCACACGCGCGCGCCGCCAGATCCTCGGGCATTAATCCTTCAAATTGGTCGTCGAGACGTTCGGTGAACTGACCTGCGCCGAGCAAAACCGGCGTATTGGGGTCAATGGACATTTCAGTGACTCAGGTTATTCGACGCGGACTGCGCAATCGCGATAAAGGTAGCCGCGTCCAGGGAAGCACCACCTACCAGCGCACCATCGACGTGCGGGCAGGCAAACAGCGCATCGGCATTCTCTGCGTTAACACTGCCACCATAAAGAATCGGCGTAGAGTGCGACGCTCCCAGCAGGGATTCCAATTCTTGCCTTATCATGGCGTGCATATCATTCGCCTGATCCGGCGTCGCCGTCAGGCCCGTGCCGATAGCCCAGACAGGCTCATAAGCAATTAATAGGTTTGGTTGAGACTTCGCCAGAGCAGATCGCAGTTGCGCGCGCACCACATCATACTGCTCCCCCGCCCCCCGGGCAGTCAGCTGCTCTCCCACACAAAGGACGGGCGTCACGCCCGCCGACTGAGCCGCCGCCAACTTCTCGGCGATCAGTTCATCCGTCTCGTCGTGATACTGACGCCGCTCGGAGTGCCCGACAAGCACAAACTGGCAGCCGAGGTCCGCCAACATATCGGCAGACACCTCGCCTGTATGCGCCCCCTGTGCGTGAATCGAGCAGTCCTGTGCCGCCAACTCACAGTCAGGTAACGCCTTGTCCAAGACCTGCAGATAAGGAAATGGGGGCGCGATAGCAATGCGTAACCGAGAATTGGCGTCGGAGGACCACTGTTCCGAGAAGGCCTGTATTGCTGCCCGACTGCCGTGTTGCTTCCAGTTGCCGATTAAATAGAGGTTGGTCATGGCCTAAGCGTAATATTCAACGCGGCGGAAGATAACAGAGAGCGACATGCTTCTCACCCCCTCCCAACGGGACAATCCGGTCGGGCACCCCACTCGGCCCAGGATCCGTCGTACACCGCAACAGGAGAACGCCCGAGTTCATGCAGGGCGACCGCCAACAAGCAGGCGGAAATGCCGGACCCACAGGTCGTCACCACCCGCGCACCGTCACCAGCCCCGACGCCGTCAAACAACGCCTCCAATTTTGGCAGTGGTTTCAGCTTCGCGGGATCGCCACTCAGGACCTGGCCGTAGTGCAAATTTTTCGAGCCTGGGATATGTCCTGGGCGCACGCCCGGTAGCAACTCCGCCTCTTCGCCGGTAAACCGAGAGGGTGAACGCGCGTCGACCACAATGTGACTCCCGGATGACAGCGCAGCTTTAACCCCTTCGAGGTCTACCAGCCAAGCAGGCTGACGAACAGCGACAAACCCCTCACCGGGCTTCACTGCGAACGGCGCGCCCTGTTCCGTGTCACAGCCTGCGGTGACCCAACCCGGCAGCCCGCCCTCGAGGATCTTTACCCTGTCATGCCCAAATACGCGGAACATCCACCAGGCGCGTGCGGCGGAAAACAGGCCCTTGCTGTCGTAAACCACTACCTGGCTATTTCCACTGATACCGAGGGCCTGAACACAGTCCGTGAACACCGATTCGCTGGGCAGCATGTGGGGGCAAGAGTGGGCCCGATCCGCCACGGTCTCGATATCAAAAAATTGGGCGCTGGGAATGCGGCTAGCGAGAAACTCAGCCTTGGGCTCGCGGCCCTCCGCCGGCAAATACCAAGAAGCGTCAACAATACTGATATCGGACCTCGACAGCTGCGAAGCGAGCTGTGCGGGCGAGATGAATGTATCCGAATCAGGCATGTTAGCGTTCTCGAGCATGGAGATTGGCGATGATGGTGATAGCTTACGCGACCGCCGTGGCAAACACCTCATCTCTTGCCATCGCAACGGCTTGCAATTGTAGGGGCTGGTCCGGATCTTAGAAACCGAACTCTGGCAACCAGGACTAAGTGCTCCAGTGACGACATCAAATGCTACGGCCAGGGTGGCGCGATTGGCATGGGGTTTTCATTCGGGGCTGACTTTGGTCACAATGTCCAACCCTCGATATCAACGTTCCGTAAGGGACAAATACAGGAGACAGCTATGCCCAGCACGACCATTACCTGTGCAGATGGATTTGAACTCGGCGCCTATGAGGCGAGTCCCTCGGACGCTTCAAAAGGCGCTGTCGTAGTAATCCAAGAGATCTTTGGCGTCAACTCGCATATTCGATCAGTAGTGGATAGCTACGCTGAGGCAGGCTTTTATGCGATTGCTCCCGCCATTTTTGACCGCCTAGAACGGGATGTACAGTTGGGCTACACCGAAGACGACATGACAGCCGGCATCGAGCTCGCGTTTCAAAAGCTAGACATGAGCCAGACTTTGGCAGACCTGCAAGCAACCATTGACGCCGCTGCGAATCACGGGAAGGTCGGTGTGGTGGGGTACTGCTTCGGGGGCCTGCTGACTTGGCTATCGAGCTGCAAGCTGAATCAGGTTTCGGCAGCATCCGCCTATTACGGCGGCGGCATCCCAGATAACGCGGATATGACACCTTCCTGCCCGATAATACTCCACTTTGGTGAGCAAGACGCGCATATTCCTATGGACTCCGTGGCCGCCTTTCAAGAAAAGCAGCCGGATCTGCCAGTGCATGTCTATGCTGCGGATCATGGCTTCAACTGTGATCAACGGGGCTCTTATGACGCATCCGCCGCAGCCACGGCAAAGGAGCGCACCCTGGCATTGTTTAACGGTACCCTCGCCGACTGAGTAGCCACAGCATGAAGATCGGTATCGTCACGGGGAGTCATCGCAAGGACTCCCAAAGCGCCAAGGTGGGCCGCTTTCTCTCGGCACAACTCGATGCCAGAGACGGCGTAGCCACCTGGGTGCTAGATCTTGGCAGGTCACCACTTCCTTTATGGGATGAAGATATCTGGAGTCAAGGGTCCCAGTGGTCAGCGATCCCCGACTTAAAAACAGCGCTGGACCAATCTGACGGTTTTGTCGTCATTGCACCAGAATGGCACGGCATGGTCCCCGCGGCGCTGAAAAACTTTTTCCTGTTGTGGGCCGCTACCGGCGAGCTTTCTCACAAGCCAGCTCTTCCCTGCGCTGTCTCAGCAGGAGAAGGCGGCGCCTACGTGATCTCCGAGCTTCGGATGAGCAGTTACAAAAATAACCGCCTCTGCTGGCTCCCTGAGCAACTGATCGCGCGAGACGTCAAAGCCATCTGCAACGAAGATAGTACTCAAAACGATACCCCAAACCATGATGCTTTCGCGGAGAGAAGTCGCTACGCGCTCGATTTGCTGCTTGCTTATGCGGCGGCGTTGCGCAGCGTTAGAAATAGCGGGTTAATTGATCACGACACCTTCATGAACGGCATGTGATCTCCCACAGCTGATCAGGACAGCACTCGATAGGCCCCGCTGGAGAAAATCAGGGGCTCTCCCTTGCCCAACTCAAACTGCAGAACTTCACCGACGATGATTTGATGATCGCCGCCGGGATGCACGGAATAGGGCGCGCAACTGAAGTGGGCCAAGGCATCGACCAGCCGCGGCTCACCCTGAGACCCGGTGGTGAATTGCTCAGCTTGCACATTGTGTCCCCCTCGCTTCGCGTATCGACCAGAGAGTGCTTCCTGGGAAGCACTCAGCACGCTGATCCCAAAATGTTCGCACTCCGTGTAAACCGCAAGATGATCCGAGCAATTCTGGATACTCCACAACACCAGAGGCGGGTCAAGAGATACAGAAGAGAAAGAATTTACGGTGGTCGCAAGCGGCCCCAACTCAGGGTCGTTCACGGTCACGAGGCAAACACCCGTTGCGAACCGCCCGAGCGCCTGCCGAAAATTACCTGTGTCCATGGTCATAAATACACCTTACGAGCCGGACACATTGAATCCGACATCACCGTCAATCTGTTTAATTTTCTCAGCATGTCTGGATATCCTCCGCTACCGATCGAGACCCCCCATCAGGATGTACTTGATCTCGAGATAGTCATCGATGCCGTATTTGGAGCCTTCTCGCCCTGATCCTGACGCCTTCACACCGCCAAAAGGCGCCATCTCATTAGAAATAATGCCCTCGTTGACGCCGACCATGCCGTAGTCTAAAGCTTCGGACACCCGCCAAACCCGACCAATATCACGGGTGTAAAAATAAGAGGCGAGACCAAATTCCGTATCGTTGGCCAGAGCTATCGCCTCCGCCTCATCGGCGAACGATGTGACCGGAGCAACCGGTCCAAAAATTTCATTCCGGAAAACCGCCATCTCTGAGGTAATCCCAGTCAGTACGGTAGGTTGGTAGTAACAAGGACCCAAATCGGAGTGCGCGCCACCGAGCGCGACTCGCGCACCTGCCTCAGTCGATAAGCGCACCAATCGATCCACATCCTCCACCGCCTTCTTATTGACGAGCGGACCTTGCTGCACCCCCTCATCCAAGCCATTGCCCATTTTAAGCTCGGCTGTGGCTGCGACCAGCTTGTCAACAAAAACATCATGAATGGTGGCCTGTACCAAAATCCGATTGGTGCAGACACAGGTTTGGCCACTGTTACGGTATTTAGAGATCAGTGCCCCTTGCACTGCCGCATCTATATCCGCATCGTCGAACACAATGAAAGGCGCGTTACCGCCCAACTCCATGGACGTGCGCTTGAGCGTCGCAGCACACGCCTGCTCCAATCGTCGCCCCACGTCTGTCGAGCCGGTGAAAGTGAGCTTGCGCACCAAGGGACTGTCGGTAAGCGCCGGTCCGATCTCTGAGGATGCACCCACCACGACATTCAGCACCCCTGCCGGCACGCCCGCTCGCTCGGCGAGTTCCGCCATCGCCAGCGCCGACAGGGGCGTCTCTGAAGCGGGCTTAATCACAATGCTGCAACCTGCGGCGAGGGCTGGCGCGGCCTTCCGCGCAATCATAGCATTGGGAAAATTCCACGGTGTGATCGCAGCGACAACGCCTACCGGTTGCTTTATACACACAACCCGCTTATCGCTCGAGGGCGCTGGAATCACATCACCATCAATGCGCTTGGCCTGCTCACCAAACCACTCCATGAAGGCCGCACCGTATGCAACCTCACCCCGACTCTCCGCCAACGTTTTACCTTGCTCGGTAGTCATTATTATGGCGAGATCTTCCTGATGCGCCATCATGAGATCAAACCAGCGACGCAAGACCTGAGCCCGCACTTTGGCTGGCACCTCTCGCCAAGCCAGCATGGCATCGTGGGCCGCAGTAATGGCTGCGAGCATGCCGGCCGCGCCGATCGTCGCTACCTCGGCAATAACTTCGCCCGTAGCGGGGTTCATCACTGCGAGCTGCCTAGATGAGTCCCGCATCCATTGGCCGCCTACATAGGAGGACGTCTTGAACAAGTCCGAATCAGATAGATCAATAGTCATTACTCTCCCTCCATAGACCGTGGTCGGCAGCAACCATGACAAGCTACTACTGTTCCATCATGGATCTAGTGGCGCTTCACCGACGACGCGAGGTTGACCTATCCACAGCCGCGTATCGTGCATTAATACTTCCCTGCGCATCATACCCATTTGGGTAATACCGTTTTCTGCCTCTTAGTGAGATACGCCACGCTCGCGGGAATAGCGGCATTGTCGGCGAACTGCCGGGTCCTATGGGCTCCACTGAGGTGCAGTTAGGCGCCGCTTTCCATCAGTCGCCAATACTGCGTCAGAAGAATCCAGGGCAGCGCGATCCCATAATTCACATGTCACCTGCTTATGCTTTTGATCCAAACCCTCGCAGTAGTTGCTGTACCGACACAACAGCACCTCATTTCCACGGCCAAGCCTCACTTTTTGAAACCAGTCCGGGTCTGCAAGCGCCTGCCGAGCGAGCCCCACCACGTCCGCTTTATCCTCAGCGAGTAGCGTCTCCGCTTGATCAAAACTATAAATCCCACCCGTCGAGATGATCGGTGTTCGCATTCCCGCGGAATGAATAGCTGCTCTGATCTGCGCCACAGGCTCAATATTTCTTCCCCATGGACCCCGCTGATCAGAGACGTAGGATGGCATACATTCGTAACCGCTTTGCCCCGTGTATGGATAGGCTGCCCAACCTATTTTAGGCTGCTTGGCATCGTCGAATTTACCCCCTCGAGACAAGCTCAGAAAATCCATGCCCGCGAGTGCAAATTCCCTAGCAAAAAAACAGGCATCGTCGACATGACTTCCGGTCGAGATAATTTCGTCACTCAGAAAACGACAGCCGACCGCGTAATCATCACCAACCGCCGCCCTTACAGCTTTATAGACCTCTAGCGGCAGTCGACAGCGATGCTCTCGACTGCCGCCGTAGCCGTCCGCACGGGTATTGGTAGCGGAAAGGAAAGACGCCATGGTGTAAGCGTGAGCATAATGCAACTCGACGCCATCAAACCCTGCCGCTTGTGCCCTTGTTGCCGCCTGACTAAAGAGCGGTGGCAAAGTCGCGGGCAACTCTACAATCGTCGACAAGTGCATGTCGGTGACTCGCTCTCGGTAGCCTTGCCGGAGGGCGTCGAGCTCTCGCGGCGACAACACGTCCTCAAGCTCTGCATCAGTCAACGTGAGAAGTTGCGCCTTAATGGCTTGCTCGCTCTCCCGCTCCATACCCAGCCGCTGCCGATGTGCCGCCGTTATCTTAAGAAAACGATTAAAAAAAACGTCCGGCTGGGGACGCCGGCGGATTGTGAGGAAATCAATCAGTTGGATCATCAATCGGGTCTCACCATCACTGGCCTCACGAACAGCGTCGGTTAGCCGCCGCAGTCCCGCAACGTAACGGTCATCCGAGATGCGCAGCAATGGGCCACTGGGGATGTCCCTGATGCCCGTCGCCTCAACCACAATCGCGCCTGGTTTGCCCTGTGCGAAGCGCGCGTACCAGTCGATCACATCCTGAGTTACATCCCCGTTATCACTTGCCCGCCAAGGCACCATCGCAGGGACCCAAGTGCGTTGTGCCAAATCAAGATTGGTAGCGCACAGCGGCGAATAGAGCCGACTGCGGGCGGCCTCCTCTGCAGTCGGCCATCCCTCCACACTGGTCTGATATTTGATGCGCTCGGGCGGCTTCCACATAAGGCTAGCTTTCGAAATTGGCGAGGTCGGTCTTGATTTGCTTCAGCACTGACATCATCTGCTCACAGTCAGCTCCGCTCAGTTGTCCTAAGCATTCAGCTACCCAGGCTTCGTGGGCTTCCGCCATTTCAGAAAAGCGTTGCTGGCCCGCACGAGTAAGCGTCACGCAAAACGCACGACGGTTATCAGGGACAGGCTTCCGGCTAATTAGGCCCTCTCCCTCCAGTTGAGACGCGATGCCCGAGACATTGCCACCCGACACCATCATCCGCTGAGAGAGGTCTCCCATCGTCAGCCCCCTCGGTTCACGCGCTAACTGGGCCATCAGGTCGAATCGGGGCAGCGTGATATCGAAGTGGGTACGTAGCTGGTTGCGCAGATGCCGCTCAATCAAATTGGTGCAAGTGAGCAAGCGCAACCACAGCCTGACGGCATAATGGTCGTCCTGTTCAATGCGAGATTCGTGATCCAGATTCGCTTGAGTAACTTTAGCGTTCATACACTATCACCCACTTGGCGATGCTCTTTAAAAATATTTTAAACATAAAATGATTCTTTTATACTAGCCAAATATTTTAGATATAAAACGTCTGAGGCGTCACGTCTCTATGGAGAAAATGCAGTGAAAGTCATTTGTCTTGGAGGGGGACCGGCCGGACTATATCTGGGGATCAGCCTCAAACTTCAAAATCCTGAACATGAAGTTGAGGTCTATGAGCGAAATAAACCCGACGACACCTTTGGCTGGGGAATTGTCTTTTCGGACCAAACTGTCGACAACATCACGGCAAACGACCCTGTGAGCGCCCAACGTATTGTCGACGAATTCATTCACTGGGACCTCATCGACTGCCATGTATCGGGAAAAGTGGAACGCTCGGGCGGTCATGGCTTTATTGGTCTCGGTCGGAAACGCTTCCTGCAGCTTCTCCACGAGCGGGCAAGGGAGCTAGGTGTAGTGCTTCACTTTGAGCACCAGGTTGAGCTCGAGGATATCAGCACCCGGTTTGCCGATGCCGACCTCATCGTGGCCAGCGACGGACTCAACTCCAAAATCCGTAACACCTATCGTGAGGAGTTTGGCTGCACGATTGAGATGCGACCTAACAAATTCGTGTGGCTGGGAACCCACCAAACCTTCCGAGATGCGTTTACGTTTATCTTTGAGCAGACTGAGCATGGCTGGATTTGGGCGCATGCCTATCAGTTTGACGACAGCACCTCAACTTTTATTGTCGAGACAACCCCAAAAGTTTACGACGCACTGGGTTTCGACACCATGTCACACGAGGAAAGTGCCGAGACCTGCCGAAAAATTTTCGAAAACTACCTCGATGGTCACTCACTACTGACCAACTCTGCGCACATCAGAGGCTCGGCCTGGATCAACTTCCCCGCGGTATATTGCGACAACTGGATCAAAGATGATCGCATTGTACTGATCGGTGATGCGGCCCACACCGCGCATTTCTCCATCGGGTCAGGGACAAAGTTGGGATTGGAGGATGCTATCTCTCTGGCACACCACCTCGACAGCGGAAAGCCCATTAGCGCCGCACTAAAAAATTACCAGGAAGAACGCAAAATCGATGTACTGCGACTTCAGAATAGTGCTCGTAACGCCATGATTTGGTTTGAGAATGTACCCAGATATATCGATACATTTGACCTAAAGCAGTTCAACTACTCCATGTTGACGCGTAGCCAGCGTGTGAGTCACGAAAACCTGCGTCTAAGAGACAAAACTTGGCTCGACTCGATGGAAACGCATCTGGCGCAGCGACACCTTGGCCCGGCTGCGAACGACCCGATACCCCCTATGTTTCTGCCCTTCGCTCTGCGAGAAATGACTTTGCAAAATCGCGTTTGCGTGTCGCCAATGTGTATGTACAGCGCTACTGACGGCTTACCTGATGACTGGCACTTCGTTCACTATGGCAGTCTCGCGAAGGGCGGCGCTGCTTTGGTGTACACGGAGATGACCAATGTCAGTGCTAATGGTCGGATTACGCCCGGGTGCACCGGAATCTGGAGTGATGCACACACTGATGCCTGGCGGCGCATCACCGGATTCGTTCATCAACATACCAACGCCAAAATGGCGATTCAGATCGGGCATGCTGGCCCCAAGGGAGCGACTCTGGAGCCATGGAAATGGGATCCAAACATCCTCGACGAGCCCCTCCCAGAAGGCGAGCAGTGGCCACTCCTCTCTGCCAGCGCTGTGCCATTCGACACCTACAGCCCCGTGCCCCGAGCGATGACCCGCGATGATATGGATAGCGTTCTGAAGCAGCACGTCGATGCCGTACACCGCGCGGATGCGGCCGGATTCGATATGATCGAGATGCACGCGGCCCACGGCTACCTTCTCTCTTCCTTCATCACGCCGGTGCTCAATCACCGCGAAGACGAGTATGGCGGTTCTTTGGAAAATCGGCTGCGTTACCCGCTCGCGGTGTGTCACGCCATGAGGGCCGCCTGGCCCGACGAGAAACCGATGTCCGTGCGTATTTCCGCTCATGATTGGATGGGCGACGCCGGCATTACTGAAAGTCAGGCGCTGCTGATCGCACAAGCTTTTGTAAACGCGGGAGCTGACATTATCAATGTCTCAACGGGGCAAACCAGCCATGCTGCTCAACCTCAGCCGGGCCGAATGTTTCAGACGCCGCTGTCAGACATTGTTCGCAACGACGGCAACATTCCCACCATTGCCGTAGGAAACATCTACGAGACTGATCATGTGAACAGCATTATCGCGGCAGGACGAGCAGATCTAGTTTGTCTGGCGCGCCCTCATCTTGCTGACCCGAATTGGACGCTGCACGCTGCAGCTGAACTCGGTTATCAAGGGCCTGGCGCAGCGGAACAGCACCAGTACTTTTTGGGCTACCGGCAAGCCTACACCTTGGCAGAACGGGAGCGCGAGGCAGCCTCATGAGTCGGCACGCATTGGTTACGGGCGC
>CACOYM010000010.1 GCA_902631395.1 Halieaceae bacterium | reverse complement strand
GAGAGGAGGCGTTGTGGCACATCACGACGGGGACTGGGGTTTATTGGCATCCCAGCAAGAAGAGGAGCAGGCGCGCACCCACGCGGTAAGCGATCCCGCTGGCTACCATGCATCGATCGCCGCCCGGGAATTGCATTGGTTCGACTCCGAATCGAGCCAATGGGTCTCACGGAGTGACCATGGCGCTTGGTCCGGTTGGCATGCGATATCGGCTGAGGCCGGAGAAAGCGCCGCCGAATGGACCCCATGGAGTGCCGCACTGGACGACAGTGGCGCGCCATTCTTTAGATGGTTTGTCGACGGTCAAACCAACGCCTGTTTTAACCTTGTGGACCGCCACGTCCTCGCGGGCCGAGGCCATCAGCAGTCGGTTGTCTTCGAGGGGGATCGATGGGATCCCTCCAAGAATCAGGGCCGTGGTGGCCCAGTGTTTGAACAACGGCTGAGTTATCGCGAGCTGCTTATCGAGGTCGCTTTGCGTGCACGGGTGCTCACGCACCTGGAACTCAGCGCTGGCGATCGCATCGCGCTGAACTTACCCAATATCGTTGAGCAGATTTTTTACATTCTGGCTGCGCAGAGACTCGGTATCATCTATACCCCCGTTTTCGGTGGATTTTCGGCGAAAACACTCTCAGACCGCATCCATGATGCGGGTGCTAAACTGGTGATCACCGCCGACGGTGGCTATCGAAACGCAGAGGTCGTGCCTTACAAGAGCACCTATGCCGACCCCGCGCTGGACAACTACGTGCCCAGGCCAGCCGCATTGAAGGCACTCTCAGATACCTTGAAATCACGCTTACCGGCAGACGTTGCGGAACGCCTTGAATCTCAGGTGGCCGACGCGGTTGCGGGGGAAATCACCCTCGAACGCGCCGACGTCATGCGCGAGCTGGGTCTGGCATTAGAGCGAGAGCGTGGCACAGCGCCGGAAGTGATTGCGGAGCTGAGAACCACTGTAGCCAGTGAGTTGGCTAATGTCGGCCATGGTGTCAGGCATGTCATTGTGGTGCGCTATACCGGTAACGATATCGTTGAGCATAGCCGAGACAGTTGGTCACACGACTTGGTAGCGAAGGTTGAAGCCGAGATGTTGGCAGATGCCAAGGTGTCTGATCGAGCTGGACTGGATGGACTGGATGACAATGCCTTCTGGCAGGCAGTGGGCGCCACCATGCCGGCTGCACCGGTTGAGGCTAACTGGCCGCTCTTCATAATCTACACTTCCGGTTCAACGGGCAAACCAAAAGGCGTCGTGCACACCCACGGCGGCTGGTTAGCCGGTGTGACACACACCATGCGTACGGTCTTCAATGCCAATCAGGATGATTGTCTCTATGTCATTGGTGATCCGGGCTGGATTACGGGCCAGTCCTATCTGATTGCTGCGCCATTGGCCTTCGGCATGTCTACAGTGATCGCAGAGGGTTCGCCGCTCTTCCCCCATGCCGGGCGATTTGCGTCCATTATCGAGCGCAACAAGGTGACCTTGTTCAAAGCGGGCTCGACTTTCCTCAAGGCCGTGATGACAGACCCGGCGAGCACCCAGGAAATGTCTCGCTATGACATGTCGACGCTCAAGGTAGGGACCTTCTGCGCCGAACCCGTGTCGCCCGCCGTGCAGAAGTTCGCGATGGACAATATCTGCGCGCATTACATCAACTCCTATTGGGCCACTGAGCACGGTGGCATCGTCTTCTCCTGTCCGTGGGGCGGATTCAAACCTCTGGATGCCGACGCCAAAACCTGGCCTCTGCCCTGGATTCAGGCGCAGGTGCGCATCGTTGAGGAAACCAGCGATAAAGGCACCGTAAGCCAGTGGCGTGAAGCTGAAGCGGGCGAAAAGGGAGAACTTGTAATTACTCAGCCCTACCCTTATTTGGCACGCACGCTTTGGGGCGACGGCGACACGCTGGGCGACAGCGACTGGCGAGGCGATATTGACCGCTTCACCGAAGTCTATTTCAGCCGATGGGAAGGAGAACTCACCTACACCCAGGGTGACTATGCTCGTCGAGGTGACGAAGGTGCGTTTACTCTCCACGGCCGGTCAGACGATGTCATTAACGTTTCCGGCCACCGCATTGGCACAGAAGAGATTGAGGGCGCGATTCTGCGCGACAAGACCCTGCGGCAGGATTCACCCGTTGGCAATGTAGTCGTGGTAGGCGCCCCCCATGATGAAAAAGGCGAGACGCCAGTCGCGTTCTTGGTAGCCGCAGCGGGTCGCAAATTATCCGACGAAGACCTGTCTCGCCTTCAGAATCTGGTGCGCACCGAAAAAGGTGCCACCGCGGTGCCCTCTGATTTTCTGGTGGTATCAGCCTTTCCGGAAACCCGCTCGGGCAAATACATGCGGCGAACACTGCGCGCTATTTTGTTGGATCAACCGCTGGGCGACCTCTCCACGCTGCGTAACCCAGAATCCGTGGAAGAAATTCAAAGCGCCGTGGCGCAGTGGCGCGACTTCGGCCGCCTCGCCGAGGCACGGCAGATTATTCAGACCTGGCGCTACCTGCGCGTTGAAACCCATCGCCTTGATGACGATCACAAAGTCGCGCTATTAGTGATTAACCATCCGCCCGTCAATGCCTTGAACGAGCGGACCCTCGACGAGCTCCATACCGTCGTGCAGCAGCTCGAGCATCAGGATGATGTCGATGCGGTAGTGATTACGGGCGCCCGCGGCGCCTTTGTTGCCGGCGCCGACGTCAAGGAGCTATTGGAGGTCGGCGAGGCCGGCGATGTAGAGTCGGCACGCACGCCGCCCAACGCCGCGCAGGCTGCATTTGCTGCATTAGAGCAACTCGGCAAGCCCGTGATTGCTGCAGTCAACGGGCCGGCACTCGGCGGCGGTAACGAACTGGTACTGGCCTGTTCCTACGTGATTGCCGCAGAGCATGCGCAGTTTGGTCAACCAGAAATCAATCTCAATCTACTACCGGGTTATGGCGGCACACAGAGACTGGTCCGCAAGTTGCATCGGCGGCGTGGCGAGGCTGGCATGGCTGAAGCACTGCGCCTGATGGTCAGCGGTCGTAATATCTCCACCTCAGAGGCTTTAGATTGTGGTCTGGTTGACGAGGTTGTGACAGAAGCCGCTGCCTCACCCGTCGAAATCGCCATGGCGCGCCTTCGCGACTACTTCGCCAACAGCGGCCCGCTAGCAGCGGCCCAGGACGAGCACCAGAAGGCGCTCACTGCCCGCGATGAGGCGATTCCATACTCCGAGGCCATTCTTGAGCAACCGGCCTTGCGACAGGCACTGGTCCAGATTCGAGCCAGCGGTCGCGAAAAACAGGTCGCACGCGTTTTAGATGCAGTGGCGGTAGGTGCTGAAAAGGGTCAGTCCGCCGGTCTGCTGTACGAGGCGGAGCTGTTTGCTGAGGCAGTCTGCGACCCCGAATCCGGACCGACGGGCATCACCGCATTTCTTGAAAAGCGCAGTGCACCTCTCCCAACACAGTTTACTGAAGTCGCGCCCACTGCCTCCGATCAGCAAGTCGACGATTTGTTGGCTTCGGGTAACCTATTGCCCATGGGCGCAAGCTTCTTCCCCGGGGTCACGCCAATCCCGCGCTATCAATATGGCTACGGCGTGCCCAAGTCTGCGCAAGACGGTAAGCCCGCCCACGGCGACCCGGTCGACGCCGAAATCAAACTGATCTTCGAGACCCCCGAGCCGGAGCCCAACGAAGCGCTGGTATACGTTCTGGCCTCTGAAATGAACTTCAACGATATCTGGGCGATTACGGGTATTCCTGTATCACCCTTCGACGCCCGTGATGCCGATGTGCAGGTCACGGGGTCAGGCGGTGTAGCAATGATTGTTCGCCTGGGTAGCGAGTTGATCGCCGAGGGCCGCCTCACAGTCGGTGATGTATGCACCGTCTATTCTGGTCAAAGCGAGTTGCTATCCCCTGATCAGGGGCTCGACCCCATGGCGGCAGACTTTCGCATTCAAGGTTACGAGCGCAACGATGGAAGCCACGCGCAATTCCTCACAGTGCAGGGGCCACAGCTACATCCGAAACTGCCTAGCCTTAGCTTTGAAGAAGCGGGTTCGTATGGTTTGACGCTAGGAACAATCCACCGCGCGCTTTATCACACGCTCAATGTTGAGCCCAACAAGCGGCTGTTTGTTGAGGGCGCCTCGACGGGCACTGGTTATGACTGCCTGCGCAGTGCCGTGAGCAGCGGTCTCGATGTGGTGGGCATGGTCTCCAATGCAGAGCGCGCCGCGCGAGTTGAATCCGTCGGCGGAGCTGCGGTCGACCGCAAAGATCCGCAGTGGGCCGATGCCTTCACACCAGTGCCTGACGATCCCGCCGAGTGGGCGAACTGGGAAGCACAGGGCGCCGGCTTTGTCGCAGCCACGGAAGCCGCTGCCGGTGGCAGTTTAGACTATGTGGTGTCCCACGCGGGCGAGACCGCCTTCCCCCGCTCCTTCCAGACACTGGGAGATGGTGGTGTATTGACTTTCTATGGCGCGTCGTCGGGCTATCGCTTCACTTTTATGGGCAAAAAGAGTAGCTCGAGTCCATCCGATATGTTTACCCGTGCCGGACTGCGCGCGGGCCAGAGCTTGCTGATTGTTTATGGGCCCGGTGCTGATGATGGCATCGTTGACCGGGTTGCGATCGAAGCCATTGAGGTGGGCTGCCAGCGCGGCGCGCAGATCGCCGTTCTTGTGGATACCGTCCCGCAACGCGAGTTCGTGAACTCCCTCGGCTTTGGCGCGCAGGTGAAAGGTGTGGTCAGCCTTGAAGAGGTCGAGAGACGTCTGGGTGATGACTACGATCCTCCGGGGCCCTTTGCGCAGATGCCCAACCCCTTCACTGAGTCGCAAGCATTCAAGGAAGCCGTGCGACTATTCTCGGATCGAACTCTCAAGCCCATTGGTTCGGCCATTGCGCCCTTCCTGCGCAATACGCTCGACAAGCGCGGCCTACCCGACGTGGTATTCGAGCGTGCGGGTCGCGACGGGCTGGCGCTTGCTACCTCACTGGTCAAGCCCAATGTGGGTAAAGTGGTCTACGCCGAGGAACTAAGCGGTCAGCGCTTTACCTTCTATGCGCCGCAGGTGTGGATGCGCCAGCGCCGCATCATTATGCCCAGCGCAGAGATCCGCGGTACGCACCTCAATACGGCGCGCGAGTTTGCCGAAATGCAGGAGCGCATAGCCGCAGGTCAGATCGATGTGTTGCCACCGCTGGCGAGACCCATCGAAGACATCGCCGAGATCCATCAGGCGATGTGGGAAAACCGGCACGGTGGTGCCAATTACGTTGTAACCCACGCGCTACCACGTATGGGCCTCAAAACCAAAGACGAGCTTTACCGTGCCTGGGCACTGCGTGACGCAGCCGAGCGTGGAGAAGTGATTACCAAAGTCGAAACTGGATCAGCCGGAGCACTCCGATGAACGATATGTCCAATCTCTCCAATGCAGTGGTCTCGCAGTCCTTGGCCGGACGCCGGCTCGAGAACAAGTCTGTCATTCTGACGGGCGCTGCGGGCTCCATTGGCCGCTATATCTCACGCCATTTGCTTCGAGAAGGCGCCAAGGTCACCATGACCGGCCGAGATCCGAGCAAGCTGGATGCCTTCGTCGAGGAGCTCTCGGAAGAGGGCTTTGATGCGGACAACATAACCACGATCGTAGGCGATTGCGCTGACCCACAGGTCTGTCGCGACATCGTCTCGCGCGCGCTGGATACCTTTAAGAAACTCGACGTGCTAGTGAACAATGCCGGCGCCGCGGGTCCCAAGTACACGCTCCGTGACATCCCCTTCACCGATGTTGAGATGCGTGCGGCGGGGTCTGACCAGACCATGTTCGACTCCGCCATGAACTTGCTGGGTGCACCTTGGAACATGGCACGCGCGGCGGCCGCACACCTTAGCGATGGCGGCACCATCGTGAACGTGTCAACGATTTTCTCGCGAACCCATTACTATGGACGTATACCCTATGTGGTGCCCAAGTCGGGACTGAACGCACTGGGCAAAGGTCTTGCATTAGAGCTGGGTGAGGAGCGCGGTATTCGCGTAAACACCCTCTTCCCCGGGCCCATCGAGTCAGAACGTATTGATACGGTCTTCGCCACCATGGACGAACTGCAGAATATCCCGCCCGGGAGCACCAGTCAGGAATTCCGTGATCTGATGATCACCACACGCAACGGCGATGAGGGACTGGAATATCGCTATCCAACACCTACTGACGTTGCCAATGGCATTGTATGGCTGGCCTCGGAAGAATCCGCGGCGGTATCGGGACACCATGTCGAAGTAACCAACGGCATGCAAGTGCCCGCCCAGAGCCGCTCACAACTCGTCTCATGGCCTGACAAGCGCCTTGAAGATCTTACCAACAATGTAGTGCTGATTTTAGGTGGCTCTGATTATGAACAAGCTCTGACTTACGCTGAACGGCAAATCAATAGTGGCGCCCATGTGCTACTGGCGTTCCGCTCTCTCGAATCCGTGGGCCATGCACGCTCGCTCATTCAAGCTAAAGAGCTGGATGAGATTCAGCTGTCGCACCTCGACCCACTGCGTCGCGAGTCTGTCGACCGCACCATGCAGTTCATCGACGACCACTTCGGCCGACTGGACGGTGTCGTTGTGCTGCCTCGCAAGCCCAACGGCCACTATGGTCACTCGCTTTGCGGTGCCACGGACGAGGACGTTGAGAACTTTGTCCGTGAAGAGGTTGTAGCGCCCGTGGCCTTTGCCAGCATGCTGGCAGCTAACCTGTCGCGGTGGTTTGGCAGGTGTGAGCCGCCAGCTATCACCTACGCGACCAATGGCAGTGACACCCACGGCAACCTGCTGAACGAAGTCATTCGGGCGTCCATCGAGGCACTGATTCGTGGCTGGCGTCACGAGGATGAGACACTCCTAAATGCAGGCGAACTTGAGTGGGCTGTGAGGCCAAACCAGCTGGTGCGCTACGATAGTGAGGACAAGGACAACTTAACCTTCGCCGCAGACTGGGCCGCCACGCTGACAAACCGCGTGCGCCAGATGGATCCCATTAACCTCTGGATCCCGAAGAGCATCAAACGCGCCACAGGTAAAGAATCTATGCCCACACCGCTAATGCGAGTGTTACCTGGCCTCCACAAAGGTAAGACTGCTGTGATCACTGGCGGAAGCCTCGGTATCGGACTGCAACTTGGCCGCTACCTCGCGATTGCCGGCTGTCGCGTGCTCTTGAGCGCGAGAAACGCGGCTAAACTCGAGGAAGCCCGCGACGATATCGTCGAGGAATTGCGCGGTATTGGGTACCCGCAGGCTGATACTCGCGTCAGCATTATGGCCGATATCGACGTGGGCGACCCGAGGGCGTTGGACGCACTTTACGACCGCTCTATAGAGCTCTTCGGCAATGTCGACTTCCTGATCAACAACGCCGGCATCTCGGGCGCGGAAGAGATGGTAGTCGACATGACACTATCGGACTGGAACCGCACTATGGAAGCCAACCTGATCTCCAACTACTCGCTGATCCGCAAGTTCGGCCCGGTGATGAAAGACAAGGGCAAGGGCTCCATTCTTAACGTATCGAGCTACTTCGGTGGAGAAAAATATGTCGCGGTGGCTTATCCCAACCGAGGCGACTATGCCGTCTCCAAAGCCGGGCAACGGGTATTAGCCGAGATCCTATCGCGACACCTCGGGCCCGAGATCCAAATTAACGCCCTAGCCCCGGGACCTGTAGATGGCGCGCGCCTGCGTGGCCTCGGCGATGCCCCGGGCCTGTTCGACCGACGCGGGCGACTGGTACTCGAGAACAAGCGCCTGAACCAGGTGCACAAGGCCATCCTGAATGGTCTCCGCGAAGGCTGTAGCGTCGACACTATCATGGCGCTGGCAGCCAACGAGGTAGCCAACCTTGCCTCTCGCAATGGCATGCCTGAGCCGCTGACACGTCTGGTCTGCCAAGTAGCGGATGCCGGTGGTGCGGGCAATTCCTCGCGTTTTCTTATGCATGAAGATATCGCCAGCAAGTTGGTCGACCGTTTGGTAAACGGCGGCATTCTGACTGCAGAGCAACGCATCGCCTTTATGAACGCCTTTGTGGATGCACCGGATCCATTCTTTGATAGAGCAGAGTCGAAGAAGTCAGCTGGGCAGATTGAATCCGGCATTCTGAACCGGCTCCACCTGCACAAGATGCCAACCGACGAACAGGTTGGTCTATCTACTGTATTCCATCTCGCTGATGACATTGTAAGTGGCGAGACGTTTCACCCCTCGGGCGGTCTCAAGTTTGACCGTTCAGTCACCGAGGGAGAACTGCTGCTACCACCCAGCCAAACGGACCTGAACAAGCTTCAGGGTAAGCGTGTGGTTATGGTGGGTGACAGTATGCGTAAAGAGCTTGCGGCGATCGGCAATGGTTTTGTGGGGCAGGATGTCGCAGCGCTCACGGTACTGACTCGTTCAGAGGACAGCGCCCGTGAGCTTCAACACGCCATCGACGCCACGGACTCCGTGGCGTTCGATGTGCGTTGTATCGGCGACGATATCGAGGACGCACTGGATCACATTTTGCGTGATGAAGGTGGTTACGATGTCGTAGTGAGCAGTCCGTTTGAGAGACTGCCACTCAACGCGCTAGCAGGTGAGCGCCATAAGAGCTGGGAGCGGGTTCTGAGTGATCAGCAGTTCCGTGACCTAGTCAATGACCAACTCACTCATCACTTCCGGGTAGCAAGAATCTCGGCACTGGTACCTAATTGCCAGATTGTCTTGCTGACACCTGATACTTCGCTGGCATCAACGCGGGAAGAATTCGCGCTGGCGTTGTTTGTGAAGAACTCTCTACATGCCTTTACGGTAACTTTGGGCGTCGAAGGTGAGCGCTTGCCAACTGTACCTGCGGTAAATCAGGTCCAGCTGACACGACGTGCACACACTGAGGAACCCTCAAACGATCAGGAACTGGCTGAAGAAATGACGCGCCTGGTGCACGCGGTCATGCAGTGTGCTGTACCCGCACCCTCTCCGAGTGAGAGCCGATACCTGTCCAAGATCTTCCGCGGCAACGCGGTCACGGTCTGACCTTGTATCACTCCTTGGCGGGATCTGCCCCGCCATTTGCCAGCGGCCGGACTCATCCCCCCGGCCGCTGGTTTCTTTTTCCGCTCTTGGTTTCGCTCTGTAAATCGGCTAAACCAACCGTGCGCATTATTACTACCCGCACACTGTAGCTTATGCGTTACACTGAGAAACGTATTACGGGGGCGTTACGGATTCGACGACGGTAACGAAACCTGCGGTGCATGCCGTGATGACAGCCAATCACGTAAATCCAAAGCTGTAACTAAATAGTTGCCAATGACGACAACTACGGTGCTCAACTGGCTGCGTAAGTAGCCCTTTGATGCACCATCCAGGTGCTTCGGCCCTGGCGGTCTAAAGCAAGGTGCCAGTACCGCGCTTGTGACTGTCATACAGAACTGGATCGCAGTGGCTGATGTCTCGGCTGTCACAGTTAAATTTTACGAGAATCGCGGTCAACGTCCTGACCGTTGGGCTGTTGTCCGTTAAAACAATTAACGGAAACTAAGCATGTAGAGCCAAAGGCAGAGTACTGGCGGACGCGGGTTCAACTCCCGCCGCCTCCACCACATACATAGCATCGCCATAACTTTCAACGAGTTATGTGCGGTGCGGCTAATTTTGTACCACCCAAAAACTTCAAATTGCTACATCGGGTGATACATTTTGAACACAATTCCTTATCTAACTTGCCACAGTGGTGTCTTCTTTATCAGAGATGCTCGCCCAACTCCTTAATAACACCACTCGGTGATGAATAAATTAGACTATGCGTCGTCAGCCGTTAAAGTTTCCCTCTAGGGCGCTTTCGCGCCCATACGAATAACTAGCTTTATTGCTGAGACGCCTCGCGTATCTGACGTGAATCCCACAAGGTGTGCATTTCGCAGTTTGCGGGCCAAGTAGCATCAATGTTAGACGCCTCTTCTGAGGCAACATACTTCTGCATATTCTCTCCCATAACCTCGTAGTTGCTCCATGCACCTACCCACATAAAGTCCCATAAATTCATATCACTACTGAACTGAGGTGTCATAACCCACGCTTGGTACTGCTCTGTACCAATTTCATCTAGCACTGCGTTCCATTTGTCAACGTAGGCCATAACATCAGACATGGAACTACCCTCGTTCAGTTTGCATCCATAAAACTGCACTGGGTTCTGAGCAACCGCAGTGTTGCCGTATAACAGCATTAAACCAAGCAGACTTCCCATTAACTTTTTCATTTCTTTATCTCCTATGTTCTGTAATTGATGCCCTGCAAGCTCCGATTTTTGGAGATGCACGTTAAAGCTATCACGGCAGAGTTTTATTTGAGCTACAGATTTGTGAGGATTTCGTTGTGGTCGAGAGGGTCGTCATTGAGTCAACTGAATAACCAGACGCGGTAAATCCACTATCTCAGTTTCTTCTGCAACCGCAGGCCTGCCATAAGCTCAGTCTAGAAGGCGGTTTGCGGCACCTACCAGTAGCACCTAACTGGTTGGACAGCGTGGCATGGGGGATGGGAAGCCAAACATCTTCCTCGAAGCATATTTAAAGCTGCAAAGCAGGCTGAACGCAAAGGCAAACGGGGTGCACAAAAGAGAGGCGCTAGCTAACCGTGAAAAGGACTGACGGATCATCTGCCTACCTCAATCAATAATATCAGAAGTTCAAATTCCACATTAAAGCCGTCGTGACTGAGAAAAGGGAGCAACATAATTTGGCCAATGAAGCGATCCTACTTGAGGCTTGTAGAAGCGCCAAACGCACAAGCATACGAATAGACCATAGATTTATTGATCTTCCCCTACACTTCCAAGGCGCCATGACGTCATGATCAGTCCACAGACCCTTTGGCGCCTCTCTGGCTTCTTTTTGGCAGTTCTCAAGGAGCTTATCGTCTGGTTTCAAAGTGCCACATCTACTCGCCACCACCGCCACCATCACCCCCACCGCCGTCGCCGCCGCCATCACCAAAGGCGCCTCCAGCGTCACCGGTGTAGTCACCGTTTTCATCGAAGTTGCCAGAACCGCCGCCGGACCACATCACACTGCCATCAGCGGATACCTGCCCCTTTAACTGCTTATCGCCGCATGTTCTGCAAACGAAGTAGGCGTGGCCCGTTTCACGATCCCAAACTTTATCCGACTTGAAACCATGGCCAAGGCTGCCACAGGCGGGGCATCTATTAGTGATCGCGATAACGAGAAAAATAAGACCGACAATGCCAAATGCAATTACGAGAATGACTAGAAAATCTGTATCCACAAATGCTGTCTCCCCAAAACAGAATTACTAACTTACTAGTTTAGCTAGGAGACAAAAATACGGACATTTGATGCAAATGAAGCTAAGCGGTAACCATCACAATTAAAATGGCAGTTAGCGGCGCAACCCAATTTCCACCGCCGATAGCACCCACCTAGGCAGACTTTTTGGGCAGCGGTGGCATGGAGGGTTGCTGGTATTTCTTTGTATGACAAAGGAGGCTGAAGCGTTGGCTCCTTTTTTAATTTTGGGAGTAGCATCAACTCATTCCTGATATTCCACGGGAGAATCCAATGCCTTTAGATCAAGCAAATGCCTTCCGTGACTACGCATCACAAAACGAGGACGTACAAAAAGAAATCCGTTCAGCCTTGATAACCGAAAGTGCGAAGGTAAGTGAAATCGCAAGTAAGAATGGCTTCAGCCTCACAGCAGAAGAAGGTGAGCAGCCTCGGGAAATGGCCCAAGATAGCGAGCTCAGCGATTTTGACTTGGATGTGTTGGCTGGTGGGGGTAGATCTGGTGGCAGCTCGTAACCATCAAATCAGGAGAACGACTGGGATGCTCCCATTGGTGATGAGCGAGGGCGCTCATCAGATATCTCCTGCAGGAGCAAGAGCAGTTCCTTGAGAGGATTTTAAGTTCCCTTTACTTCGGGATAATCCGACATAACCCAAGATAGCCCTATGGGACTGCCCTGCTCTTCTGGGTTATCTGGGGTTTGTTTGAAGTTATTCTGACTTATTAGTGTCAGCAGAACCCTACCCCGGGGAGGAGGTCAGGCCTGTTCATTCGCGGGAGGTGCCACTCCCGCTTAAAAGAGATTATTTTGAGGCTCTGATTCTTGAGAACCCAAAGAGCGCGAGCAGTCCACCGAGAACGAACAGTATGAATATTGGTAACGCGGGTACCGCCACTGATGAAGATTCACCAGAACCCGAATCCTCAGCCCTAGCAATCTCAAAAATACCGCCCGCAATAGAGCCTTGATTAGCAAAATCCAACTGACCACCGTCGGTATCATATCCAGAGCCCCCGGTAGAAAACTCATCATTGTATAGCGGGCCTACGGGGCTAGATAAGTCCCAATTTGCGAGGCCCGGCATGTTCCCAGTCTGAAATCCCCCGGTAACAGAGTAACGCCCATAGGTCGGGTAGACGTCCACAAGGTGTCTACCAGCACCTACTGGTTCAGGCGACTCGAGTTGCGTGTCCCCAAGCAAAATGGACGTGCTACTCCACTGGACCTCATATTGGATTACACCCGGAGGTGCGGGCGACGACACGATGTCATCGGAATAGACCTGAATAGTGAACGCTATGGGTAGGTCGGTGAAATCCACCCCATCTAGCGAGCCAGACACACTTGGCACTGACATTGTGATTATCAGCGGCACAGCCACCGAGTGCCTAGCCAGAGACGACCCACCGACCACCAACGCAAGAAGCATAAAAAACTTCTTCATAGCGACACCTCTAACCTAAAGGCTACCGGCTAATGGGAACTAACTCGCCGTCATATTACTGGTGTTTGTAGGCTTTGCGTGCGCGCAGGTGGCTGAGATTAACTACCGCCTTCTCCAAACCCAAGGCGGCATGGGGTCTTTATCGTTCCTGATATGGCATCGACAAATAAATGTTTCATTCCAGAACATTTAAATCGAAGGGCAACAGCGGACGTCCTTTTTAATTACACATCGATATTGGCTCTAAAATGCACCTCGGTATTGATCAGACCGGCGAGCCTCTTACCTCAGCACGTATTTTGAGCCAAAAAATTTTCGGCGGCATCGAAGATTAAGCGCTTACGATCTGCTTTCATTCTGTGGAGCATTGTCAACTGAAACGACAGCCGCGCATTGGTCTCGTAAAAATCAGAATTTTTTTCAATGAATCTCCAATATAGGCCGTCCACAACGTCACACCAGTCTCCGCGCTTATAGTTACTCATCTTCAAAATATAATTTGAGCCGCAGGTGTAGGGTTTTGTGGACATGAGACCGCCATCTGCAAATGTCGCCATTCCATAAACGTTTGGAACCATCACCCAGTCGGAGGAATCAATAAACATTTCCATAAACCATCTGTAGATAGAGTTCGGATCAACCTCGCATAGATTCATCAAATTGCTTATAACCATCAGCCTCGGTATGTGATGCGCATATCCATCCCGCTGAGCAAGATTAATATTATCGTCAAGTGGTACGATACCTGTTGAACCGTCGTACCAACTTCCTGTCAAGGAGCGTGAGTGATTCCAAAAATTGGCAGCCTTTTGTCTTTCGCCACTGCACTGATATATGCCTCTTATAAACTCTCTCCAACCAAGTATTTGTCTTACGAAGCCCTCGATCGAATTCAGAGGGATGAGCCCTCTATCGTACTTTTTTAGGGCAGCTTGAATTACGGTGTCGGGCGTCAGTAGGCCAATGTTAAGCAGAGGACTGATGGTGCTATGAAATAAAAAATTTTCCCCACTAACCATCGCATCCTCAAAAACTCCAAAACTTTCCATTCTGTAATTTAAAAAGTCTTCTAAATGAGAAATTGCTCCGTGCCGCGTCACAGGAAACCAGACGTTAGAAGTTTCGCCAGGGTGATTGATGAAAAACGTGTCGATAAGAAGTCTGACCGCTTGATCATATTTTGATGTCGCGGGGACTTTGGCATGAGGTAGCTTTGTGCCTTTTGGAATTCGTTTTCTATTATCTTCGTCGAATGACCATTTACCACCAATCGGATCAAGGTCGCTAGATACAAGAAGCTTCCTTTTCCGACGAGTTGACTTATAAAAAGCTGCTAGGCGATATTCTTTTTTTTCGGCAAAGAAATCGGCAAATTCTTCGCGGCTCACCATAAACATCGGTGATTTATGTGTATTGACTGAAATCCCACCTCGACTCAGAGTTTCCAGAAACTCGGCTTCAAATTCCTTGTCTTCAATCTCAAAAATTTCTATTTCACTAATTTTTTTCTCTTTTAGGTAGGCAAGGAGGAATTCAGAGTACGAACTCGAATCTACTCTTTTCTCAAGCGGAAAATATTCAACTTCAATTGAGTTGGCGCGTAATTCATCTTTGTATTCCCTCATTGCCGTTAGGAACAAATATATCTTTAGTTTGTGGTGCTTCTCGTATGTGCATAGACCAAAATCTTCAGCCATAAAAACGTTTCGGCAGGAGAGCGTTTTGAGTAACTTCGGCTCAAAAAGCTGGTTTCCTAAAATGATAAAAAGTTTGGAGTTCATGGTTTTTAGGTTCTGTTGACAAAAAATTTTAGGCTGCCGAACTCTCTAAGTACTGCCATGGGCGACCTTACTAAACCTCAATACTGGTACAACCGTCCCGCGGCGCACCGAAACATTTATATACGGTACCGTGGGATGCAGCAGAGTAGACCTGCCGAGTCCTAAAATCTCGCCAATCTAACAAACTCTATTGCCCCTGTGCGATAAACGGTAGAGGCGGCGCATCAACCAATACCTTCTGGGCAGAAGGTGGAACCTGGCGACGGCTGTCCGCCGTTGAATCGCAAATTCCATACAACTCATACCCAGCAGCAGGAACGCCATTGGAGGAGTGTGAGGGAGAAGACGGTAATACTGAAGGAATTTACCAAGCAGAGGATACGAGAATTGAGGCACCCAAATGGGACACGGATAGATTACAATTTTTTAGAGATATTCGACAGCGATCCACTAGGTTAAGCTCACGAGGTAGTGCTCGGCTACACAATTCCATGGCAACTATCAAAATCGCCTCGGCAGCTAACCCCTGCTTTTTAAAATGGCCAGCAATTGCGTTCTAGAAGCACTCTCAACTCCGCGGACTAGTTGGACGGCGATGGATTAGAGGGCGGTTGGCACTTCCTTATTGCTGAAATAATGTTTAGTTTTTGGACCTCTTTTTAAGGGCAGTGGCCCGCTCCAATAGACGTGATTGCCCGCTTGATGGACAGCTAAGATGCCATTAAATTCATAAAACAATGCAAATATTTTTGCGAAAAATGCTTTTTAAATATCTAAGTAGCCCGTCACTTTTTTCCATCGAGCATCCTCGTAGGGAGCAGGCGATGCAACAACAAAGGTTCGGTGGAGAGTCTTATGCTAGATAAACAACTGCTTCTAGCGGAGGTAAAAAAATCGAAAGCAGCTGAAATGCGCGTAATTTCTGACGCCAAGGAATTACAAAGCAGAGATGCAACGCTATTTATAACAAAGGGTATTGCACTCCTGAGGGATCACT
Organism: Halieaceae bacterium; assembly: GCA_902631395.1. Taxonomy (GTDB): domain Bacteria; phylum Pseudomonadota; class Gammaproteobacteria; order Pseudomonadales; family Halieaceae; genus Luminiphilus. Next base: position 78,749 of record CACOYM010000010.1, on the reverse strand, counting down.
CAGTATTCGACACCCCCATTCATTCAACACAAAGTTTTTCTGCTGGCGATTCAATTTACCTTGCAGCCACATTAAGTAGGAGGCCTTTGGACAGAATTTATACAATCCACGAGCCTTTAGAGGTGGTCTCTGTTGATGGAAGCGCTCTCCGAAAAGCTGTGATGAACGCAAGTTTTCTTGTTAACGAGATAATTAGGAATAGTGTCACGAGGATTTATGCCAACGAACAAAGAGTTAATCCAGTATTCGAGGATAGGTTTCTTCTTCATTATAAGGACTGTTTTAAAAAGTCCTCGGCCCGCAAAGACCAATCTATTTTTTTGGTTGGTGAGCCTCCCAAAGGGCTGTACTTTATTGCCAAGGGATCTGTCTTTCTAACCACAGAAGACCACGCAAAATTTGCAGAACTGCATGAAACAGATTTTTTTGGAGAAGGCTCGATCATCACCTCCACTCACAGGAGTAAAAATGTTTATGCGATGGAAGACTGCAATCTTCTGCTGCTTGAGACCCGGCACGTCTTAAACGAAATAAATCGTGAGGCACCTTTAGTGAAACTAGTCTTAACTCACATTTTCAATTTGCTGGAGTTGATGAACCAACTGAGATTTGCGCACCTTGAGGGCGTGCCTCCAGAAGATGAGAGTGAAACAGGATAGCTCGCCCATCTTCCCAACGATTACCGAACGATCACATTAGAAAATCGTTGGCAGCCGCTTTTTATCGGTATTCCTCTGAGAACCTCAGGTTGGCGTCAGCGTGCCCTTGCTCGTCGGCCCTGACTCGACGGATCATGTCTGAGAGCTTCGCGTCAGCTGGCAGGTCGTAATAGTCAACAGCAAGACGTGGCGCTGGGCAGTTCTCTATCTCACCGGCCTCTATCTGCTCTAGGTAGCTGGTGTAACTTATGACTGCTTCCTCCTCAAAATAGTGGATCATCTTGTGGGCCGTCTTAGGCGACACGATATAGAGTAAAAAGTAGTAGGCCATGAAGACCAGTTGTGCGGTCAGTATCAGTACGCGTTCGAACCAACTGGGCTGCGCAATGTCGATGAAGAACATCAGGTGCATACGCTCGTTTTCAGCCTCGGCTAGTAGCTCACGTATCAGTGGGCCGTAACCTGTCTTGGCTTGCCGCAGGCTCTTTAGGTGAACCCACATGCCGGCAACCATCCCCGGTACCCCGGCGACTGTCTCAAGCACGACAGCGCGATGACCATAGCGAGTGGCGAAAAACGCATCGGCAAAAAAGCGGAAGAAAGCCGTCATACTCCGTGCAAACCAATCACTCATCGCCATTTCCTGTCTTTGAGGCCCTGCACAGTAGCGGACTTGTAATGGAAAGCGCATTGGTTACGGGATTCTGTAGGCTAAGACTGCGTCTAAGAAATTGGGGTGTAATCCTTTAGCATCTTCTTGACTTCCAGCGCATGCTGCTCCTCGGCACTGATTTTGCCTCGCGCATATTCTTCTAACATGACACTAGCGTCACTCACCTCATCTAACAGGGATCTGTAGAGGGTTACCGCATGCTCCTCGTGAGCGAGGCTCTCTGACAGAATCTGCGTCACTGAGTGATCGTGTGATTCTTCAATATCAGCGATCTTTTGGCTGGGATGTCCATCTAAGCCTGTTATGAGCTCACCGGCCTCCAACGCGTGTTGCAGGCTTTCTGTGGCCTGCGCCTGTAAAAACTGAACAATGGGTTGCCTATATGGACCGATAACCATCAAGGAGCTGTGGGCGTATCTCACCACACCCGCCATTTCGTATTCGATTATTGTATTCAGAATTCGGCAAATCCTGTCTCGGTCGAGAGTCTTCATAATCCCCGTTTCGCCTTCTTCTTTGCGGATATGGGGTGAACTACGAATATCAGAGCGTTTAGGTTTACAAAGCCATTTCTTTTTCGTACTCAGTCGCCCACACCTCTTACATTGATGTGATAGCGGCTTTGAGCTTCGCTGTAAGTGGCTTCTCTCTCGATTTTTTTTTGACTTGCAAAGTGTTTTTTTCATGGCTAAAGATATGTCTGTGCATCATCAGCTAAACACCGTTAGGCGCCAACTGCCTGGAGCGTGAACGCGCGCCGGTATTTCCATCACCGGTAACTTAATGCATTTGGGCGGTAACCATCACAATCACAACAACAGTTAGCCTCTGCTTTTTCTATTGACCAGCAGAAACCTCAGCTGATCACCAATAACTCTCTAGATCAGCGCCCAATTAATTGGACAGTGATGGGTTGGGGAGGTGCTGGAAATTCTGATTGAACGAAGAGATCTCTATTTATCAATTAACATTACTTTCAACGCTCAAAGTAAGTTTAATTTCCTCCCATAACAGGGACCTTTTTGGCTCGTAAAGTGATTTGAACTTCTCTAGCTATATTGTTCCTTTCACTGATCAATGCCCATACTTCATCGTCTAGAAGTAGACCCTGTTCAACTTTATTTTGGTATTCATCCTCTAAGACAAAATGGGTGCTTTCTAATGTAAAATCCACATCTAGGATTAGACCAAGTGGCGTATTCGCGACGTTAGACTTTTCCCACTCTTTATTTAAAGACTGATCATACAATCGCAACAAATCTGGAGTGATTGGGCGAACATGCGTTGGATCGGAAAGAAAGTTGTCGTGCCTTGGGTGCGGCACGTTTATGTACAGCCGCGCATTGTGTGCAGATATCCGGTACAGCTCCCGTATGACCCCGTTAAACACGTTTACATCTGACCCCAAATGCTCCAAAACATGATTCATCAAAATCTCGCGGCAACTGTTATCTGGGAACGGGTAAGGGAATTTTTCCAAGTCATGGATAAGATCAACTGCATAAATGTTATGCTTATCTAAATTAACCCAGCCGGGCAAAATCTTGTTCCCGCAACCAAGGTTCACTCTCACTTAAGGCTCCGCATAGTTCGGGCACCTGAAAAATTGAATCATTAAACAACTACCTTACACCCTCGATACCCCATCAAGTCCAACCAGGCCTATCCATACAGTATGGAATGTAGAGTCGCCGGGCCCGCCTCCAACAACATCTGAAGTGGCCGCGACAGGTCGGTCATTTTGATTTTAACCGCTGTGACAGCTGAATCAGGGGCCGTAAGGCGGAGGGTGATCCTTACGCTAATTCAGCGGGCTACCGCGCCGCTCGCGTTGGTGTAACGCAAAAGTCAGCGCCCAAATAAACACAATCATGTTTTTGACTTCCTGATCAAAGAAGGGGCTATCGACCAAGCCGAGCAAGTGGAAATAGCTTTGGGAGTATAAACTACCTAACGCCAATCCACGCACTACACGATGAGCAGTATCGCAGCTAGATAGGGAATAAGCCGCCCAAAAAAAATAAGCACAGAAGCTAAGATAAAAGAGGGCAGCAACAACACCCTGACTCGCCAGCACCTGAAGCACATTGTTGTGTGCGTGTGTTATGTCTGACGGATAAGCCGGTAAATCCTGAAGGTTTTGCCACGGCCCGACTCCCAACAAGGGATGATCTTTCACAATTCCCCAGTTAACTTCCCATAAGGCCTCACGATGCAAGATGCTTCGCTCGCTACGATCAATGTCTCCTGAGAGTCGATCACCGAAGATTGTCTGTGAGCCACTGCCAAGGGCTACCAAGACCAATACCGCAAGGAGTAGCGTCACCCCCCACACTTTTTTCGCACGGCCCAACGCCAACACACCCACCACCGCGCCTGCCACCCACGCCGCCCGAGTCAGAGTGAGGATCAAGCCCACAGCACCCAGCAGTGAAGCAGCCGCGCAGCGGTAGCGCGCCGGGCGCACTTCACTAGGCGCTGGAGAATCAATTTGCGCCAGCGTGACACCTAGCAGCATGAACAGAGCCATCCCCAAATTGCCCGCGAAGCTTTGTGGTAAGTTAAACAACCCTGTGACCCTGAAGTACTCACCCCATTGATCCAGCACCGATTCGGAGCGAGGGTACTCTAGGCCATAAAAAAACTGAGCAATGCTAAAGGCGCCCATCAAGAAAACCATGCTAGTAAAGACTGGCAGATAGCGCTCCCACGAAGTGATGAAATACTTCTCAAAAAAATAAGCGAACGCAAAGAAATACAATACCCACTTTAACTCGCGCAGCGCCGAGAGTTGATCTTCGGTGTGCACCAACATCACTGCTGCGCTAGTTGCAGTCATGGCGACGTATCCGACTATTGGTATCACCACGATTGACCGCACTCGGCCGAAGACTGCAGAACCGTCGGTAAGCCACTCAATTAAAAATAGTCCAATACTCACCGCGAGGAGAAGGAACCCTGCGCTCTCCATGACCCCCAAAGAGGTGAGGTGCGCGATTGGAAGCAGAGCCAGAGCAAAAATTCCTGCTCGGTAAAACAATGTCTCAGTCGCCAAGTGCCTCACGAAAGTCGCGTGTTCCTCTATTTAGCCTCTTTGGGCAATGGAGTGATGATTAAACATCAGATATCTGAGTGGCCTTCTGTGTCGTGCAGCACTCACCATGAGGTACTTGCTGTTCTACGCAGCAAAAACCGAACCACCATGGTATGTCCGGTCGCAGAAGTTTGGAAGCTTTGGATGTTCGACACACCAAACTGTTGAGTTGAGATTTGCGACAGCCCAGATTTGAAGGTAGCTGATTTGGGTTAGGCCCAGTTTGTCGCGAGTCTGGATAGGGTAGCGATGGGTATCCCTCGCCAGCAGTCGTGCCGGTGCCGAAGGCATTCTTTCCGCTATCTTACAATTTGAGATACTGCGGCGTCTGCTTCAGCATTGGAGAGAATAATCAAGTGCATTGGATTGCGCAGCACTGGCTGGCGCTTGGGCTTCTGAGCGGTTACACCGCAGCGCTGCTCTACAACGCCTATCTTGGCAGTCAAGCCAGCCGAGGCATGACTGGCTATTACGTTGGCAACCGCGAAATGAGCGGCGTTGTCATCGGCGTTTCGTTCTTCGCCACATTTGCCTCGACCAACACTTACATTGGGCATGCCGGCAAGGCCTACGAGTATGGCGTGGCCTGGTTCACGATGGCAATCTTGTTGGTGCTCTTCAGTTGGGTGTCCTGGCGCTGGATTGGCGCACCGCTGCGACGTCTTGCTTCTGAGTGGGATGCACTGACCATCCCGGATTTTTTGGATGGCCGTTACATAGTCGACGCAAACGCCGCTTCGCGTCATCCGTTGCTGCAAATCTCGGCGCTCGTTATTGTATTTGCCAGTCTGCTGTATCTACTCGCTATATTCAAAGGCGCGGGGCATCTGTTCCAGATGTTTTTAAATATCCCCTATGAAATGGGAGTAGGGCTGACACTCGCCATCGTGGTGATTTATACCTCTGTGGGCGGTTTCGTTTCGGTGGTGCGAACAGACGTCTTGCAGGGCGCATTAATGCTGCTGGGCAGCCTCGTGATCTTTTTCTTCGTGACGCGCGCAGCGGGTGGCGTTGGGGCTATTACCGAGCTAAAGGCAATGCCAAACAAGTCATTTCTCTTTGAGTTAAATGGCGGCATTCCCTTTGCAGTATTGCTCGGCGTATCACTATCAGGGTCACTCAAATTGCTGGCGGATCCCCGACAGCTGTCGCGGTTTTATGCGCTAAAAGATGACACCGCCGTCAGGCAAGGTAAATGGATCGCCACGTTAGGCCTAGCTGTTGTACTGGCATGCCTGTTTCCCGTTGGCATCTATGCGCACTTGATTCTATCAGAGGTCGCCGATACGGACCTCATCGTGCCGAAGTTGGTCAATGACAGTTCCGTATTTCCGCTATGGGCCACGGACTTTCTAATCGTATCGATTTTGGCGGCCGCGATGTCTTCAATGGACAGCGTGCTGCTAGTCGCCGCGTCAACACTCTCTAAAAATATCGTCGCGCCATTAGGAGGTCCTTCAAGAGAACTATTTTGGACACGCGCCTCAGTCATTGGCTTTTCGGTGCTGGCAGCGCTACTGGCGCTTAACCCGCCTGGTGATATCGTCGAGATCACCATCTTCTCTGGCAGCCTTTACGCGGTGTGCTTTTTCCCGGCGATCATATTCGGCTTGTATTGGGATCAGGGTTCCGCCAAGGCGGTGCTGTGTTCAATGGCAGTCGGCGTCCTAAGTTTGATCGTATGGATTGCAACTGAATTCACACAAAGACTACATGAGGTTTTCCCCGCCCTGTTCCTCTCGACACTGACTTATTACTTAGTTTCCAGAGGCGGAAGGCCTCCGGCGAAATAGGCTTGTAGGATTGGCTAAGTCCTCTCCTACTCAGGCCCTGCTTGATGAGCAGCGCGAGTAATAAGAGCTTACTAGAACAGCGTTTTGAGCGAGGGCTTCGTCACTTTCCCCATCGCGTTTCGGGGAAGCTCATCAACCACTTTGAGTTGCTTCGGTATTTTGTAGGGAGACAACTCTCCATCGCACCAGGCCTTGAGCGATGCCACAGTCATGCCAGCATTGCCCTTTAGTACCACCACCGCTGCTACGGCCTCACCCCAGGTACGGTCGGCCACCCCCACTACCGCCACTTCGGCAACATCAGGGTGTGCGAGCAATTTGTTTTCAATCTCCAACGCTGAAAGCTTATACCCCCCCGACTTAATGATATCGACAGAGGATCGCCCCATGATTCGATAGTAACCATCCTCGAAAACCGCGATATCACCCGTGCAGAACCAGCCATCCTTAAAACTTGATGTGGTCGCCTCAGCATCGCCCCAATACTCTCGAAATACCGTAGGACTCTTGATGCGAATCTCGCCGGGCATTTCTTCTTCGGTGACGAGAGCGCCCGCCTCGTCAATCAACTGCACTGATACATCGGGCAGTGGCTGTCCTACGTAGCCGGGGCGCCGCTCACCTACATAGGGGTTAGACAGTGCCATACCGATCTCGGTCATACCGTAACGCTCGAGAAGCACCTGGCCGGTTAGTCGACGCCAGCCCTCAAACACCTCGATTGGGCAGGCCGCAGACCCCGATACGTTGAGCCGCATGTTGGAAAAACCCTCACAAATAAGCTCTGACCGCTCATCTTCAAGCGCCTCTAAATAATCGATGAGCTTTACGAAAATCGTCGGGACCGCCATAAATACAGTGAACACATTATTGGCCACCTGGTCACAGAGCCTGCCTAGGTCCAGCTTGGGCATCATATGCACCGTGGCGCCGGCCCATAGGGCACAACTCAGAACATTTATGATGCCGTGTACATGATGCAAAGGCAGAAACAAAGGAATCACGTCGTCTGACTGCCACGCCCAAGCATCAATCAATGTGTTGATTTGCGCGGCGATGTTACTGTGGGTTGTTACGACGCCCTTTGGTTTACTGGTGGTGCCACTGGTGAACACGATCATCGCCCCGCGCTCAGGAGCCAGATCTGGCAATGCCGCGGGCGGATCTGTGGCGACTTCATGCACCAGTGCGAGAGGTATTGAGAGGCGATCACATAAACGTTGAATACTTCCTCGGGTAGCCTCGGTCGTAAGTAGTTGGGTCACACCCGCACTCGTCAGGCAATGCTCCCATTCGGGTTCGGTTGATGCTACGTTTAGTGGGATTGCAATCCCACCAGCTCGCCAAACACCGTGCAGTGCGATGACGTAGTCAACACTAGCTGGAACGAGAAACGCCACGCGCTTTTCGTACAGATCACGGGAACCGGCCAACAAACCGCCCGCCATGCGATCGATCCGTCGCGCTAATTCTCCATAAGTGAAATGCACGTCGCCATCCATGAGGGCGATATTTTCGGGGGACGTCTCGTTGAGTGCGGAGCGCATCGCGGGATATCGGTCAGTTGAGTGATGGGATAATGATTAGTTTACGTCAGAACAGACGTTATTTTTGAGCTATCGTGATATCCATCTAGAATCATCTGCTTCAAAGCCTCAAAGCGCAGAGCAGGAACTCACTCGAGCGTTATAGTGCTGGGTCTCCAGGGATATTTCACCCTGCCGCGACCAGGCTCAACATCGGTGGCAGATGTTCTGCGCCCATGCTGCCACAAAGGCTCATGCTCCGCCGTGATGCGCGCGCAACCAATCGAGAATCAGCGCATTCACAAAATCAGGGCGCTCCTGATGAGCAAAGTGCCCGGCATTAGGGATGCGACGGAAAGCGACCCCTGCAGGAAAATCTTCCGGTACCGTCAATTGTTCAAAAACATCGCTGGCAATGCATCCGTCTCTTTCGCCTGACAGCGCAAGCGTGGGCACCGGGACTTTAAAATATGCCTCCCTCTTGCTCACCAGCAGCGCCTGAAGGGGCAACGCGGTACGGTAATATCCAAGCGCGGCAGCACACACGCCTGGTTTGGATAGCGTGTCGACCACACTCTCTAAAACACGGGGTTCAGGGCTCCATCCAGGAGACCAGTCCCGCCAGAGATTGCGAATGAACGCATAGTCCCGGCGGCGAATCGCCCAGTCAGAGACCCAGAGAATATTAAAAAAGGCCATGTACCAGGACATTCGTAGCTGCTTAAAAATCTTCAGACCATCGCGCGCGAAACGACCAGCATGGGGCACCGCTATGGTGGTCAAGCTTCTAAAGCGCTCGGGCGCGGCAGCGGCGGCGTTGTAAGCAACCGCGGCGCCCCAATCATGACCTATGAGATGCACAGGGCCTGCGTCAAACGCCCCGATTAACGTCACTACATCACCTGCCACCGCTTCCATTGAAAAGTCACCGTCCACAGGAATCGAACTGGGCTCATAGCCACGGAGCGTCAAGGATATGGCGCGATAGCCCGCATTTGCGAACGCGGGGAGTTGATAACTGAAGGAGCCAGCGTTATCGGGGAATCCATGCAGACACAAAACTATCGGTCCCGACCCCATCGCCTGCGCAGAAAAACGGAGAGGACCCTGCTCAAAATGGAGAGTTTCTACCAAAGCCGACAACGCTACCCCCGCCCTGAACTCACTCCGCTCGTAAGTGTCCGCGAAGCAAGCCATACTTTCAATTTTGGAGGCCTGATATGGCAACTACCATCTGGCACAACCCGCGCTGCTCAAAGTCCAGGCAGACACTTATACTATTGGAGAAAAATGGCGTTACGCCGACTGTACGTCTCTATCTAGAGGATGCACCTTCAATAGACGAACTGGCCGACGTTTTAGCCAAACTGGGTATCGCCCCTTGGGAACTATTACGCAGAGGTGAGAAAGTCTTTAAAGGGCTGGGGCTAAGCCAGCAGGATAGCGATCAAGCTGTAATCGAGGCGATGGCTGAGCACCCGATTCTAATAGAGCGCCCAATCGTCATTCTAAGCACCGCAGCGGTACTGGGACGACCGCCTGAGAATGTGCTGGGTCTGATCACCTGATCAACTCCACTCCATTAGCCTTAATCATCATCTTATCATTTACGCTGAATGCGGCTTACACAAGTCTGGGTCTAGTGTTAAATCACTATCCAACTGAACGCCAAACGAGTTCAACATCATCGATACCTGCGTGTACTGTGCGACCGTCATCACCAAGTCCATCTTCTGTTTTTCGGAACACGTCCCGAGCGCGGTCCAGGTCGCATCGGAAATAAAAGCATCTTGGGTTAGCTCGTCCGTCGCAGTCAGAAGCGCCCGATCTGCGTCACTCCACTCCGCCGCGTGGGGCCCAAGTTTTATTCGATCTATCTCAACTTGGGTTAATCCACAGTCTAGACCGATGCGAACATGCTGCGCCCACTCGTAGCCGGATTTCCAATTAAAGCCGGTGCGCAATATCACCATTTCTCGATCGCGAGCATTTAAGCTGTTGGCCTCTGACAGTATGTAGCCCCCCCAAACCATGAATCGTTTGAACGCTTTTGGGGCTTGCGCCAGCGTTCGGAAAATATTTAACACGGGGATGGCCTTGAATCGTGAGCCCATCAGCGCAAGTAACTCGGGCGCGATCTGGGACTCTTGCAAAGGTAAGATACGGGGCGCTTTGAGTCTCATTATTACCTCTCATCAAATCATGTTGACCGGTCTAAGGATGTCGACCTGCGACCTCATACTAACCTGGGGTATCGGATTCAGATTCACTCGAGTTTGATCCAAGTTCCTTTATTTTCTGTCTCGAAATATTGGGCCCCCACGAGCATGGCGTCTAGGCACAAGAACTTGTGTTTGAGTGCCGCTGGTTTTGGTAAGGTGCGCACGCTCATGCCGGTGCCGTGCGCGACTGACTGCGCCAACTGAGACACCGCCGGCGAACACAATCCACTAGCCAGCGTCAGGACAGACATGGATCCACTCAGTCAAGCAGCCATCGGTGCCGCCAGCGCGCAATCTGGTAGCGTCGCCAAACACTTACGACATGCATTCTGGATCGGTGCACTAGCGGGTATGGCGCCAGACCTCGATGTGTTGATTCGATCCGAAGAGGATCCGTTGCTGGCGTTGGAATACCATCGACAATTTACACACTCACTATTGTTTATACCAATAGGGTCTCTCATTTGTGCAATGGTATTCCATCCACTGGTAAGAAAAAGCCTACGTTTCAGAACGGTCTGGTTTTTGTCCGCTATGGGTTATGGCAGTCATGGCTTGCTGGATGCCTGCACTACGTATGGCACGCAGCTAATGTGGCCTTTCACAAATGAGCGCTTTGCCTGGCATAACGTCTCGGTAATCGATCCTCTATTCACGCTACCGCTACTTGCTTTGGTGATTCTTTCTGCCGTCCAACACAAAACAAGATTGGCGGTCTATGGTATCTGTTGGGCACTCACCTATCTCGGTTTTGGCATCGTGCAGCACCAACGTGCACTGGGTGCAGCACAACACATTGTGGCCAGCCGAGGGCATGAGCCTTTGCGGCTCGAAGTCAAACCAGGTTTTGCCAATCTTTTGGTATGGAAAGTGATCTACGAATATCAGGATCGCTATTACGTCGATGCGGTGCGGGCAGGTATCACACCAACGTATTTTCCCGGCGAATCAGCAGCCAAATTGAACCTAAAAGAAGATTTCCCCACACTCGATTCGAGTTCTCAGCAGGCTAACGATATTGAGCAATTTCGTTGGTTCTCTGATGACTGGTTGGCATTAGACGATGCTGATGACAGCTTGATTGTGGATATGCGGTACTCCCAGATACCCAATCGGATCAAAGGTTTGTGGGGCATCACAGTGAAGCCGAGCGCTAAGACAAGCACACATGTGAAGTGGACAGTGCAACGTACCACCGGGTCACAACAGCTTCAGTTGTTCCGGGAGCAGCTCCAGGGTGTCGGAGCAAGGCAGTTGCCCGACCCAGAAAATCCGGCAAAAGGTTGACGAGTCAAATATACAGTTGAGGGATAGTCGGCGGTCCGCCTCAAGCAATTTCTCTGCAAGTTTTTCTTTGTTCAGTCTCTGACATAAACTATTGGGCCTACGACTTTAACCATCCTTCAGGTGACAACACATGGCACGCGGGAAATTTCAGAATATTGTTGAAACGGTGGGCGATACTCCTATCGTCAGGATAAACAAGCTCGCGCCGAAGCACGTGACCATGTGGGTAAAAATCGAGGCGTTTAACCCATTGGGTTCCGTAAAAGATCGCCTCGCCATGGGCATTATCGAGGCGGCAGAGGCGTCAGGTGAGCTAAAGCCAGGGCAAACCGTGATTGAGGCGACATCAGGCAATACGGGCATTGGTCTCGCCATGGTCTGCGCTGCCAAAGGTTATCCGTTCGTGTCGGTCATGGTGGAGACCTTCTCCGTTGAGCGGCGCAAACTGATGCGCTTTCTTGGTGCCAAAGTCATCCTGACGCCCAAGGAAGAGAAAGGCATGGGCATGGTTACAAAGTGTCGAGAGTTGGCAAAGGCCAATGGATGGTTTATGGCACGTCAGTTCGAGAGCCCCGCAAACGCCGATGTGCACGAGCGCACCACAGCGCGCGAGATCATGGACGATTTCGAGGGAGAAAAGCTGGATTACTTCGTGTCAGGCTATGGAACGGGCGGCACCATAACCGGCATTGCACGCGTGCTTCGCGAAGAGAGGCCCGATACCAAAATCATTACTACCGAACCTGACGGCGCAGCGCTACTCTCGGATGGACGCGCTCAAGAGCGCCGAGAGGACGGGTCCGCAAGTGGCAGCCATCCCGCCTGGGCACCACACATGATTCAGGGCTGGACGCCCGACTTCATCCCGCTCGTCGCTCAAGAGTCGATCGATAAGGGCTACATTGATGAGGTCGTGCCAGTTTCGGCCGAGACTTCTTTCGAGACGGCGCAAGCCCTAGCTCAGAAAGAAGGCATCTTCTGCGGTATTTCATGTGGAGCGACCTTTGCGGCCGCCTTAGATGTAGCTAAGCGGGCGGAACCAGGCTCGGTTATTCTTTGCACGCTACCAGACACCGGTGAGCGATATCTCTCTACGCCGCTATTCGCTGACATTGAAGCGGAAATGACCGACGAAGAATGGTCATTGGCGCGGTCTACCCCGAGCGCCGTTTTGGCAGGTTGAGCGTGAGCGTTGAGCCGATCCATCTCAATTCAGACCCGCTAGCGCCTTGCTACCCGTCACCAGGCTTCAGAGCCAATAGCATGCTGTTTATCCAAGGCCACGCCGCCATCAGCGAGTCGGGAGAGCTGGCGGGCCTCAGTAACTTTGATGCTCAGACTCAGGTGACCTTTGAATCGCTGCAGAAGGTTAAACAGAGGAGATACTTCGATCTAACCGCAATTCCGAGCGGACTCATCTCCTCTCAACTTCGCCTTTAAGATCACCTTGCATAACTTTTTTTCTCACCCCGGGTTCAGTGGCCAACCATCAACAACATGACATTTCCACATCATGCTCGAACAAAATTGATCCGGAGATCTCGCGAGTCGTATTCACTTCAGACATCTAGCGAGAACTACCCATGGCTACAGCAATTCACACCAGTCCCCTCCATCCTGTCGCAGCAATCGCATTGCTTGCCGCGTTGTTCGGAGTGACGGCCAACGCGATAGAAGAACCAGCTTATACCGTCGAGCAGGCATGGGAGGCGGAGCAGATCGAAATTCGTCGCTATGCACCGCGTGTCATGGCGACCACAACTATGGAAGGTACCGACAGCGACGGATTTAGGGTGCTGGCGGGCTACATATTTGGTGGCAATGCTACAGAGCAGAAGATTGCGATGACCGCACCCGTGCAAAGAACTATGTCTGGTGAGCTAGAAATGGCCTTCATGATGCCGGCCGAGTACAGCCTTGAGGACCTTCCTGCACCTGACGATGAGCGCGTCGGCTTCGAGGCAGCCCCGGCCTATACAGCCGCCGTCATTCGCTTTAGCGGGTGGGCCTCGGCGGAAAAAGCCGACGATCACTGGCAGCGTTTACGCCGTTTCTTGATTGCTGAGCAAATCGACATCGCGGGTGAGCCAACACTCAATCAATACAACCCGCCCTGGACACTGCCCTTCCTACGTCGTAACGAAATTATCGTACCCGTCGCACTGTCAGAGGCAAGCCTTAACGGGAGTTCCAGAGGGCGTTAGCCATGCACCGCAAAGCCTGCCTATACTAAGTCCAGCAAGGCAGGAGTGCACGACGATGACAGATATTCAAAAGGCGGCTGAGGTCAACCTTGCTGATGAGGGGCACATTGAATGCCCCTACAAAACCTATGCCGAGCTCCATCAATCCAATGGTGTGGGGGTGGACCCCAATATCGGGACCATCGTTGCGGGCTATGACACTCTGGCGGCGCTCGCCAGAAACACATCTGTCTACTCGTCTGCCATCACCGAGGATGACCGCGGCCCACGGCATATGGGCATAAATAGTGAACCGGTTCAGGATGACGTTGAAGAGATCCTGTCCAACGCGCACCCCATTGTGAATGCGCTCTTCACCGCAGACCCTCCTGAACACACCCGGCATCGCAAACTCATCAGCAAGGCTTTGAGCCCGCGCAGTGTTCGCGCGCTCCAGCCACAGATCCGACAAATCACGACCGAACTGATCGATGCATTTATCGATCGCGGTGCCGTGGATTTGATACCCGAATTTGCCGTGCCCCTGCCTGTCACCGTGATCGCCGACATTCTTGGTGTAGATCGCACCGATATTTGGACTTTCAAGCATTGGGGTGACTTAATGATTTCCGGCAACATCGATCTGCTAAGCCATGAGCGCCGACGAGAAGTTGCGCACGCCGTGGTTGAGCTGCACGACTATTTTGTGCCCCGGATAGAGGAGCGGCGGCGTCAACCAACTGACGATCTTCTTAGCATTATGGTAAACACAGAGGTTGACGGCGAGCCGCCCCTGACCACAGCAGAATTACTGCCGATTATCGATCAGATACTGCTTGCAGGGCATGAGACCACCACAAACCTGATCGGCAACGCCATGTTGGTGCTATTGAAAGACGATGCGCTGATGAATCGGCTACGCAGCAGCCCAGATGATATTCCAGCCATGGTCGAAGAAGTCTTGCGCTGGGACCCGCCCATACAATGTACCTATCGCCGTGCGACCCAAGATGAACGGATTGAAGGTATCGACTTGAAAGCGGGCGATATGGTGATACCCATGTGGGCAGGGGCCAATTGGGATCCCAAGGTCTTCCCCAACCCGGAGCGATTCGACATTGATCGACCCACCACCAAGCCACATATGGGCTTCGGGTTTGGGCCTCATTTTTGTGCTGGAGCCGAGCTCGCCCGGCTAGAAGCGAAGATCGCCTTTGAGGAACTGTTAAAGCGCCTAGACGATATTAGACTGAACTCGGTGGACAGTGATTTGTCACATTTGCCTAGCTTTGCTTCCCACGGCTATAAACAGGTAAGTCTGACTTTTACGAAAAGCTGGCCCCATCAAAACTAATCAAAAATGAATCAACTTGCTGCGATAATTTGAGCCCTGTGTGACACCTTCTCCGCGTGGTCGGCGATCTCCCCGATGTTTGAGAGCAATTGATAAAGGAAAATCGCATCGATTGGAGAGAGATCTTGCTCATGAGTCCGCAGCTTGGCTCTGAGCTTGGACTGCATCTCGTCTGACTTTCGCTCGATTCTCTCCACTAAAACGCATTTCGCGGAAATAGCCTTGACTTGCCGACTGCTAAAAGCAGTTCTGGACAACTCTCGCGTCGCCGATACCACCTCAACAGCCTTTTCGGAAGCGTCTGTAACAGTAGCGATAAACTTGAAGACGGATTTTTCCAGCTTTATAGGGAACTTTAGCTGACGACCCAGAGACAAGCCTGCGATATCTTTTGTTTCGTTGGCCATTTTATCTTGAACTCGCACAAGCTCCAGCAAGTCGGGCCGCGAGACTGACATCCAAAGCCCTCTCGGCAGATTTTTTCGAACGTCAAGCTTGATGTCGTCAGCCAACGCTTCCAGCCGAGCGATTTCTTGCTGTACTTCCTCAGCCCGCCTCCAATTTTCAGACTGCACCGACTCGAAATAGGGCGCCAGCCTATGCACGCAGTCCAAACAAGCCTCTGCGTGGCGCTCCATGATAGCGAGTGGCGAGGTACTTAGGACCTCGGATAAGGCTGGCTTAACCGCCATGTTGCTTCTCCTCTCTCAACAATCGAACCGAAATAAAGTTTGACAGCCATAAACTTTTTGATTTCTGTCCTGAACAAAGTTCATCAGCCAAATATCGCCGACAGGATATAGAAAAATACAACCGCCAAGCCTGCGCCAGCGGGCAAAGTCACGACCCAGGAAGTGATAATGGCACCAACAGTGGGTAGGTGTAACGCCTCAACCCCTCTAGCAAGGCCAACACCCAACACGGCGCCAACGAGGGTGTGCGTAGTGGAGATAGGCAACCCCGTTGCTGAGGCTAGCACTACTGTAGAGGCCGCAGCCAGCTCTGCAGCAAAACCCCGGCTTGGAGTGAGCTCTGTGATTTTTCTGCCAATAGTTTGGATGACTCGCCAGCCGTATGTTGCCAGACCGGCAACAATGCCCGCCGCCCCAATACCCAGTACCCACCAAGGCATGATTGACTTGACACCGACCACGCCCCCTGATTGCACTGTACTGACGACTGCCGCCAGAGGGCCCACAGCATTAGCAACATCGTTTGAGCCGTGAGCAAAAGCCATGCCACAGGCAGTGAATATCATAAGAATACCAAACACCTTCTCGACATTGTCCGCGCTATTGATGTCACCCGTAACTTTTATGCGCCGAAGGGCAGCTGCACCAACTGCAGCAACGGCCAAGCCCACACCGGCCGATATCACCGCAGCATTCATAAACTTAGAGCCCATCCCCAAGTCAAAATCGATACCAATATGCTTTAAGCCTTTCAGTAAAGTCACCATGCTAATCATGAAACCCACCATCCACATATACATCGGCACATATGTGCGGGCGCGATCGAACGTATTCTCATGGTCCAGAATCAAATTTTTGACTGAAATAAAAAGCGCGAAAGACATCGATCCCGCAAGCAAAGGTGACACAATCCAACTTGCTGCTATCGTGCCAACTTTGCCCCATGCCACCGCCTCGACAGAAATTCCCACTGCAGCAAAACCAACGATAGCGCCTACGATTGAGTGGGTAGTTGACACGGGCCAACCGCGGATACTGGCAATCAGCAACCACGTTGCAGCCGCCAACAAGGCCGACAACATACCAAAGACTAATAACTCCGGAGAGTCGCTTAAGGTTTCGGGGTCAATAATGCCTTTGCGGATAGTAGAAGTGACCTCGCCTCCTGCCAAATAGGCGCCAGCGAACTCGAAAATAGCGGCAACCAGGATAGCTTGCTTGAGGGTAAGCGCTCTGGATCCTACAGATGTACCCATCGCGTTCGCCACATCATTGGCGCCAATCCCCCAAGCCATAAACAGGCCAAAACAGCACGCTAGCGCCAAAAGAATAAAGCCGTGAGAAGCGATGATTTCCATTTTTAATTTCCCAGCCTGTAATGCTCTAGACTACACATTGTTTATGACAATCAAGTTTCAAGCTTTCTAACGAATCGCGGACCCCGTTTATTGCCTCGCCCTGCGTTATCCTCTTAAAACGAGACATCCCACTGAATTCTGAAACGATTGTCAGAGTGATTTGTCATCATCAAACCGTCATCCAACGTCAGATGAGAGAAATCGACGGTAATCTTGTTGCTATGGCCCGCAAAAAACCAATTCGCTCCGAGGGTGAATTCCTCACGCTCGTTGGAGATGCTACGCATCGACTTATTCGGCTCGCTAACGTAGGCATATCTAGCAGCAAGCTCCAGCGGTGCCGGAAAGGCGTCAAACAAGTTGTGGAAAAAATAGCCGGATTGGATATAGAAGCCCGTCAAGTCGCTCTCAGTGCCTTCAATGCGGTCAGTCACAAACTTTCTGTGCCATTCCTGCTGCAGAGAGAAGCCGCGGTATTTGAATGCAAACTCCTGCACTGCCTGCTCGATCTTGAATTGATCTTCTGTCGCCTCACTTGGCTTCGCGAAGCCATCCAAGTTGCCACAACCTGAGGACGACCAGCGCGTGCATGGACCCTCGTTAGTGAAGCCAGCGATCGCAAACGAACCCGTGGGCAGATCAGTGTATTCGACATCAGTCTGCTTCCACGCAAGATCCCTGCCCAAAAAGTTCCACTGCAAACGGCCCATGTAAAGATGATCGGTGGAATTATTTTTGACTCCCCGACCCTCTCCATTAAAGACCCCAGCGTAATAACGCATGTCAGCCATGGTTCCCTTGAAAAGCCGACCACGAACCTGAACCCCTACTTGTCGGTCCACGGTAAAGATGCGGTTAACAATCGATCGTTCTACGAACTGCTGACGCCCGGACGAATCGACCCTCTCCCGGTTGAGGTCCACTTTCCACTGGCCCAAACGGATACCACCCCAATCCCACTTGGCCAAATCAATCCGCCAGTCAATTACTCTTGCACTCGTCTTCACTGCATCAGCGTCAACATCGCGTGCCGGCTGAAGATCCACCTCAAAGTAGTATTTTATCCAGGGCTGGAATCCATGCCCACCAATCTTCATTCGCAACCGCCGATGCTCAAAGCTGGAGCCACTGACATCCTCAAATCTTGATATTTGTCGTGGGTCAGACCCATAAGGGTTGCTATAGCGAAGTTGCGCCCGCCACTGCAGATTGGTCTGCCAGTTACCGTCCCGAGTCTCGAATCGAAATCCTTTTGATCCGTAACTCGAGGTGACGGGTGACTCAGCAATGATTGCGCTGGTCACGGCTTCGTCTATCGCACGCTGAACGTTTTCGTCTAATGCGATCGATGACGCGAGTTCAGCCTCAGTGATCTCAGATGAATCAACTTGCGGGCTCTCTTCCGCCGCTATCGATACGGTAGACAGCACGTCAGCGGCGGTGACCTCTTCTATCTCCATAAGTTGGTCATATTGCGCCTGGCTGATTAATCCATTCTGTAATAAAACATTAAGCAAGGCCTTGTCGGTTGCCGAGGCCGTCAACGCGAGGCTTCCGGTCAAACCAACAGCTAGGCAAAGAGCGTGAGACAAAGCGGTTTTAAATGACATACTCGGAATCCTGAGGACCAATAAATTGAACTTGATGATTCCTGAAGTGTATTGCGGGACAGTTTCAGTTTCGTGACATCTAAGTTACGGTTTTGTGGATTTAATGTTGCAGATATATGACAAGCCGCACCCCACGCTGAATAGAGGCGAGCCGGTTGGTCTGTAAATAGGTCACATCAGCTGCATGATAGGCAGCAAACAGCAAGTTGCCGGGCTACTCTACTATAGCGATGCTCAACGCGGTCGCATTAAAGTAAGTCAGGAGCACCTGTCAACAGATCCCCGCTATGCAACCACCAGTAATTACGATTTGGCCCCAACACACGAGCATTGCACAAGACAACAGGCCAGCGGAATAAGATGAAGCGTATAAAGTGGTTAGCAATTTTTGCCTTACTCATGGCCGCCGGTGCAACGATGAGTGCACGCATCGCGCAAAATGCAGGGGCAATTGGCGCGGGTTATGCGGCCAAGCAAATCTGCTCTGGCGTATTTGTCGCGCGGCTGCCCGAGCACTTCGTCTTACGTACTGATGTGCTGCCCAGGCTCGCAACGATTGCCCCATTATCTCATTTACTTTCCTACGACATGGATACCCAGCAACGAACCGTTACGGCGCAGATGCTGGGCCAAAAGATCAAAGTGAAACATCAACCAAGATATGGCTGCATATTGCTATCGCATAGCACTTCATCGGCAAACGCTCACCCAACCATTGCGTTGCCGAATGGCTACCTTGCTAGGGAAGCCGCTGACATACCAATACCTGTAAAAAACATCACCCCAACAATCCGCAGAGCCCTGAATGCCGCCTTCGCCGAGCCTCCTGAAGGCGGCCGAAATACTCTGGCAGTGATCGTGATGCACCGCGGCGAGATCGTGGCGGAACGGTACCAGGCCCCCGTTACCATCAATACGCCCATGCAGGGCTGGTCAATGAATAAAAGTTTGATGGCCACTTTTATTGGTCAGCAGATTGATCGGGGGCACCTGAGTCTTGATGATTCCGTAGCGGAAGCGCTGAAAACTGCGGGCGCCGGAGAATCTCTCGTCAGCCGGGTGAGCGCCGATCTCACCCTGGGGCACCTGCTGTCTATGTCTTCAGGCTTCGATTTCGCCGAGCGGTACTTTCCTGGGGATGATGTGACCGACATGCTATACCGCAGCCAGGGCATGTGGTTGTCCGCACCCGCGACCGGACACGCTCGCGCGCCCGGTGAGCAGTTCGCCTACTCCAGCGGTGATATCAATACGGCTTCTCTAATGTGGCAACAGTCCCTTAATGGGCAGGCATATCCAGACTGGATCGACGCCAAATTCGGGCGGCCGCTGGGCGTCAGAGAAATGGTGCTGGAACCTGACGCCAGTGGTGTTCAGGTAGGTTCAAGTTATGCTTATCTCACGGCCCGCGACTGGGCGCGGATGGGGCAACTCTGGCTAAATGCTTGGCATGGCCGCAGCCCACTCATCAGCCGGGCGTGGCAACGGCTGGCAGTCACACCTGGTACTGCCGAGAATGGCGAGATCTACGGTCTGGGGTTTTGGTTAAACACTGCACATCGGGCATTTCCCAGTGCGCCCGAGAGCACCTTTTATGCTGGCGGTAACTCAGGGCAGTTTGTGGCAGTCATGCCCGAGAGAGAGCTGGTGGTTGTTCGGCTCGGACTTACACTCAATGAGTCACAAGCCAATATGGATAGGTTATTGGCTGATCTATTAGCGATTACGAAATAGCCCGCAAACCACACTCTAGCTGATGCGCCGAAAGCTCCCCGGATCAGCCAGAAACCTGAATTTTCCACTACATTTCTATGAACCACATCACTGCAGGCTGCGGGACGGTCCTAAAACACGACTCATCACTACACCGCCCAATGCCCCTGCCAGTCCTTGCCCGGCCAAACCAGCGAGGGATCGCGCCGGCGCGTAGACGTCAACACCAAATACCATATAGAGCAAGGGGTGTAACAGACCGACGCAAAGAACACCGCAAATAGCGAATATACTCGCTCTGGCGGTCAGCATGGAGCGCCGATCCAGCCAAGCCAATAACAACCACGCTGGCGCGAGAGTGATGGCCATCAGGGGGAGAAGGCTGGAACTCAAGCCCACAATATCTCTCCAGGAACTTTGCCACCGCATACCCCAGGACACCACCAAACCCATTTCTTCAACAGAACACAGCACCATTTGTGTACCAACAACCGAACCCACAGTAAAAGCGACTAAGATGCCCACAACTACTGACAGTACTACCTGCATAAGATTTATCCGTCCTAGAGAGCGAAGCTTAGCTACAATCCGCTAATGCTACGCTGACGTAACTTCTCTGGCCCATTTTTCAGGACTTCCTTAATGCACGCGCTCAAATCCTCCGTCACACGATTTCTATGCCTAAGCTTTTTATTCACTGGCTCAAGCTTGGCACAGGACTATCTAGTCGAAACATTGGCGACCGGCCTGAATGAGCCTTGGGCAATAGCACCTGTTGGTGACGACGCCTTTCTTCTCACGGAAAAACCGGGCCGACTAGTTAGACTCGAGTCTGACGGCAGCATCACCACTATTAAGGGAACACCTCCAGTATATTTCGCCAGGCAAGGCGGACTCCTTGAGGTGCTGGCCGACACGGACTTCGCCGACAACAGGACCATCTATCTGAGCTTTGCGGGAGGAGATAAATCTGGTAATCGTGTGACTGTCGTGAAAGCGAGGCTCGACGGTGACAGGCTTAGCGACATACAGACCATTTTAGAAGTCTCACCCGATAAAGAAGGACCGGCGCACTACGGCGGAAAACTGACACTCTTGCCCGACGGCACGCTGCTGGTCAGTGTGGGTGAAGGCTACAAGTATCGGGAGGAATCACAGAATCTGGACTGGGAACTGGGCAAGCTGCTTAGGATAAAAACCGATGGTACACCACCGGCAGACAATCCCTTTCCTAATAAAGCACCAAGAGTCTTTTCTTATGGCCACCGAAACCCACAGGGCTTGATATATGACGAAGCTTCGGGCCAGATCCTCATGACGGAACACGGGCCCAAAGGTGGTGACGAACTTAATCGTATTGAGGCGGGGCGTAACTATGGCTGGCCGGCTATAACCTACGGGGTCGACTATAGCGGCGCCGTGATCTCCCCTTTCACTGAAGCCGAGGGTATGGAGCAGCCCCTGCAATACTGGGTGCCCAGCATCGGTCCGTCGGGACTCGCAGTCTATCGTGGAGACCTATTCCCTGAATGGCAAGGCGACTTGTTACTGGGTTCGCTGATTAATGAGGAGATGCGCCGATTGAAGCTCGACGGCGATAAGGTCATCTTAGACGAGGCGATCTTTCCTGAGATCAAAGGCCGGGTTCGCGACGTGCGCGTTTTGAGAAACGGAAAGATTGTCGCGATTACCGAAGAGGGAGATGTCTTTCAGGTTGCTCGATAGTTTACTGCATGCACCGTGGCCTCACTTTGCTCCGCGGGCATCTTGTCTTAAATCAAATCAACCACCGACCGCGTAACGACGGAGAGCAGAGAGTTCCTTGGTTTAGTGGTCTGCTCGTTTCCTGACATAGGCGGGAAAAACGAATCAAGCTGTTCCTGCGATGATTGCCAATGCTCGTTCAATTTCCTCAGAATTCGTCGCGAAATGAGTCACGAATCGAGTCATGTCGGCCTGAGCTGGCCAGTCATAGAACTCCAATCCAGCCTTTCTAAACCGAATACGGATGTGTTCAGGTATGACTGGGAAAAGCTCGTTGGCATCAACAGGCCAAGGCAATTCAATGCTAGGGTGAGCCGCAAAACCAGCTGCCAGTTTCTGGGCCATGGCATTGGCATGGCGCGCATTCGCCAACCACAAATCGTCGGTTAGCAACGCCAGCCATTGCGCTGCGAGAAATCGCTGTTTTGACCAAAGATGACCTGCACGCTTGCGACGAAAAGCAAACTGCTCTGCCATGTCTTGGTCAAACATCACCACAGCTTCCGCTGCAATGCCACCATTTTTGGTCAGGCCAAAGCTGAGACAATCTATTCCGCTTCGCCAGGTTAAATCTGCGGGGCTCGCTCCTGATGCTACAACAGCATTCGCAAAGCGCGCGCCATCCATATGTAAAGTCAATTGAAATTCATCAGCCACAGCACGATACCGTGCAATATCATCAGGGCTAAACACCGTTCCTGACTCGCTGACATTCGAAAGACTGATGGCGCCCGGGCGCGCGTTGTGGACACCATGAATCGTGGCAGTTGTTATGTGAGCCCGCATCAGTTGCGGGTCAGGCTTGCCCGCCTCACCAGCGATAGGCACCATACGTGCCCCACCCGTTAATAACTCAACCGCAGTATTCTCGTCGTTCTGGATATGGGCGCCCTCGTGACAGTAGATTGCACCCCATGGGGGGCAGAGCGCACTCATGGCAAGCGCGTTGGCTGCCGTTCCAGTAGCCACAAAGAACACCTGGCAATCAGTTTCGAAAACAGCACCGACGGCCCCTTCAGCAGCTGCCGTCAACATGTCCTCACCGTAGCCGGGTGAGCTACCGCTGTTGGCCTCTGTGAGTGCCGCTAAGACCGATTCGTGAGCTCCCGCTTGATTGTCCGAAATGAAATTCAAATAGATGTGCTCCGCATCAGCGCAGTGATCTCAACAGCATAGCGCTCAGTAGCTTGAAGCCTCGATTTACCGATCGCGGTCCGCGCTTCACCCCAAGGAATCTGATTGCAAAGATCGAGGGCTCAGATCAATCGCATATTGACCACGCCTTCGAGACCAATGATTTTTTCGAGTAGCATCTGCTGAGGGGTCTCATCAAGATCGATGATGTTATAGGCAATGTTACCAACACTTTTATTAAGCAGATCCGCAACGTTCAAGCCGTCCTCGCCGATCAGAGTCAGAATATCACTCAGCATGCCCGGTTCGTTTCGGTTGGCAATCGTAATCCGAAACTCAGTCGTCCTCTCAAGCTCAATAGCTGGAAAGTTGACTGAATTACGAATATTTCCGTGTTCGAGAAATGCCCTCAGCTGATTTGCCGCCATCACTGCGCAATTTTCTTCAGCTTCCGCAGTGCTCGCACCGATGTGAGGCATCAACAGAGCATCATTTCTTCCTAGTAAGACCGGGCTAGGAAAATCGGCGACGTAACGCCCAAGCTGCCCGTTGTCGAGAGCTGCAACAACCGCCTCCGTCGATACAACTTCTTCTCGAGCAAAATTCAGCAGACAACTTCCCTTCTTGAAGTTATTCAGCATCTCGCCATTCACCAGACCACGTGTGCTCTCAAGGACCGGCAGGTGCAGACTGACAAAGTCGCTCCGGCTGACGAGCGATTGCACATTGTCCATACGTTGTACTTCACTGGGCAATCGCCAAGCAGCTTCAACTGACAAAGCTGGATCGAATCCAACCACGTCCATACCAAAATCAAGGCCGAGTCGAGCGACAAGGCTGCCGATTGAGCCAAGACCTACAACACCCAATGTTTTGCCGGCGAGTTCTGCGCCGGCAAAACGCTTCTTCTCCCGCTCCATGAGGGCATTCATATCGGAAGCCGCCATGGAGGGATCTTGCGACTGAGCAAAAGTGATGCCACCAACTATATCTCTAGAAGCCAGTAGCATCGCCGCAGCAACTAGTTCCTTAACTGCATTGGCATTGGCTCCAGGAGTATTAAAGACAGGTATACCCCTCTTGCTACAAAGCGCGAGTGGAATGTTGTTCACTCCGGCTCCGGCTCGCGCGATCGCCGTGACCGAATCAGGAATTTCACTCTCCTGCAGCTTATGACTTCGCAACAACAAAGCATCGGGGTGCGCGATGTCCTGACCTACCTCGTAGCGCTCTCGTTCAAAACGATTGAGTCCTTTAATCGATATAGTGTTGTGAGTCTTTATGCGAAACATTGCTTTAAATCGAGCGTAAACGGGTCGCGCATTGTGCGTCATTGCGAGTAGCTTTGCGAGTAGACGGCACTGAAGGAATCGTGTCGACTAAATTCCGGACAAGGAACACGCCGCATCTCGCGAGGAGTTGGGGGGGGGTCGTTTTCAGAGGAGTGTGACTTCGTCAGTCAATTGTTCCGTAATGATCTCCACCAGGGCCTCACTTAACTGCCGGAAAAAAACACGGGCGGGTGAGCGACGCCGCCAGACCAAAGCATGATCTCGACTCATGTTGACGCCTTCGACGTCAGTGACGCGCAGGGCGTCTGAATCTGAGATTTCGCTAGCGACGTAAAGCGAGGGCAAAAAAGCGATGCCCATACCCATTACGACCATCTGCCTAAGTGTGTCCAATGAGGTGCCTTCATAATCGCTGTTGACTGTCGCACCCAGACTTTCACATAAAGCGCTGACTTGACGGTGAAAAAGGTGCTGTTCGTGAATAGTAAGCACCGCTTCACCAACCAAATCCTGCGCCGAAATCACAGATTTCGAAGCTAAAGAATGCTCGAGGGGCACTGCCAACTTCAGTGATTCCCTGAAAAGCGGAGTAATCTCAAGATCCTCACCCTGCAAGGGCAAAGTCGTTAAAATTACGTCGTGCGCCGCTGACTTTAAATCCGTTGTTAATTGAGCGGGCACAGCCTCACGCACATAGAGCCGAAGATCTTCGAAGCGTTTATGCATTGATGGCAATACACGGGGCAATACGTAGGGCCCCAAGGTAGGCGTCACACCAAGCCGATAAGTGCTTTGCCCTGACACTCCCTGAGCCTGATCAAAAAAGCCCTTCATTTCCTCGGCAATTCGTCGGGCTCTTGGCAATAGGTCTCTACCGATAGGAGTCAAGACGACACCGTTCCGTTGCCTTTCAAAAAGCGTCGTGGCGAGAGCTTCCTCCATCGATGCGATCTGCACAGTCAAAGTGGGCTGTTTGACACCTAGACGATCTGCCGCGCGCCTAAAACTGCCCGCCTCAGCGATCGTTTGGAAATATCTTACTTGCTTAAAGGTAAATTGATTCAGGTCGGGCAAAAGACCCTCCTTTGAAAAGCATCAAGGACAAATATATCGGCAGCGAGAGCGGATCTATCGGCAGCGAGAGCGGATCTATCGGCACAAACCATTAATTAAGCTTCACCGGATTCTTTGGACAGAATAGCGATAGATAAATTCTATCACAACTTATAATGATCCTTGTTTTTCCTATCACGTATAAAACCCGTAACTCAGGAGAGTCCCAATGAACCATGATGATGTAGTTGCTCTATTTAATACTTGGAATTCGGCCCTTGCGACACTCGACCCGGACACAGTCACTGCGCTCTATGCCGATAACGCGGTGCTCTTGCCGACGGTTTCCAATCGAGTTCGACATGACCATGCCGAAATCCGAGACTATTTCGTAGGTTTCCTTCAGAAGTCACCTCAGGGGGTCATCGACGAGTCCAACGTAAATGTCCTTAGTGATACACATGCAACAAATTCTGGTGTGTATACCTTTACGTTTGGGGATGGATCCACAGTGACAGCTCGCTTCAGCTACCTTTATGTTGCGACCACTGATGGTTGGAAAATTCTGCAACACCACAGTTCAGCAATGCCCGAGGGATAATGGCCTTTCGGGAGAAACCCTAAACCCCAATTATACGAGCATTTTTTCCTGCACGTTTTTTGCGGTTCCTTTGGGGAAAGACCTACTTGACTTAATCGTAAGGCAGTAATTGCATGACCAAGTTTTTTGATTTCTCTCACCTACGTGGCGACGTCTTTGGTGGGTTGACTGCCGGTGTAGTAGCGCTTCCACTGGCCCTAGCATTTGGAGAAGCATCGGGCGCAGGACCAATCGCCGGCGTTTATGGCGCGATTCTAGTTGGATTTTTCGCGGCCTTGTTTGGTGGGACCCCGTCCCAGATTTCGGGCCCAACAGGACCAATGATCGTCGTTTTTGCTGGAGTTTTTGCCTCACTCAGCGGTGATTTATCGCTCGTCTTCGCGACCGTGGTGCTAGCTGGAGCCCTGCAGATCGCGTTCGGCCTACTGGGCTTTGGTCAATACATCCGCCTCGTTCCATACCCAGTCGTATCGGGCTTCATGAGCGGTATTGGATGCATAATCATTGCGCTTCAACTCGCGCGTCTCTTCGGTCACGAGCCTGAGGCCAGCGGTACCATACCGGCACTGCTAGAAGTGCCAAACGCTGTCACAAACCCCAACCCAGCTGCGTTAGGCGTTGGTTTACTAACCCTCGCCATGGTGTTCTTCTGGCCGGCAACTTGGGGCCGCTATTTACCAGGTCCATTAGCTGCATTGATTACGGGCACTGTGGTGAGCCTAGCCCTTAGTGGCGTCCCAGTATTGGGTGCAATCCCAACAGGACTGCCAGAATTCATCATGCCTGCTTTTTCTAGCGACACACTTTTAATGGTTTTTGAAGCCGCGATGATTCTAGCGGTGCTGGGTGCAATAGACAGTCTCTTGACGTCGCTAGTTGCGGACAACATGACGCGAACCAGGCATCACTCCAACCGCGAACTCATCGGTCAAGGTGTTGGCAACATGGTCGCGGGATTCTTTGGGGGAATACCCGGTGCTGGCGCCACAATGCGCACAGTAGTAAACATTCGAACAGGTGGAGTGACTAAGATATCCGGTATGCTCCATAGCTTGCTATTGCTGGCAGTTGTATTGGTATTAGCTCCATTAGCATCCAAAATTCCCCACGCCGTACTAGCCGGGATTCTTGTCAAAGTCGGCTATGACATCATCGACATTTCTTATCTTAAACGCGCCCATCGAGGACCGCGATTTGATTTGGCATTGATGGTGTTGGTCTTGGGCCTAACTGTCTTTGTAGATCTAATTACTGCTGTTGTAGCAGGGGTGGTCATCGCTGCAATAGCATTCGTAAAGCAAGTAGCAGATGCGCAACTTGCAGCCGCAGCTGGTGAGAGTGACGACTCGAATGAGGGCCTCTCAGACGCTGAAAATGCACTTGTTAACGAGTGCGGAAGCAGCCTGACTTACTTTGACCTGGGCGGACCATTGAGCTTCGGCGCGGCGGCTGACCTTGGACACCACGTCCGAGAGCGTATAAGCCTTGAAACCCACACCTCACTCGTGCTGGATTTTAGCCGAGTTCCTTTCATGGATGTCTCTGCAGCGAGAGCTGTCGAGACGATCGCGCAAGATGCCGCTCACTCGGGCAAGCATTTATATGTTTGCGGCATCAACGCAGAAGTTTCCAAAAGCCTCGAAGGCCTTGGGGTTAAAGACCAGCTTCCGAGTGGATCCCGTTTTCATACTAGACTCGAGGCACTGACAGCCGCGAGAAACTGGATTTTCGAGAATCCCGCTTCGCAGGCTGAGAACAATTAATTAGCGTCGCGAATCGATCTCGCGATCCGCTAAGCTCTTGGTAGACTTGGAGCCCTAATCTGCAGGGCCTCCGTTAATGAGAATTGTCATTATCTTACTGAGCGCTCTGTTGGTGGGAAGTTGTGAGACCGCTGGCCGGGAGGTAACCAGCGATACACTCGCCGCTATTGCCAGTGGCGCACTAGTCATAGATGTTCGCACCCCTGCGGAGTTCAATGAAGGTCACTTCCCGGGAGCGATCAACATACCCCATGAAAAGGTCATTGAAGGTTTGCGCCATCGAGGCACTAAGCCTGACAGAGCGGTTGTTGTCTACTGTCACAGTGGGAATAGGTCGGGCAAGGCTGAAGCCATGCTCGTTACGGGAGGCTTCTCTAGGGTGAAAAATGCCGGGGGACTGGAAGCGCTTCTGGCTGCGACCGGTACCAAGCAGGTTCTACCCGCGCCCTAATCTGCAACACACGAAGACTATTTATTGTACGTAGAGAAACCGACGCCAGCCTTCCTGCGGCTCGACTGAAAACGTTCAACCGGTTGACTTAGAGAGCCCTGAGAACTGCCCTAGCGCTTCATCAGACAATAAATCAATGCCCTGTCGGTATTGCTCCGCACAAGCGCTATAAAACTTAGCGTTCAGAAGATTGGCTTCACTGCAATCCCGTGTGGCCACAACTTTACCCGGCACGCCAGCGATAACCGAATTGGGCGGAAAGATTTTGTTCTCAGTAATAATCGTATGGCCAGCAACTATCGAGTTCTCCCCAATTTTTGCTCCGTCCATCACCGTAGCATTTATGCCAATCAAGCACCGGTCACCGATATCGCAGCCATGCAAAGTCACGTGATGGGTAACCGAGCAGTCCTCGCCTATGATCGTGGGCGAGGCAATACCTACATGCAGCATGACAAAGTCTTGAATATTAGTGCGTGCACCAATTCGAATCTCATAGGTCTCAGCCCGGGTGACCACATTGGGCCAGATCGAGGCACCTGGACCGACGTGCACTTTGCCGTAGAGCCAGGCACTCTCATGAATAAAGGCCGGATCATCGAGGGTGACATGCTCACCTATGTGTCCCATGCTGGAGAATCTCATCACAAAAGAGCGCGTATCTTGGCACGTTGTAAGAAGGATCGCTAAGTAATGAGCGTCGATAACGACCATACAACCTCAAGCACCCATAATGATCGGCGTGCCATACAGCTTGGACTCGGCGCAGTGCTGCTATGGAGTACGGTGGCGACTGCATTCAGCCTGAGTCTTGAATATTGGACGCCGCTGCAACTCGTCACCATCGCCGCATCCGTAAGTTGGTGTCTGCTTGCCTTACGGCTCATCTCTAGCAAGCGATGGAAAGCGCTGCTAGCCACGCGCCATAAACAACGTTTAATTGCTTTCGCAATCGGCTGGATGAACCCTGGGCTTTATTACATGGTTTTGTTTGCGGCCTATGATCAGCTCCCTGCTCAAGAGGCTATGGCCATCAATTATTCCTGGGGGATCACGCTCGCGCTCATTGCCGCGCCGCTACTGGGTCAAAAGCTAAGAATACGTGCTCTATTGGCCACAACAATAAGTTACGGGGGCATCATTGTTATCGCCACAAGAGGTGCACCCTGGTCGCTAGAGCTAGCGCAACCTGTTGGTGTCGGGTTGGCGCTCCTCAGCACTCTGATATGGAGTCTGTATTGGGTAGTTAACACCCGGCTCGACCTAGATCCAGAGGTGAACCTGTTCTTAAATTTCTCAGGTGCACTACCCTTGTTGTTTGGACTCGTGTGGTGTTTCGACACGCCAGAGTTGGCGACATGGCGTGGCTTGGCGGGAGGCGCTTACATCGGGCTATTCGAGATGGGCTTTGCCTTTATGTTGTGGATGGGTGCCATGAAAGCGACCAGCTCGACTCTGCGTGTCTCGACCCTGATTTTTTTGTCACCCCCGCTTTCACTAGCCTTCATTTGGCTTATCGCGGGAGAACCAATTCAAGCCTATACGCTAATCGGACTCGCGCTCATTCTCGTTGGGCTCTGGCTGCAACAGCGCGCCGAAATCTGACGCCGGTTCGCCCACTCTGAACCCAACCCTATCACCCGCCGCCATCCGTTTTAGGCTGTCGGTCTCCTCCAAACTTACCTGGACAGTAAGGACACCTTTTACGGTATCTGCAGACAAAACAGTCGCGGCATGGAAGAACCCTCCCGCGTCTTCCACAGCAGTCTCATTGCTAAGGATGCTGACCTCGGCCGCTCCACCCTGAGCCACGACCCGCCCACGCGCCATGACCAGGCACTGAGGCACAATCCGCCGCAGCTCAGCGAACGAATGCGACACATAAATCATAGGGATTTTGTGTTTCTCTAGCCAATCGCTCAAGTAGGCGATCAAGGCATCACGGTGGGCATTGTCGTTGGCGGCCATTGGCTCGTCCATCAACAATAGTTTGGGCTTTGACAACAGTGTGCGCGCAATAGCTACACGCTGTCGCTCTCCTCCCGATAGCAACTCAGCTGGTTGGTTGAGTAGCGATTCAATTTTTAATGCGCGAATCATGCTGTCCACATCCTGCACCGGGCCCACGGCACGAGCACGTTGGATCGCGTAATCAAGATTGGCTTGCACCGTTCTCCCCGGGAATAACCGACTATCTTGAAAAACAAAACCCACATGGCGACGATGGACTGGAACTAGGTTGCCTCTACTTGGTTCAGACCAAATTTCCTGTTGCCCATCCAGCGTTACTTCGACGCGGCCACCAAAATCAGGTTCTAGACCTGCAATCATTCTAAGCAGCGTGGTTTTCCCTGCACCCGTTGGGCCCGAGACGCCGATCGGATTGCTTAAATCCAGATCAACAGACACATCAATCGATGACCCGCTTCGCGCCAGTCTGCCATCTACCAGTAAGCGCGCACTCATCCGCGAACGACCTCAACACGCTGGCTGGTCAAGCAGTAGACCGCCCACAGCGAAACAAAAGAGAAGACCAATAAACCCAGCGCCATCGCATGCGCCGACTCATAGTTAAGCGTCTCTACGTGCTCATAAATCGCAATCGAAAGAACTCGCGTCTCACCCGGTATGTTTCCACCCATCATCAATACCACGCCGAACTCACCAACCGTATGCGCAAAGGTCAGTACTGAACCGGTCAGAAAACCTCGCCTTGCTGCGGGCAACACAACACTGATCAATTCGTCTCGTGGCGAAGCACCCAAGGTCGAGGCCGCTTCTAACATCTCCTGTGGGACCGACCTGAAGGCGGTGGCAAGTGGCTGCACCATGAAGGGCAATGAGTAAAGGATCGAAGCCAACACCAACCCGGAAAACGAGAAGGTTAGCGATTGACCAGTGATGCTGACCCAGAAGGCACCTACCGGCGCAGTGGGATTGAGAATCACCAATAAGTAGAAGCCGAGCACCGTGGGCGGCAGTACCAATGGTAATGCCACTGCGGCCTCGACAACTGGCCTCGCAGACGAGGTGGAACGCACCAGCCACCAGGCGAGTGGCGTTGCCAGTGGCACCAGCAACACTGTTGTTGTGCCTGCAAGCAGTGCGGTCAGCCATATAGCTTGAAGATCGGAGGTTGTCACTGAATCACCTGTGGAATGCGGTAGCCGTCACGCTCGAGCAGTATTTGAATAGACTCCATACTTAACTGGCGAACCCAAAATGCCGCGGCGGGGTTGTTGGCAGCCCGCGTCATCACCACCATCGCCTGTGCAATAGGCGGGTGATCTTCAAGCCACACTAACTCATCAGAACTAACCTGAGTCTCGCCTTTGCGCTGCGCTGCGATCATTGCTGATCGCGCCACGAATCCTACCTGCGCCTGCCCGGCAGCCACCCAAGCAGTGACGAGATTCACATTGTCGACTCGTATTAACCCGTCCAGCCAATCCATGTCCATCGACTTTGCGCTCAGTACCGCCATTGCGGCATCGCCGTAGGGCGCGAAAGCGGGATTAGCTATGCAGACTTGTCCAGGAGGCAACTCAGCTAACTTCTCCACTTTCAACACGTCGGGACCCTTTGGCCACCACAGGCCCAGCTCTCCCATCGCGTAGGTCATCACCGAGTCGGGAGTCGCCAGCCCTAGGGAGGCAAGCTCATAGGGCCTACGTTGATCCGCCGCCATCAGAATATCAAAGGGCGCACCATTAACGATCTGGCTCGCCAGCTTGCCGGTGGAACCCGCAATAATTTGGTAGCGGTGTGGCGATTTGGCCTCAAGCTGCTCCGCGATAGCCAGCGCGGTGTCGCGAAAGTTAGACGCGACAGCGATGCGTGCCTCAGCCGCATTTGTGTTCGCTGCTACCAGCACCAATAACGTCGCTAACAGGGTTTGAAGCCACCGCGACCATAAAATGGATTTACGTTGGGTCATCAGCATGTGCTTAAACCACGCCCAATTCGTTGAGCCGCTGCGTCAAGTACTCTTGGGCGGAGTAGCGCGACGACAATACGACCTCTGGACGTGGGTGGAGGAAGAGTGGCAATGACATACGACTTGGTAACGCTTCACCACGCTCAGGGGCCGCAACGCGATGTGTGGTCGACGGTAAGTAGCCTCCAGTCGCCTCCTGCAACATATCGCCAATGTTGACGATAAGCTGGCCAGGCTTATGGGGCGCCGATACCCACTCCCCGTCCCGTAACTGCAGCTCAAGCCCGGGGCCATCGGCAGTGGGCAACAGCGTTAAGAGATTAATGTCCTCATGGGGCGCTGCTCGCAGGACAGATTCACCCGCAGTAAGCGGGGGGTAGTGCAATACACGCAGCATTGACTGACCGCTACCCTTGATCATGTGTCGCAACGGCTCACTCAGTCGAGCAGTGATCTCGGCAGGAAGGCTTTCCGCGATATACGTCAGCAACTCGGAACCCAACGCCACAGCCGCAGAGAAGTGCGCCGCCAGATCCGCCTCCAACGCGTCCGGGCACCTGCCCCATGGGTAGTACTGGAAATATTCCTTGAAGTCACGCTGGTCGAAACCTTTCGCCGCCTCGGCCTCCTGTAGCGAGAAGTAACCATCCTGATTCACCGGGTCCATCGCAAAGTCAGTGACGTTTTCGTTGGCAAAGAAACCCAACCAATCCGAATAAATGCGTTTGATTCGCGCGTCATCGAGCGGATGATCGACTACCGCCGCAAAGCCATAGCGATGGAGCGACGCCATAAATGCGTCGCCAAAATCAGGGGCCAAGTAGGAAATTTGTGGGAGTTGGACGAGCTCAGTCATAGGTGACTCACCCGCTCAGCGTCAAAAAAAGGCCGGCCAGCGCGGCGCTCATGAGGTTAGACAGGCTCGCCGCGAGCAAAGCCCTGACACCATATCGCGAGATATCGTCGCGACGACTGGGCGCAACCGCGCCCAACCCGCCCATCAGGATTGCTATCGACGATAAGTTGGCGAAGCCGCATAGAGCAAAGATCACGATCGCCTGCGAGTGCGCGGAGAGTTCATGGGCAACCTCGCTGTAAGTAACGTAGGCAACAAATTCATTCAGTATAAATTTTTGGCCGATGAGGCTTCCGGCCAACTGCGCCTCATCCCAGGGTATGCCCAGAGCCCAAGCTAGTGGCTGCAAAATTCCACCTAGCGCGCGTTCGAGCGTCAGTTGCTCAATGCCCAGCCATGCGCCGCCTGTCTCTAACATTCCGTTCACCATTGCAATCATTGCAATGAAAGCCAGTAGCATGGCACCGATAGCACCGACCATTTGCAGGCCATTCATCGCACCTGTGGCGGCAGCATCAATGAAGTTGATGTACTTCTCGCTGGCGAGTTGCTCACCCTTCGCGGGCTCGGTCGGCTGTGCCGTTTCGGGCTCAATGATCTTGGCCATTAGCAGACCACCGGGTGCCGCCATGAAGCTGGCCGCCAGCAAATATTCGAGTGGCACACCCAACGCGACATAGCCTGCCATGACAGATCCTGATATCGACGCCATCCCACCAACCATCACAGCAAATAATTCTGAATGTGTCATACCGGGGATGTACGGCCTCGCCACAAGCGGTGCTTCTGCCTGGCCCACAAAAACATTCGCTGCAGCCGAGAGCGATTCTGTATGGCTTGTTCGCAGCAACTTACGTAATCCGCCACCTAGAATTCTTATCACCCACTGCATTATCCGGGCGTGATATAAGACCGCGACCAGCGAACTAAAAAAGATGACAACAGGCAGAACGTTGAAGGCAAAGATAAAGCCTAGTGAGTCCGTCGGCCCCACTAAACCCCCGAACATAAACTCCATGCCGGCACGGCTGTAACCCAGCAACACCGCAACGCACTCTGATGCCGCCGCCAACACAGCAACGCCCCAATCGGTTGAAAGCGCAACAAACCCAATCATGGCCTGCAGTGTAAAGGCCAGCGACACTGTCCTGAGACGAATGGAGGTTCGGTCGGAAGACAGCCCAACGGCGACGAGCAGCAGTAGAACAACGCCAAACAGGCTGACCATAGGGGAGCCTCAGCATAAAGGCGTACTGTAACGCGGCGGGTTCGGTGGCAAAAGTCATAAGCCCGCTTGGTAAGCTATTCCTGCAAGCTCTTGGCTAATTTGCCCGACCCTGAGCAGTCGTGAGGACGCGCTAGGACCAGTTGGCGGAACCCGGGCTCGTAACCAAAAAAAAGAGCCGCAAACGCGACCCCCATAAATTCACTGGTTACCGTCCTTGTGAGGGGCGCTAGATCAAGTTCGTTATTGAATGAAAAATAACTGTTAGAACATAATATCCCACAAAAAATATTCCAAATTCATCCATATGCAATCCAATTCGCTTAATCACTGCCCACTCCTACTAATTAATCAGCCTAAAACAATCTCCTAGGGTTATAATATAGGCGAATAAGCGCCCGCAAGGTTCGCTCAGACCCTGCAAGAGTGTAAAAAAGTCATTTTAAGACTATTTTTTTATTATAGTATTCTTTTAGGTTATTATTATTTTAAATGCGACTCCTATCTGCGCGTGAGCCCCCCGATTTTGCGCAGCAATAACAGGGGCAAATCCCCAAGATTCAATCGAATTCTCTCTCCACACCCGAGAAAAAAACATAAATTAGGGCGCCCAAGACCGAAACCATAGCGGCAGCGTAAAAAACGGCATCCCAACTACCTGTGAGATCCTGAATAAGCCCGGAGAAAAAGACGGAGGCGCTTGAGGAAAAAGCGGCCAAAGTGTTGGTCAGACCCATCAAGAAACCAGACTGATTAGGCGCGATATCAAGATGGTTGGTGGCAAACCCACCCACAGAGAATGCCGTGAGGGCATTGCTGATGGTGATAATAGCCACGCTCAGGAATAGTGAATCAGTGTGGGTAATCGCCAGCATGGCCCCAGCGATCCCAGCAAACGCCAAGCTTTGCATCGCACGCCTGACTCTCAAGCGATCTGCCCCTCTAGCAACACTGTGATCAAACAGACGCCCAGCTACCGGCGCCATGATGAGAGACACCACCGTGGGCGCCAGTGCTAGCAAGCCCGCGAGCTGCAAATCAGCACCGAGCTCCTGGGTAATGAAGGTCGGGAACCACGACAGCACCAAATACAGGGACCAGTTGATGCATACATGAGCGACGACCACGGCACATACAGCGCGGGACCGCAGCATGCCTCCAAGGGTTAGGCGTGGATAGGCGGCAGATAATACAGTGCTCTGGCCCTTGGCCAACTCGGCGTCATCCGCAGCAGCATCTGGGCGCTCCCAGTGTGGGGTCTCGATAGGTCGCGAGCTCGCGCGCGCTGTCCAGTGCGCAAACCAGAGCAGCCCTAAAACACCGTAAAGATAAAAAGCACCTTGCCAAGACCACACGCTGATCAGCCAAGGCGTACAAATCAACGCGATCACACTGCCACCGGCGATACCCGAGTTCATCAGTCCCACTGCAGAAGCACGTCGGTCCGGATGCACCCATCGGGAGTACAGCGAATAGATCGTCGGCCAAGTCACAGCCTCTGCAACGCCCATGAGAAAACGACAGACGAGCAACATGCTTATACCCAAGACCGCTGAAAGCGGGGTCAGCAGCGTAAAAAGCGACCAGAACAAGACGCCAAGCCCAAGTACCCATTTGCCACCGTAACGATCAGACAGGTAACCTGCAGGCATTTGTAAGATGACGTAGCCCAAAAAAAAGGCGGACATCACCGCCCCCTGAATAGTGGTTGACCAACCGTTCTCGTCGGCCATCGGGATAATCGCAATCGAGATCGCGATGCGGTCAATCATGCAGATGTAGACCGCCATGACTGTCATGAAAACCAACCAGCGGGAACCTGAGGGAGACAAAGGGCAAGCAGTATTGGGAATTGGCATCAGCATGGTCTGGCACGGTTACTCAAGAATCGCGGCCTACTGTAAGGAAATTCTCCTCTGTGTCAGTCCAGAGACGCCAGCAGGTCCTTGCTGAAAGCCTGGAGCCCCGCAGTGTCGCCGAAACGGACCAATTTGGGCCAATCCGGATTGGCAATTAGCGCCCGACCCACTGCCACCAAATCAAAGTCGCCGCGTTCCATCATCTCCAATAAGCGATCAATGGAGGCAGGCTCACTGGTCGCGCCCTCCCCTTCGCTTGGCTGTGAAACGAAATCCTGATCCAGGCTAACGCTGCCGACCGTGATCGTTGGCATTCCCGTGATTTTCTTCACCCAGCCAGCGATATTCATATCGGACCCCTCGAACTCCGGTTCCCAAAACCGGCGCTGGCTGCAATGGAAAGCGTTCACACCGGCATCGATCAGGGGTTTGAGGAAGGCCTCGAGCAGTTGAGGTGTCTCAGCGAGGCGAGCAGTGAAATCTTGCTGCTTCCACTGGGACCAACGGAGGATGACGGGAAAATCCGGACCGACCTCGGCACGACAGGCCTCGATCACCTCAATGGCAAAACGTCCGCGGGCCGCCATAGAGCCGCCATAACCATCTGTGCGCTGATTCGTCCCTTCCCAGAGGAATTGATCAATTAGATACCCATGTGCGCCATGAATCTCAACGGCATCGAAACCGAGGCGCTGCGCATCCCGGGCCCCTTCTGCAAAGGCGCTGACCACGTCGTCGATATCTTGCTGCGTCATCACATGCCGCGTAACTTTACCCGGCACGTTCATGCCGGAAGGCGTGTAACCATCTACGTCTCCCTCAGGCATCACACCGCGCTTGCGCATGCCGCCACAGTGCCACAGCTGTGGCGCGATCTTTCCGCCCTCAGCGTGAACAGCGTCGACCACCTTTTTCCAGCCCGCCAAGCGCTCCTCACCATGAAAATAGGGCACGTTTGGATAGCCATTAGCGGCTATATGGTTGGGGCAAGTACCTTCGGTAATAATCAAACCGACACCGCCGGCAGCGCGGCGCCGGTAGTATTCCACCGAGGCATCACTGGGCAAATTGTCTGGTGAATGGTTGCGGGTCATCGGTGCCATAACCACTCGGTTTTTAGTTTCCAGTGATTTCAGAGAAAAGGGTGTAAATAGGCTATCGATGGCGGACACGGGAGACCTCTGTACAATAATTGAAGCAGATGAATTGAGCATTCTGTCGATGCCCCAAGCGAGGCCAGCAGACTACCGCAAAGCAGCTCCGGCGTCCTGCTCCAGCTGGGCGAAAATCACGATTATTGGGATAAGAGCGTCTCTCAGCTTTCACGGGTCAGTCGACGTACCCATCTGGATGCCACTGATGCCAGCGCCAGGCACTGGCAATGATTTCATCCAAGTTGGCGTACGAGGGTGTCCAGCCCAATTCATCGCGGATGCGCTGACTAGATGCAACTAGCCGAGCTGGATCACCCGCACGGCGGGGCCCCAGTGTGGTCGGGATCTCCACCCCTGTCACACGCCGAGCAGCATCGATCACCTCTCGCACGCTGAATCCCTCGCCATAGCCGAGGTTGTACGTGCAGTTGCCGAAAGCAAGCGCTTCCAATGCCAGCGCATGCGCCTCGGCCAGATCGAGGACGTGAATATAATCCCGCACGCAGGTGCCATCGGCTGTCGGATAATCGTCGCCAAAAATCGTAATGTTGCTTCGCTGCCCAGCCGCCGCTTGCAGGACCAGCGGGATCAAATGCGTCTCGAGAGAGCGATACTCTCCACGGTATTTACTGGCCCCTGCTGCGTTAAAATAGCGCAGGCATGCGTAACGCAGGCCCCTAGTCTCCGAGAGCCAGTGCAGGGCGCGCTCCAGCATCCACTTGGACTCTCCATACGGGCTACCTGGCACCACGGGCGACTGCTCATCAATGAGCAAAGCATCGGACGCACCATACAAATTGGCGGTAGACGAGAGGATGAAACGCGGCACCCCCAGCTCGACGCAAACCTCCATCA
Source organism: Halieaceae bacterium (assembly GCA_902631395.1). Lineage (GTDB taxonomy): Bacteria > Pseudomonadota > Gammaproteobacteria > Pseudomonadales > Halieaceae > Luminiphilus. The sequence continues at coordinate 40,641 of CACOYM010000010.1, read as the reverse complement.
AATTAAGGCCCTGCACCACGTTATCGCGCAAATAGAGAAAAGGCTGCTCCATAGACTGCCCCACCAACGACCTGGCAGCGAAGTGCATTACGGCGTCAGGTTGATGCGCTCTGATGGTCGCTTGGATCTCGTCTGCGGAGGCCAAATCGCCCTGCACCCAATGGGCCTCATCCGGGACCGCGGCACGATGACCTTGAGACAGGTTGTCAAACACGACGACTTCGTAGCCCTTGCAGAGCAACACCTCGGACGCAATGCTTCCAATGTAACCGGCGCCGCCTGTGACCAAAACCTTCATCGTGTCATCCTCAAGCCGTCTATGTGATGCTATAACAACCGGATCCGGCGGATCACCCAGCACATCAGAGTAATCGTGACTTGGCGCTCACAACGGCCTCGCGTAATCGAAGCGCTGCCGATTCGGGAGTAAGATCACGCTGCACTTCGCTCAGCATCTCGTAGCCCACCATATGTTTACGCACCGAGGCTGAGCGCAAGAGGGGCGGGTAAATATGGGCATGCAACTGCCATGAGGGAGTAGCCTGCGTTCCGGGCGCACCGTGCCACCCCATTGTATACGGACAGGGGGTGGTGAAGAGCGCATCATAGCCCCGCAACAATGTGCCCAATAGATCAGCTAGCGCTCGCTGCTCATCGGGCTGTATCACATCGAGATGCTCGATATGACGCTTCGGTAACACCAGCGTCTCAAAGGGCCAGACTGCCCAGTAGGGTACGACCGAGGTCCAGTGGGCATTGTCGATAACCAGCCGGTCACCCAGCGCTGCTTCCTGCTCCCGATACACCTGCAACAACACGCTGCCGTGGGCTTCAAACCACGCCTCTTGCTGCGTGAGTTCTTTGACCGCCTCGTTGGGCAGACTGTCGACTGCCCAAATTTGCCCGTGAGGGTGCGAGTTGGAGCAACCCATTGCCGTGCCGCGGTTTTCAAACAACTGCACCCATTGGTATTTAGTTCGCAAGCTTTGCACTTCGGCAATCCACAGAGCAACAACCGCCAAGGCCTCGTCCTCTGACAATGTCGACAACGTCTTTCGATGATCAGGGTGATAACACAGAACCCGGCAACGGCCAGTAACCGCCGCAGCGGTGAAAAGCTCAGGGTGGCCACCCGATACCAAAATTGATCCGGCCTCGTCTGAGGCTGCCCTCGCATCACATAGAGCAGGAAAGTCATTATCGAAAGCCCACGGCCCGAGATAGTCTGGATTGCAGGCGCCCGTTGCCCGGGCATTGCCCGGACACAGGTAGCACTCAGGATCGTAAGCGCTGCTGGACGCTGACACTTCAGCCATTTGCTCCCCCTGCCAGGGACGCGTAGCTCGCTGAGGCGAGACTGTTACCCACTCGCCCGTCAGCGCATTGCGGCGGCGATGCGGAATGCTGTCAGTGGTGCCGATCATGTGCGAGCATTCATCTTACGAGCACCCGCGGTAGCTCTGACCTGAAAACACGCAGGGGTATAACCGGTCTCCTGCAAGTAAGCGCTGCAGAGCGAGATAGCGACATCCTCCAGTCTGGGGGACTCCACCAAAATAATGGCAGAACCACCGAAGCCCCCGCCAGTCATCCTTGCGCCCAGCACACCTGGCTCGGCGCTCGCCAACTCGACCAACTGATTTAGTTCATCGCACGACACTTCATAGTTATCCCTCAACGATGCATGGCTCTCTGTCATCAACGCGCCAAAATTGGCCCAGTCACCTCGACGCATGGCAGTCACAGCCTGCTGCACGCGCGCATTTTCTGTAACTACATGTCGCACCCGCCTTAGAAGCAGGGCATCATCAGCCAGTCGATCAATGTCATCTAAATCCAACTCTCGTAATGTGGGCACGCCCAACCGTTCGGCCGCCTGCTCACATTCTTGCCGGCGTTGAGCATAAGCGTCCTCGGCCAGTGCGTGAGAAACTCCACTATGTGCGACCAATAGCGAGACCTGATCTAGAGACACGCCGACCGGTGTCACGACATGATTGGCACAATCGAGAGCCAGCGCATGTCCTGCCTCCGCCATATCCACCACTGTTTGGTCCATTACGCCGCATGGCACACCAGCCATCTGCCGCTCGGCCCGCACACATGCCTGAATGCGGTCATATGAGGGCATCTGCACTCCGGTGATCATCTCCAATAGATAGGCGACCGCCATCTCCAAAGCCGCACTACTGGAGAGTCCACCACCGGCCGGTACGCTTGACGCAATTAGGAGATCCAGGGCCGGACACCGAACACCCAAACGGTGATACTCGATGACGACCCCTTGTACGTAGCGGACCCATTGCTGCGGGTGTGGTTGACCCAGCTGCTCCAGAGGCAGACTGGCCTCCTCTCCCAACGCCATACTGTGCAGATGCAGCGTTGCGTCTGACTGACGCTCGGCTGCCACTGCGACCGTGTACCGGTCAATTGCCATCGGCAGCGCCCAACCGTCGTTATAGTCGGTGTGATCTCCGATCAGGTTGACGCGGCCGGGTGCGACCCCCTGCCACTGCGGGGGCCTGTCGTAAATCGTCCGGAATGCCTCGATTGCGGTATCAAGTAAGTATGGCAGTGACGGAGAGGGATTAATCATGGCTACTCTGGTTGCGAGACTCTGGACCAGCCAGAGTGCGACAAGCTGGTCACTATCGCGTCACTGCCGATCCGTGGTCAAGGCGTCAGCGTACACTGCGATATCTTTTTTTTTCGGACAAACATGCGACAGCTTCATTGGTTCCAGACCGATCTGCGGCTCACGGACAACCCCGCGCTGTCAAGCGCATGCGACGCAGACTCGCTCTTGTGCGTCTATCTAATGCCCAAGCCCCGGCCGTGGTGCAACCTCACCGGGCTCGGTGCACAGCGGGATCGGTTCCTGCGCGAGTCATTACAAGAGCTGAAACTGCAGCTCCAGCAGTTTGGCCAGGATCTGATGGTATTAGAGGGATCTCCCGAGCTGGTGTTACCCAATCTGTTTGATCGATTTAGCGTTGATCGGATGACCTGCAGCTTCTCGCCGGGCTGGCACGAAGCTCAGGCCGTCGCCTTTCTGCAAGAGAAGCTGCCTATCCCCTTGGACGTTTTCCGCGGAACGACCCTTTTCGATGCCGAGCAGTTTCCGTTCGAGATAGAGGACTTACCCGACACCTTCTCGCCTTTCCGGCGCAAGGTAGAGAAGCTTAATGTCCATAGTCCTATCCCTGTCCCCAAGAACCTGCCACCCCCGCCCTCTGCGCAGTTTGATGCGATTCCGCAAGCGGGCGCAACACCACATCCTGGCCTGCCATTACCCGGTGGCAGTCGCGCGGGCCTACGGCGTCTCGATCAGTTTTTATTCCAAACCCATGCTATTGCGGATTACAAACAAACACGGAATGACCTCGACGGCATGAGCGGCTCCAGCACGCTGTCGCCTTGGCTAGCAGTTGGCGCCATATCTGCGAGAACCGTGGCGCACGATATTTTTCGCTATGAACGGGAAGAGCAGTCGAACGAGTCGACTTACTGGTTATTCTTTGAATTGCTGTGGCGGGAGTTTTTTCACTGGCGAGCTGTGTTGGACGAACGCTCACTCTTCAAGCAAGGCGGTCGCAGCGGCAGGCGCTTATTGACGACCTTTGAACCCCGCCAATTCGCCCGCTGGTGTGCCGGTGACACCGATTATCCTCTGGTCAACGCATTGATGCGGCAACTCAATGCCACTGGCTGGATGAGCAATCGCGGTCGGCAAATCACCTCCTCCTGCTTGATTAACGAATTGGGTCTGGACTGGCGCTACGGTGCGGCGTATTTCGAGCAGCAGCTGATCGACTACGATGTGGGCAGCAACTATGGAAACTGGCAGTACATTGCGGGCGTTGGTAGTGACCCGCGCGGGGGCAGACAGTTCAACTTGGCCAAGCAGGCTGAGCTTTACGACCCCGAAAACATCTTTACCTCTAAATGGCAGGGGTTTCGTCCTGCGCAACCAGCGCACGTAGTCGACGGCGCGGACTGGCCTATTTCGGAGCCTCACTGATGGCGCAGCGCAAAAAATCAGACCTGCCGAGCAAGATCTGTCCGGTCTGTCATCGCCCATTCAGTTGGCGGGCGCGTTGGAAAAACCAGTGGGACGAGATCGTGTACTGCTCGAAAAGGTGCAGCGGGCAACGCTGGCGGCTGAAGCAAGCCGACTCTGCCAACAAAACCTGAGAGCCACAGTGCACACAGTGCTTAAGTTTATTTTCAAGCTGAAACTTCACTCAGAGCAACAAATCGCCAAACACACCTCAAACTGTTTCAGCGTTTAATCCCCCACTGCAACACTAACTCGCGATCGACATCACCCCCTGAACGCCCGCCACCCAAAATCAAGCCCATGCGCGGGCATCCTGATCGATGTTACGCGTTGCACAGAGGCAGCCGTGCACAACACATTGAGGGTAAGCGATGGCGATGCGCTTTTTTTAGCTATTCGGCATTCAATAGCCACTGCCCGAGCTCGCGCAATATAAGTGACGAAAACATGGCCATAATCGCAGATGCTGGTGGCTTGGTCGGCATGGGTTTTTGGGCCGCTAAGACTCGTGGCGAAGGGATCGACGCCATCGTGCGCGCGATTCGCTGCAGCATCGACCAATTCAGCCTAGAACATATCGCGCTGAGTTCAGACTGGGACGGTTCGGTGATTGCGCCTATTTCCGCCGCACGCCCCTGCGGTTAACGCAGCCGCTTATGGATTCAGGATTTGGCGAGCAGGAGATTCGTGCCGTCATGGGAGGGAATATGACGAGTTTACTGGCGGCACAGCTGCGTCAAAATTCGTGGGCTGGATGAGGACCGGCGCCAATGCCGGATAGCACCTTTGCTTTCGATCAGCGCTTATCGAGCAACAGTGAAGCGAGTCGCTTACGATGGTGGAGAGCGCCGCCATACATTTGCTGCGCCCATTGGGCACGGCGTATAAAGAGCGTTGAATCACACTCCCAAGTGAAGCCAAAGCCACCGTGGAACTGCACAGAGCGGTCCCCCGCATAGACCATTACGTCATCTGCCGAAACTTTAGCCATCCGACACGCTACCTCCGCATCGACAGACAGTGCAGTGTCGCCGACCACCGTCGCGCCGTGATAAACGAAGGACCGCGCATTCTCCATGCCCACGTAGATGTCCACTGTCGGGTGCTTAAGCGCCTGATAGGAGCCGATGAGTTTCCCGAACTGCTTACGCGTTTTCAGATATTCAGTGATGCTACGCAAACACTTATCGGCGGCCCCTGCCGCTTCAGCCGCCGTAAACAGTGCGCCCAACAAAAGGGTGTCTCTTAAGGCAATGGCTACCGAGTCGCCGCGAATTACTTGAGCTGGCTCGGCACCCGTGAAGTCGACGTTTCCAGCGCGCTTAGTAAGGTCAATTAGCGTGTTCCGCGAAATTGCTACCTCACCGAGCGCGTCGCGCTCGACAATCGCCAGCACTGGCGCCCCACCCTCATTCGCAACTGCAATGAATATATCGGCAACACCCGCATCAGCGACGTAGCGTTTTGTTCCGCTTAGCGTGCCGTCAGGATTCAACTCAACACCTACATTGGCCGCGCCCCAATCGGCCTGATCGAGAAGCGCTACAGAACCCACAGCACCTCCGCAGAGCCTTCTTAGCCAATCGGCCGCCGATTCTCCACCAGCGCGCCATATTAATTGACCAGCAAGCGTAGTGCTGAGCAATGGCGTGCCCAGGAGACCGCTGCCCAAGGCCTCAAAAACGGGCACGGCAGAACCAACGCCCATCCCCGAACCACCAAACGTGTCGGGCAGTGAAATACCCGCCCAACCCATATCAACCATCGCCTGCCAAATGGGCGCGTCAAAGCCGGTCTCGGTCTCCAGTTGCGCACGCACGACCTCTATCGGCGCCTTATCACGCACAAATCCCCGCGCGACATCGAGCAACATAGTCTGCTCTTCACTCAGGCCGATGGAGACGTTTTGTAGTACTGGCGACATGTTGGCCTCCCTACTTCGGTAGACCGAGAACATGCTCGGCAACGATGTTGGCTTGTACCTGCGTGGTACCGCCACCGATAGTGGCACCGAAGTTACTGAAGTAAGCGCGCTGCCAAAAACCACCGCGCACCGCGTCGGCATCACCAACATAGAGGGCACTCTGGGCACCCTGCTTGCTAGCCGTGTATTGCTTCATGCGGCGCTCGTATTCGGTACTTCGATATTTCACCGACAGCGCGAGACCCATCGGGTAATCCGAGTTGAGCGCAGGGATAGCCATTCGCCGCCCACACAGTGACAGTGCCTTGGCGTCCATAACAAAACTCACTAAGTCATCACGCACTACAGGGTCTGAGAGCAGAGGCTCCCCGTCGTGCTCAAGCTGCGATAACTCGTCGATCATGTCGTCGATTTGTATGGTCACGCCCCAATGGCCACTGGCCTGACCTGCCGTGACGCCTCTCTCGTATTCAAGCGTCTTCATGGCAACAGTCCAACCGCCCCCGTCTTCCCCCATCAGGCAACTGGCTGGAATGCGGGCGTCCGTAAAGAAAGTCTGATTGAAGCCATACTCCCCCGTCACTTTTCGAATTGGGTGCGCTTCCACTCCCTCAATTTTCATGGGCGACAAAAAAAACGAGAGCCCGTCATACTTTCGCTCAGTATTGGTGTTGGTGCGCGCCAACAAAATCATGTGATCAGCGTAGTTGCCCAGCGTCGTCCAAATCTTAGATCCGTTGACAACATAGTCGTCACCATCGCGCACCGCACGGGTCTGCACTGCACCCAGATCCGAACCGTGGTCCGGCTCGGAGAAGCCCTGACACCAAATCTCCTCGCCGGAGAGAATATTTTTGACGTACTTAGCCTTCTCTTCATCAGTTCCCATATCAAGGAGCAATGGACCGACCCAATTCAAACCGATGGTGTTGAAAATAATCGGCGCGTTATGTCGGCCGAGTTCTCTGTCGACAATGTGCTGATAGGCGGGATCCGCACACTGACCGCCGTACTCACTCGGCCAGTGCATGCCGAGGTATCCAGCGCTCCACAACTTATGTTGCCACTCGCGCAAAAAATCTAGCTGCTGCTCAGTGCCTACCTCCAAGAAGGTCAACGGCAACAGGAAGCCAGGGTCAGTGGGGACATTCTCCTCCATCCATCCGGCGACTTCTTTTCTGAACGCGCTCAGTGCGGCCTTGTTGTGACTCATGGTGTACTCCTGATCTCCCAGAATCTGGTGCTGATACGTTTTTGTTTAGTGCAGCAGTCTGGCACAGACCCAACCGTGATGTCAGCCGTCCGGTGGCAGGCCCGCAGTACAGCCCCATCAGTTACTAAAACTGGCATCTCCCAAAGACGTCGATAAGTACTTCTAGTGGCACCCCTTCATGGACGTAACGGGCGACAAGCCATAAGAGAGCGAGCTCGGGGCGCTTGGCATTCAGGAGCCCGCGCGCTGTTGCAAAGACCTGCTCCGGCGACGGAGTGGATGCGCTAGAGTCCGTATTGGCGTGTTGCCAGGTCGCGCATTATTTCTTCAGAGCCGCCTCCGATCGCATTCACGCGAACCTCACGATAAATGCGTTCGACACGATTACCACGCATATAGCCGAGACCACCCAGAATTTGCATCGCCTCGCGCGCGCAAAACTCCATAACTTCGCTAGCCTGCACTTTTAGCAGGGCGATATCGCCTGGATTCGGTGATCCCGCCTCGATCGACTCGTAACATAAACGGATGTAAGCCTGCGTCGCATTCAACTGCTGCTTCATTTGCGCGATTTTGTGACGGATCACCTGGTGATCGGCAAGTCGTTTACCGAAGGTTTTGCGTTCGGTAGCCCAGGCGACAGCCTCCTCGAGACATACACGGCCATAGGCCTCCATGGCCGCGGCCATGCTCATACGCTCGTTGTTGAAATTAGTCATGATGACCTTGAAGCCTTCGTTTTCTTTGCCGATCACGTTTTTCACCGGCACGTGCACTTCGTCGAAATAGAGAGTAGCGGTATCCGATGCCCACCATCCCATCTTCCGATCAAGTGGCGTTCGTGAAAAGCCCCCGGCATCGGTGGGAATCAGGAGCATAGACACACCCCCCGGCCCGGACCCACCGGTTCGCACTGCCGTAGAGACCCAATTGGCGCGCATGCCACCGGTAATGTAGGTCTTGCTGCCGCTGACCACGTAGTGGTCGCCGTCTCTTATGGCTGTAGTAGCCAAATTAGCGACATCGGACCCACCGCCGGGTTCCGTAATTCCGAGAGAAATCCATTTTTCTCCGCGGAGCACAGGTAGCGCGACCTCACCCTTCATCCATTCAGGGCCCCAGTTGATTACCGGCGGTAAGGCGATGCCGTGCACCATCAGCGAGGCAGAGACGCCGCCGACTCCAACACGCGATAGTTCTTCGTTCACGATCCAGGAGTGCCAGCTGTCGCAGGGTACGCCGCCGAACTGCTCGGGGTAGCCCAAACTCAACAGCCCTACTTTTGATGCCTTTGGCCATAGCGCGTCGGGTATAGCGCCCGCCTCGTCCCAGTCATCGGCATAGGGCATGATCTCAGCGTCTACGAAGCGCCGCAGTGTGTCACGCCATGCGTGATGCTCCTCGGTAAAGTGTGGGTTAGCTAGACGCGCGCTGTCAAAATTTAGGCTCATAGCAGGATCCCTTCCAGTTCTCAGTATTGATGATGGGTATTGTGACAAAGTGTGCAGCGACTCGTCAGTACGCACTGATCAAGCCCGAGTCAATTCGCGTATAGAGTACAATCGCGCCCGTGATCATACTGCCCCGGGGCGCAGTGATCAGGCTATCCAGCGCTCGGGAACTAGCTATGAAATATGTCGGCCAGTCCGATTATCGGCACTCAACCACGCCAAGAATTGGCGTGCTGTTGACCAATCTGGGCACTCCCGAAGCCCCGACCGCCAAGGCGCTTAAACCCTATCTTAAACAGTTCCTTTGGGATCCCCGAGTGGTAGAGGTGCCGCGCCCCATCTGGTGGCTAATCCTGAACGGCATCATCCTGAACACACGGCCCAAACGTTCCGCAGAGGCTTATCGCACAGTATGGAGTGAGCGGGGTTCACCCCTTTTGGCACACCTCGAAGATCAGGTCGCGGGCATCACAGACCGGCTGACCTCGGCCCACGGAGATCACTTTGTAGTCAGAGGCGCCATGCGGTACGGAACACCCGCGATCAGCTCAGTCCTGAACGAAATGTTTGACGCCGGTATTCAAAAATTGGTCGCATTGCCGCTCTATCCTCAGTACGGCGGTCCGACCACTGGCTCCACTTTTGACGAGATTAGTGACGATTTAACTCGCAGGCGCTGGCTGCCGGCTTTCCGTTTCATCAGCTCGTACCACGATGATCCGCGTTACATCAATGCCATGGCGGAGAGCATCCGCGCGCATTGGGAAAAACACGGGCGAGCTCAAAAACTGGTATTGTCTTATCACGGTATGCCCAAGCGATACCTCATTGAGGGCGACCCTTATCACTGCCAATGCCATAAAACATCCCGACTCATCGGTGAGGCGTTAGGCCTGATCGAAGGCGACATGATGACCACGTTCCAATCACGCTTCGGCCGGGAGGAGTGGCTACAACCTTATACGGACGAGACACTGCAGACCCTGCCCGCGCAAGGCGTGTCGGAGGTGCAGGTTGTATGCCCAGGCTTCTCGGCCGACTGCCTCGAAACCATCGAAGAGATCGGCATGGAGAATCGCGATACCTTCATGGAGGCAGGCGGCGCACGCTACGAGTACATTCCGTGCCTCAATGCAGACGCCGAACACCTCGACGCTCTGTCAGCTATTGTTACCGATGAATTGCGGGGTTGGTTAGGTCAGCCGCATGATGCAGCTACGACGGCGCGTTTAGCGAGAAATCTCGGCCCAGCGCAATAAACATCGTGGCACGAGGTCTGTCGTCACTTCCAAACACCCCGCCACGGCAAATTAGCAGTTAGTGCCCGCCCTCAAGCCACCCTAGCGACACCGCAATCGCGACCCCCATCAGGAAGAGCAGCGTCAACCGAACGCGATCATGACTGTGAAACTGCACTTCGGGCAGCAAATCGCCCAAGGCTATGCAGATGAAAGCGCCTGCCGCAAAAGCGAGGGTCGCCGGCAACCACACCTCAAGTGAGAGAAACGGGGCAGCGCCGGCAACGAAAATGAACGCTACCGCAGGGCACAACAGCGCAAAACTCAACCCGGCTATCCAACGGGCTGAGGACGGCCAGCCGCGGGACACCATCACCGTTTCAATAGAAATTGCATCAAGCGGTTTGTGTAACAAGATCGCAAGGAAAACCCCAACGCCAGCGGCATCCGCGTTCATTGGTGCGCTGACCAAGACCGCACCTAGGGCCACCCCATCGACAATCGTGTGGACGCAAAGCCCGACAAATAACCCCAAGGCCCCTGTCGCTTGCTCTGGAGGATGGGTGTGATCGTGCGCTTGGGAATGGTTGTGTCCATCCCCCACCTCCAACGCACAATCCTCAGCCGCCTCTCCAAAGTAATGCTGGTGAAAATGAAACCACCGCAGCAGCAGCAACATGAACACCAACCCGGCGAGGGTCCATACCATGACGGTATCGATCGCGCGCGCTGCGGAATAGCTATGTGGGATGAGATGCAACAACGCCACGCCCAACATCAAACCTGACACGAGGCTCAGGATCATTTGTGTTCGGGTATGGGTCATGCTGAAGAGCCGAGGCAGACCGCTCCCCAGTATTGAAGCTAAGAACAATGCAGACCCGTAGGCAGCCACCAATGGAAGTGCGCTCACAGCTCTAACCCGCCACCAAATTATCGCGGTGAATCATTTCCGGATCTCCGCAGTAGCCTAGCACGAGCTCGATGTCAGCGGACGCTTTTCCGACCAGTGCTGTGGCTTCCCAAGAGGAATAGTTCACCAATCCCCTCGCGCGCTCGCGACCCTCGGCGTCAACACAGGAAACGAGGTCGCCGCGCTGAAATTCACCTGCAACGCCAGTAATTCCAATCGGTAGCAGTGATCGTCCCTGCTCCGAGACCACCTTGACGGCGCCCTCATCTAAAACCAGTTTTCCCTGCGCATGCAACAGGCTCGCCAACCACTGTTTACGAGCACTCTGAGGCTGCTTGTGCGTTTGCAGGAAGGTTCCCACCAGCTCTCCTTCGGCCACCTGTGTCATGACGTCCGGTAAACGCCCATTCGCAATCACCGTGCTGGTACCAGAGCGCGCCGCCAGACGTGCGGCACTGAGCTTCGTGGCCATACCGCCACGGCCCAGCGCGCTGCCCTCGCCAGCAATAATATCCAGCGAGGGGTCATGCACATCTGCCATATGAATCAGCTGGGCATCGGCACGCTGCCGTGGATCACTGTCCATTAAGCCGTTTTGGTCGGTGAGGATCAGCAGCGCATCAGCATCAACGAGATTAGCAACCAGCGCCGCCAACGTATCGTTGTCACCCAGCCGAATTTCGTCGGTCACCACCGTATCGTTCTCGTTCACGATCGGGAGCACCTGCATGCAAAGGAGAGTGTTGAGAGTACTGCGGGCGTTCAAATAGCGGTCCCGGGCGCGCACGTCAGCGTGGCTTAGCAAGATTTGTGCAGTAGTCACGCCATGAGGGCCGAGACTTTCCTCATAGGCCCGAACCAGTGCCGATTGCCCTACTGCCGCTGCCGCTTGGGAAAGATGGATCTCATGTGGACGCTCAGTTAGATGCAAGCGCACAAGACCCGCCACGATCGCACCACTGGACACCAGCACAACGTCGCAACCACGCGCGCGCAATGCCGCCAATTGATCGGCCAGCTGCCGAACGATAGACGGGTCCAGACCAGCGCCATCATTGGTGAGCAATGCACTACCCACTTTGACAACCCAGCGGCGAGCTTTCGCTAATCGCCGACGGTGAGACTGTTCGCCGGATGCGTTCAATGCCGGTACTCCACCTCGATCTCATCATCATCCTCATCGAGGCCCTCTTTAGCACGCCCGCGAGCTGCTGCACGGGCCGCTTTAAGCGAGGCGATACGCTCACGTGCTTCTTGCTGCATCTGCTCTTGCGCTAGTTGCTCAGCGGCGGCCGCGTCCGAATCCGAGCGTAACGATTCCACCTGTGTCTCAAGGCACGTCATCAGATCGCCGCACAGCGCGTTGGTATGCTGCCCCGATACGGCGGATATTTCATAGACTGGTCCCTTCCAGTCTAATGCCGCCACAATGCGTTCACGGCATGCCCCAATATCCGCCTCATCTAGCAAGTCGATTTTGTTGAGGACCAACCAGCGCGGTCGGGCCGCCAAGGTCGGACTGAAACGCTCCAGTTCGCGAATGACGGCGCAAGCTGCTTCAGCGGGATCACTGCCATCGATCGGCGCAACATCTACCAAGTGCAACAACACGCGGTTCCGAGTGAGGTGTTTCAAGAATCGAAATCCCAACCCAGCACCCTCAGAGGCCCCCTCAGTCAAACCCGGGACATCGGCCACTACAAAAGAGCGATGCGCGTCGACTTTCACAACACCCAGACTGGGAATGAGCGTAGTGAAGGGATAGTCCGCTACCTTAGGCGTCGCGGCCGACACGGCGCGAATCAATGTCGACTTGCCGGCATTGGGAAGCCCGAGCAATCCGACGTCTGCCAGCACCTTCAATTCAAGTTTCAGCTTTCGGGATTCACCCTCGGTGCCCGGCGAACTCTGGCGCGGCGCACGGTTAACGCTCGACTTATAGCGAGTGTTACCCAAACCATGGAACCCACCTTGCGCTACCAGAAGGCGCTCACCGGCTTCACGAATGTCTCCCAGGACTTCTCCCGAATCTTCATCTAAACCTGTCGTACCCAGCGGAACAGGCAGAATGAGATCAGCCCCCGATTTGCCCGAGCAATTCCGGCCGCGCCCGGCCTCGCCGTTGTCCGCACGAAAACGACGGGTATAGCGATAGTCGACCATGGTATTCAGTGTGTCATCACCCTCCAGCATGACAGAGCCGCCGTCGCCGCCATCGCCGCCATCTGGGCCACCCTTGGGCACGAATTTCTCCCGCCGGAAGCTCACACAGCCATTCCCGCCGTTGCCTGCGCTGACTTCAATTGTGGCTTCATCGACAAACTTCATGCGTGGCCTACTGCCGTGGCAAAAAAAAACCTCGCCGGCTGACGAGGTTTTTCTTGATCCTTGGGCGTCCGGTTTACGCCGTTACAACACGGACCTGCTTGCGATTCTGCGGGCCGCCGTTAAAAAACTCCACCTTGCCGTCAGCCGTAGCGTAAAGCGTGTGATCCTTGCCCACGCGCACGTTCTCACCGGCATGGAACCTGGTGCCACGCTGGCGAACAATGATGCTACCCGCCAATACCGCCTGACCACCGTAGGCTTTTACGCCCAATCGTTTGCTTTCAGAATCTCGCCCGTTTCGGGTACTGCCGCCTGCTTTTTTATGTGCCATGCTTCTAGTTCCCTATCAGCCGTTGATCGCCGTGATCTTTACTTCGGTGAACCACTGTCGGTGACCAGTTTCTTTACGATGGTGCTTCCGACGGTTGAACTTCACGATGCGAATTTTTTCGTGACGGCCATGCGCAACAACTTCCGCCGTCACCTTAACGCCCTCAACCAGAGGGGCACCAATTTTGACATCGCTACCTGAACCGACCATGAGGACTTCGTCAAACTCAATGGTCTCACCAGTGGCCGCCTCAATCTTTTCCAGTTTGAGCTGCTCGCCTTCCTCCACACGATGCTGCTTGCCACCGCTTTTGATCACTGCGTACATATTCATTTCCTTTCAGTTAGCCTGCTCGCGAAGTTGAGACCGCCGGCTGGCGGGGCAGAGTTCAGGCACTGCAACCTGTCCACAAGGCCAGATCAAGGGCGCGAACGATACGCTGTCACGCCGCTCATCGCAAGTAAAGAATTGCGGATCCAAACCGCTTTTGAAACCCAAGCCACCACGGCTCGAGGCAATGACCTGAGCACCATCCCAAGATGGCGAGCCGCGCCCGGCCGCCCTATACTTGCGCCTTGACGGGGGATGATGATTGGCAGTGAGTATAAAAGACAGCGTCGCGACTGAGTTTGCGCGGGTAGACGATGTAATCGTTGAGCTACTGCAGTCGGATGTGGAAATGGTCGAAAACATCGGCCATTACATTATTAAGGCCGGCGGCAAGCGCATGCGCCCTTTGCTGGTGCTGTTGTCTGCCAGGGCACTGGGCAGCGTAGAGGACGCCCACATCCGGTTCGCAGCAGTCGTAGAGTTTATTCACACCGCCACACTGCTCCATGACGATGTGGTCGACCTGTCCACGCTGAGACGCGGATTGCCGACGGCCAACGCAGCGTTTGGCAATGCACCCAGCGTACTCGTTGGGGACTTCATCTATACCCGTGCGTTTCAGTTAATGGTGGGCTTGGCCAACCTGCCATTGCTTGCTCATATGGCAGAAACCACCAACACCATTGCTGCGGGTGAGGTAATGCAACTGGCACATGCCGGCGACCCCGACACACAAGCCGAGCAGTATCAGGAAATCATTCGCCGCAAGACGGCCGCACTGTTTGCGGCGGCCTGCCACGGCGCGGCGCTGCTACACAATGCGGAAGCAGCAAAAGCAGATGCACTGCATGACTATGGCATGCACCTTGGGATCGCATTTCAACTGGCCGACGACTTGCTGGATTACGCGGGCGACCCGGACGAAACGGGCAAAAACGTAGGCGATGACCTCAATGAGGGAAAGATCACCCTGCCCTTGCTCCACGCCTTAAAAGTCGGGGACGAGGAAGAGCGACGCTTTGTTGCAGAGAAGCTGCGTAACAAAGACGGTAGTGCCTTCGAAGATATCATGTCGATCGTGCACCGTACCGGCGGGATCGACGCCACCAGGGAAGCTGCTGTGTCGCACCAGCAGCACGCCATCGATGCACTGAATAACCTGGGCAATAACGATGCCATTTTGGCCCTGCACACCATGGCAAGCCAGGCCGTGGAGCGTCGAAGCTGATGGCAATTGAACCCGCAGCGTTGCACGAAGCGCTGCTGGAGACGTCTGCGGCCACTTCGGGTGAGCGAGTCGAGACGCTGTTTCAAGCGTTACCCGATCGCGCTGAACGTTACCGATGTAACGCGGCGGGCCTGACCCTAGACTTTTCAAAACACCTGCTCGACGACGACGGTTGGCAGCTACTGCTGGAACTGGCCGGCTCCAGGGACCTACCCGAAGCATTCCGCGATCTCATTCACGGCGCGATGGTGAATACTTCCGAACGCAGGCCCGCGCTACACACTCTCCTAAGAGGGACGGCAGGGAGCCATCATGGCGATAAAACAGCGGCTGTCACCGATACCCTCTCCCGGATGGCCGCCTTGGTCACCGCCATTCACGATGGCGTAATCAAGGGGGCCAACGGTTCGCCCCTCACCGATGTCGTGAATCTAGGGATAGGCGGCTCTGATTTGGGTCCCCGACTCATCTATGATGCTTTGTCCGCCCATGACGCGCCGCTGCGTGCGCACTTTGTGGCCAACATCGATCCCGAAGATCTGGACCGCACGCTAGAAGCCCTGAACCCGCACAGCACGCTGTTTGTTATCTGTTCGAAGTCTTTCACAACCGAAGAAACACTGACCAACGCAGCCCGCGCTCGAGCTTGGCTGGGGCGCGCTGGCATCATCGGCGATGCATTGGGACAGCACATGATTGCGGTCACCACGCAGGTTCAGCGAGCGGGCGAATGGAACATTCCCCCCGAGCGTTGCTTCCCCACCTGGGACTGGGTGGGGGGACGCTACTCACTGTGGTCCGCATTAGGCATCAGCATCGCGCTAGCGCTGGGGTGGCCTGTGTTTGAGAGTTTGCTAGCTGGTGCGCGTCAGATGGATACCCACACCGAGCACTCAGCACCCGGCGAAAACCTGCCTATGGTCATGGCACTGCTTGAGCTCTGGCAGACACAGTATCTTGGCACCGATACCCATGTTGTGCTCCCTTACGCGCAAAAACTCAGACATCTGCCAGATTTTTTACAGCAGCTCACCATGGAAAGTAATGGCAAGCGCGTCTCGCCCGAGGGTGAGCCACTGTCTCACCACAGCGCGCCTGTGCTATGGGGGTCTGCGGGCACCATCGGGCAACATTCCTACTACCAGCTACTGCATCAGGGCACACGCGCGTTTACCGCCGATATTGTGTTGCCTTTGAAAGCTGGGGATGGCGACATGTCAGCGCGGCGTGCCCTCGCTGCCCATGCGCTGGCGCAAAGCCGAGCCCTACTTGTCGGCCGGTCAGCGGAGAACGCGCGGCAATTGGGTGCAGCGTGCGGCTTTGATGACGCCACAAGTCGGCAACTCGAGTTGCTGGGGAATCACAGTCACTCTCTCATACTGATGGACAACGTCTCGCCCCAGACCCTGGGAGCGCTCATTGCGGCCTACGAACACAAAACGTACTTCCTTGCGGTACTGCTGGATTTAAACCCCTTTGATCAGTGGGGCGTGGAATTAGGCAAAGAGATTGCCACGCACATGCAACAACTGCTCAAAGGCGAAGAAGCAGAGGCCAACGTTGACAATGCCACAATGGCGGCGGCCAAGGCCTGGCGCGCTGCCAACCCCGACTGAGATCTTATCCGTCGATCATCGCCAAGAGCTCGGCGGTTTTCTCACTCATAAGATCGTAATTACCCCGAGACTCAACATTTAGTCTCACCACCGGCTCGGTGTTGGACATGCGCAGGTTGAAGCGCCAGTCCTCGAAATCGATGCCCAATCCATCAAGCTTTTCTAGGGCCAACGCACCACCTGCATAGCGTGTCTCTACCGCCTGCAGTAGCACAGCCGGATCCGCCACCTCTCGGTTGATCTCCCCAGAGCAGGGGAAAGCCGCCTCGCGCGCCGCAACCAACTCTCCCAGAGACTGGCCGGTGCGAGACACCAGGCCGGCAATCAACAACCATGGAATCATGCCACTGTCGCAATAGGAGAAGTCCCGGAAGTAATGGTGCGCAGACATCTCGCCGCCATAGATTGCGTCCACTTCTCGCATCCGTTCCTTGATGAAAGCATGCCCCGTTTTACTGAGGACAGGCTCGCCACCGCCGGCACGGGCAATGTCCTGCGTATTCCAGGTCAGCCTAGGATCATGCACGATCCGCTGTGGCTCGGAGCCAGACAGGAACGCGTCGGCCAACAGACCGACGATGTAATAGCCCTCAATGAAGTGGCCCGCGCTGTCGAAAAAAAAACAACGATCGAAATCGCCGTCCCAAGCGATGCCCAGATCTGCCTGCTCAGCCACCACCCGATCTGCGGTCACAGCGCGATTCTCGACCAGCAACGGGTTCGGGACACCGTTGGGGAAATGTCCATCAGGCTCGTGATGCACTCTGATAAATTCAAACGGTAAATACGGCGCCAGTGCATCTACGATTCGCCCCGCACCACCGTTACCGGCTGTGCAGACAATCCGCAGCGGCTCTAGTGCTGCGACATCCACGTATGAGAGCAGATGCGCAACGTAAGCGCTCTGGGTGGAGACCTCGCTCAATGCGCCTGCCTGCGCAGCGGGCGTGAAAGCGTTGCCCTCCGCCAGTGCGCGGATATCAAGGAGACCCGAGTCGCCCGAAATCGGCTTGGCGCCCTCACGGACGAACTTCATGCCGTTGTAATCCTTGGGGTTATGGCTTGCAGTCACCGCGATGCCACCCCCCACACCCAAATGCGCGGTAGCGAAATAAATTTCCTCTGTCCCACATAGGCCGATGTCCTGCACCGATACACCCTGCTCGCGGAGCCCTTCAATCAAAGCCATCTTGATGGATTCGCTGGTCAGGCGAATATCGTGCCCCGCGACAACGGATCCGGGCTGAATCACATCCGCATAAGCACGACCAATGCGTCGAGCGATGTCCTCATTCAACTGATCGGGGACACGACCCCGTACGTCATAAGCTTTGAAGCAATCAAGCGACACCGTCAGTCATCCTTGCCGTAATAGTGCTCATAAACATGCTGGGTTGCCTCGACAAAACCCGGCACACTGCCACAGTCAAACCGCAGTCCCTTGAATTGATAGGCAAGCACACGTCCCTCGCGGGCTTGAACCTGCAGCGCGTCGGTCAGCTGCACTTCGCCGTTGCGCCCAGGAGGGGTACTGCGAATAACATCAAAAATATCCGGGGTCAAAATATAACGCCCGATCACCGCAAGGTTCGATGGCGCCTTGTCCTGTGGCGGCTTCTCTACCATGTCGGTGACACGCGTCAATCCCGCTCGCTCGGGCGTCCCGGCAATCACCCCATACTTATCGATATCGTTCATAGATACTTCTTGCACCGCCACGATCGAACACTGGAATTCTCCGTAAAGCGCTGCCATTTGCGCCAGCACACCTGGACCCTCGCGATTGAGACAAAGGTCGTCGGACAGAACCACACCAAATGGCTGCGCGCCAATCAGTGGCTCACCTGTCAAGATCGCGTGCCCCAGCCCCAGCATTTCGCGCTGACGCACCATCGTAAAGACGCCACGATCGATCACGTCCCGGATGCCCTCTAGGTATTGCTCCTTCGAAGATCCTGAAATCTGATGTTCGAGTTCGTAACTGATATCAAAATGATCGGCGATCGCGCGTTTGCCCCGACCCGTCACCAGCGCACAGTTGGTCATGCCAGCCTCGATCGCTTCCTCGACACCGTATTGAACGAGAGGTTTGTTCACCACTGGCAGCATTTCCTTGGGCATACTTTTAGTCGCAGGCAGAAAACGCGTGCCGTACCCCGCGACTGGGAACAGGCATTTTCCAATCATGTCGGTGTCTCCTCTCGGCCGTAGACGTCGCTAAAACGCACGATGTCATCTTCTCCCACATACGAGCCCGACTGGACTTCGATCACTTTAAGGGGTTGCTCCCCTCGATTGGCCAATCGGTGCTTCATCCCAATAGGGACATAAGTGGACTCGTCGGGTCCAAGGGTAAGCTGCTCCTCGCCTCTAGTAATATCCGCCTGGCCCGAAACCACCACCCAATGTTCAGCGCGATGATGGTGCAGCTGCAAAGACAAGGTCTGGCCCGGCGTTACCGTGAGTAGTTTCACTTGAAATTGCTCACCCATCACCAGAGACTCGTAAGAACCCCAAGGGCGATAGACACGCTGATGCACGGTCGCTTCCGGCCTGTTGGCCTTGGACAAGGACTCAACAACCTGCTTTATCTTTTGCATTTGATCGCGTGCACCCACCATGACGGCGTCGGGTGTTTCCACCACAACCAGATTATCCACGCCCACTGCGGCGACCAGCCGGCATTCGCTGCGGATATAATTATCACATGCGTCTAGCAACAGTACGTCGCCTTCGCTGACATTGCCGCGGCTGTCCGCCTCACCGATCTCCCACAATGCTGGCCAGGCGCCGACGTCGCTCCATCCGCAACTCAGCCGCGCGACGCCGCCCTCCTCTGTGTGTTCCATCACGGCATAGTCAATACTGTCAGACGGTGAGGCTAGAAACGCCTCAGAGTTGGGTCGAATGAAATCGAGATCCTGCTCAACCGCTGCCATCGCTGCTTCACAGGCAGCAAACATGTCCGGTTGGTGCTGAGACAGCTCTGCCAAATATCGGTCAGCTCTGAAGAGGAACATTCCGCTGTTCCAAAGATACCGACCCGCTGCCACATATTTCTCAGCTGTCGCCGCATCGGGCTTTTCGACAAACTCCGCCAGCTTGAAGATGCCCTCGCCCAGTGCCTCACCGCAGCGAGCATAGCCGTAACCTGTCTCGGGTCGACTAGGCACAACGCCAAAGGTCATTAGCTTGCCCGCGGCCGCGTGGGGTTGCGCTGCCGCAACTGTGGCACAGAAGGCATCCGGCTCGGCGACGTGATGATCAGCCGGCAACACCAATAAAAGCGCCTCGGGCGCAGTCGCCTGAATGTGTAGCGCAGCGAGCGCGATCGCAGGCGCCGTATTGCGCCCGGTGGGCTCGAGAATAATGGTTGCGCGCTGATCAGACTCATCGCGCAACTGCTCAGCCACCATGAAGCGGTGCTCGGCGTTGCACACCACAACTGTAGGACCACATTCTAGCCCACCGAGCCGCCGCTGCGTCTCCTGCAGCATGGACCCCTGACTACCTAACGTTAGGAACTGTTTGGGGCGGGCGGCGCGGGACACAGGCCAAAGGCGGCTTCCAACACCACCGGACAACAAAACAGGGATCAACATATGGTCTTTCGAGATGTGTCAGGAGTCGCAAAGGTTACTGTAACCCCGGCAATTCGTCACCCAAACCTTTCGCTCGACATTCATCTAACTTGCGTTGGCGACGATCACCGGTTAGTCGTTCCTCACCACTGTGTAATCCAGCTGAACCGCAGAAGTGGTGAAGCATCGCTGAGGTCTGCACAACTAGCGATATTATCCCAGCCTAACGTAACTTAATTAGGGGAGGCCAGCGATGAGACCACACTCGCCTGCCTAGCAGAAAAGATGTGCTGATTAGCGCACAGTGTTCCGATAACCGGCCACCCCAATCTCGCAATTGCGAGATTGGGGTGGCTGGATTGGTCCCCACCCATCCACTACAATTTACCACCCGGACACTTGGACAGGGCCGGCACCCCGCGCGAGTCATGCCTATCACCGAGAAGCCCCCCTGGAAAACCTCACATGACCGAACATAACTTTGTGCCTCAAGCGAAGTATGACAAAGCCGAACTCTTGGCCTGCGGCATGGGCGAGTTGTTTGGGGAAGGTAACGCACAGTTACCAGTCGGCAATATGCTAATGGTCGACCGCATCACACACATTAGCTCCCTGGGCGGTCAGGCGGGCAAGGGCGAATTGGTCGCTGAACTTGATATTCGCCCCGACCTCTGGTTTTTTAACTGCCACTTCCCTGGCGACCCCGTCATGCCTGGATGTCTTGGCCTTGATGCGATGTGGCAGTTAGTTGGGTTTTTCCTGGGTTGGCGAGGCAATCCGGGGCGCGGACGGGCCCTTGGTTCAGGCGAGGTTAAATTCACAGGGCAAATTTTGCCCAATCACTCTCTGGTCCGGTACCACATCCAAATGAAGCGCGTTATTGAGCGCAAACTCGTTATGGGTATTGCAGACGGATCAGTATCGGTCGACGGCGAAATGATTTACACGGCCATGGATCTGCGTGTCGGCCTCTTTCAAAACATGGAGGCGATTTAATGCTCGATCGCGTTGTTGTCACCGGTCTCGGTATCGTCTCCTGCCTCGGGAATGACGCCGACTCTGTTCGGCAATCGCTGTTCGATGGCAAATCAGGTATCTCACTGTGCCAAGATCATGTCGACGCGGGCATGCGCTCGCACATTGCGGGCAAACCTCAGATCGACCTGTCTGAAGAGATCGATCGGAAGCGGTGGCGCTTCATGGGAGACGCAGCCGGCTATGCCTACCTCAGTATGCAGCAGGCGATCGCGCAGGCAGGACTGTCTGAGAGTCAGGTATCCAATCCCCGCACCGGGATTGTTGCGGGATCAGGAGGTGCCTCCTCGGCCAGTCAGGTTGAAGCGGCGGATGTGCTCCGGGAACGTGGCATCAGACGCGTGGGCCCCTACCGTGTAACGCAAACCATGGGCAGTACCGTCTCTGCCTGTCTCGCAACACCCTATGAAATTAAAGGCGTGAACTACTCAATTTCCTCAGCCTGTTCAACCAGCGCGCACTGTATTGGTCACGCGATGGAACTGATCCAATTGGGCAAGCAAGATGTTGTCTTCGCTGGTGGTGGGGAGGAACTGCATTGGACAATGAGCGCATTGTTTGACGCAATGGGTGCGCTCTCGAGTCAGTACAACGATACCCCCGGGCGCGCTTCTAGGGCCTATGATGCCAGCCGAGACGGCTTTGTGATTGCCGGCGGCGGCGGCATGCTGGTGCTGGAGTCACTCAGTCACGCGCAGGCGCGTGGCGCGACTATTCTGGCTGAGATAATAGGCTACGGTGCCACCTCAGATGGTTTCGACATGGTCGCACCCTCCGGAGAGGGTGCAGTGCGCTGTATGCAGCAAGCAATGCACGGCCTTGAGGGCGCCATCGACTACATCAACGCACATGGCACCAGCACCCCGGCCGGTGACATTCAGGAGCTCAACGCGATGCGAACGGTGTTTGGTGACAGCGTCCCAGTGATCGGATCGACTAAGTCGTTGTCAGGGCACTCTTTGGGTGCCGCTGGCGTTCAGGAAGCGATTTACTCACTGCTAATGATGCAATCGGACTTTATCGCCGCCTCAGCCAATATTGAAAACCTGGACGAGGGGGCGGAGGGAATGCCTATCGCACGGGAGCGAATTGATCAGGCCGGGTTGCATCAGGTGATGTCGAACAGTTTCGGTTTCGGGGGCACGAACGCCACGCTAATTTTCCGACGCTACAGCGACTAGACTTCAGGCAACCTCAGGTGACAGCAACGCAGATATCGGCACGATATCCAGCCAGTCTCCCTCAGAGACGGTCTGGCCAGGTGCAATCACTGCCACACCATCTGCCTCACTTAAGCTGCTCAAGACGCCTGAACTTTGGCTGCCAGTCAGCGTGACCCGCATCGTCATGCCAGAGCCTGCGAAGCTCACCCTAAGAAACTCCTCGCGCGTACAGGGTCGGTTCAGCTCAAAACCCGACCGCACTGCGAATCGTGGCGCTGCGGACACGACGCCACCTTGTCGCTTAATCAGCCAAGGTTTGACAACCAGTGCGAAGGTGATCCATGACGACACTGGATTGCCAGGCAACCCAAATACCGGCGTTCCCCGCACCTCGCCAAACGCCAAGGGCTTGCCGGGCTTAATAGCCAGTTTCCATAGATTCAGTGTGCCCCGACTCGCGATTTGGCCCCGGACGTGATCTTCTTCCCCCACTGACACCCCACCAACGGTTATGACGCAATCGGCAACCGCTGCGGCGCGTTCCAGCGCATCGCCGATGCGCTCTGGCTGGTCAGGCAGATTCCCAATATCCAGCACGTTCATGCCAAGCGCGCGAATCTGTGCCGCCAGACTGAATCGGTTGCTGTTATAAATCTCACCAGGGGCGAGGTCACCAGTCCCTGGTTCACGCAACTCGTCCCCTGTCGTCAAGATGGCGATGGTCAGCGGCTGAAACACGCGGATGGCGTCGAGTCCCACAGACGCCAATAGACCGATGTCTTGCGGCTGCAGGCACCGACCCGCTGCCACCAGTTGCTGGCCGGCTTGAATGTCGACACCCCGGGCTCGGATGTGCTGCCCTGCGCGGGCTCCTGGTAAACGCACCCCCTCATCCACCTGCTCGGTATCCTCCTGCAAGACCACGGCGTCGGCACCCTCAGGTATTTCTGCGCCGGTAAAAATGCGCGCAGCCGTACCTGGTTCCAGTGCAATGGGTGCGGTACCCGCAGGAATGCGCTGGCTGATCGCTAGAACGGCAGGTAAGTCCTGCACACGCACGGCATAACCATCCACTGCGCTGTTATCTGCCGGCGGTACCGACAGAGCTGCGTGAGGCGCTTCTGCGGCATATCGACCACTAGCTGCTTCCAGTGATACCCACTCTGTAACGGGAGTCGAATCGACTTGCGCCAAAAGCGTCGAGAGCGCGTCAGCTAGGGACGTCATCGCCATCGACTAATGACCCCGCAGCACGCCCACAAAGTTACAGGGGCGATGCTCACTGTCGAGTTGATCTTCCAGTACACCCTCCCACGCCGTCTGGCAGGCGCCCGTTGAGCCCGGCATACAGAAAATCGCGGTGCCATTAGCGAGCCCCGCCAGAGCACGGGACTGCACCGTCGAGGATCCGATTTCAGCGAGGCTCAGTGCGCGAAACACTTCACCAAAGCCATCGATAGTTTTGTCAAACAAGGGTGACAGCGCCTCCGGTGTCGAATCACGCCCTGAAAACCCCGTGCCCCCAGTGGTCAGCACCACCTCGACATCGGGGTCCGCGACCCAGCGCGATATTATTGCGCGCACTTGGTAGATGTCATCCACTACGATCTGCCGGTCTACCACCCGGTGGCCTCCGGCCAAAAGTGCCTCCTCTAGAAAAGCACCGGAAGTGTCTGTGTCCAGTGTGCGAGTGTCACTAACCGTCAATACCGCCGCTTTCAATGCTATACCCACGCGCACCCTTCCTATGCATCTGAGTAGAGGTCAATGTAGCGCCGCACAGCGCGTGGTACAAACTCCCGCCAACTTAGCTGCTGTATGCCGAATTGATGACGAATTGCCGAGCAGTCAAGGCTCAAACTGGTCGCCGGCTCATCCTCACCCGTCACCAACTCCACCAACTCACGGGCGTATTCGAAGGGCTGATACTGGGAAGCACTGGCCAGTACAGTCTCCATAAAAGAATACGCATTCACCTCGCCAATACCGCTGTAATGATATAGACCAGAACGCGGGGCTCCCGCTCCCATCTGATCGACAATGCCGTGGATCACCCGGGCCACTTCCGCCACGTGCACGGGACTACCCCGCACATGTTCGCTCACCTTTACCCGGTCATTGCGCGCTAGGGCATCAAGAGCACGGGCGAGGGGGTTAGGCCGGCGTCCACCAAACATCAGACCGAGTCTCAAAACAAAGACGTGTTCTAGGGCCCCCTCCAGCAACTCCTCTACTTCGATCAGAGTCCGCCCGACGGCATCTTTTGCGTCCGGTTGGTCGGTCTCTCGGTAAGGTCGCATCAATTTGCCCGAGAAAACTCTGGCACTGGAGAGATAGAGATAGTCAACTCTGTCTCGCGCCGCTAGCTCCGCGAGCCATCGCGTGCGCTCAATATCAGGCTGGCCGACGGGATCAACGCCATCGATATGAGTGACCAGCCGAGCATCCAGAATCAGGTCGATCGGTTGGCGCCGAATAAGCTTCTTCACCTGTCGTTCACGGCGCCATCGGGTCGCGTCCATGTCGACGCCTACAATTTCATGGCGCATGAGCGGCGCCGCGAAGGAGCGCAGTGCATAGCCGAGGGGCGAATCCAGGCCCAGAACAAGAATGCGCATGGGAGGCGTCCCTAACACCACAGCTAACGGCTAGTAAGTCTAAAACGGAATATCGTCCTCCGGGAAATCAATCGGTGCAGGGTCCGAAGCCGCGCGTACCGAAGGGTTAGCAGCCGATGCACTTTGGTAACCGCTCGCATCGGCGCCCACGTTTCTGCTGTCAAGCATTTGCATTTCTTGCGCGACGATCTCCGTGGTGTAGCGATCCTGGCCGGATTGGTCCTGCCATTTTCGAGTGCGAAGGGAGCCCTCTACGTAGACCTTGGAACCTTTACGCAAGTATTCCGCCGCGATCTCGGATAGGCGATTGAAGAACACGATGCGATGCCATTCGGTGCGCTCCTGCTGCTCGCCGGTATTCTTGTCGCGCCAGCTTTCAGAGGTGGCCAAGCTGATATTGGTAACGCCACCACCGGAGGGTAAAACCCTGTGCTCTGGGTCGGTACCGAGGTTGCCAACCAGAATGACTTTGTTGATGCCGCGCGAGGCCATAATCTTCTCCGTTTAACCGTCTAGTCACCGCCTGGCACGCACATCTCACGCATTTAACAGGCTGCCCTGAACCTTCTCAGACTATAACAATGCTGACCCCTCGGGGGTACATCATTCTCAGTCAAATGAGTGCTATAACTCTCAGTAGGCCACCGCCGGTGCGCGCCCAAATCGCCAGACAGCCCCCAGCCACAGCAGCGTTAGGGCCAAAAGGGTTCCCACCAACCACCATGCACCGCCAAAGTGAAGCGCGTTGCCGCCCAGTGCTCCACCTGCAAACACTCCCAGAAACTGCGCGCTGGAGAAAATGCCCATAGCCGTCCCGCGCAGCGAGGTGGGCGCAAACATCGACACCAATGCCGGCAAGATCGTCTCTAACGCCGTGAATCCGGTGAAGAACAGGACCAAGCCCACACCCAGAAGGGCCAGCGAAACGGACCAGAGGGCGGCGACGAGCCCGGCCACGGTCAACACGATCGTCAGCATGATCAGGGACCGAGGATCGCCGGCCTGATCCCGTCGACGGACCAATACCGCCACTCCCGGGAGCGCACCACACAAGGTGGCCAAGTAAAGCCAAGCGTGATGAATAGGGTCCAACCCAACCTGATAAGTCATCACCGAGGGAATCGCTGTGAAGGCCGCCATCAGCAGCAAATGAAGGCAAAAAATGCTGGCGTACATGATACCCAATCCGCGACCCCACAGCGCTTCACCGAGCCGGTCACGATCGGCGATATGCGCCCGTCCCGCGTCGCTGAGTTGCGGCGTGGCAGGCAGCCAAAACAAGACAACCACGAGACCCAGGCCGCCCATGACAGCCGTAACTTCGAATACCCTTGGCAGTCCACCCCAAGCCGCCAGAACGGGCCCCAGAACCAGCGCCAGTGCAAAAGACACACCAATACTCGCACCAATGATGGCTGACGCCTTTATGCGTTGCTCTATCCGCGTGTAGTCGGCGGCCAGCGCCATGGTCGCCGAGGCAATAGCGCCAGAGCCCTGAAGCAGGCGCCCTACCACAAGGCCGGTCAACGTTTCGGCCGACGCCGCCACAAGACTGCCCACCACCAGCATACTCAAGCCGCCAAGAATGACCGGTTTGCGGCCAATCTGATCAGACAACCATCCGAGGGGGACTTGTAGCGCCGCTTGGGTAAGACCATATGCCCCCAGAGCTAGCCCGATGCTGGCGGCATTAGCTCCCGTCAATTCCTGAGCATAAACAGCGAACAATGGCAGGACCATGAACAGCCCCAGCATGCGCAGGCAGTAAAGGCTGGCAAGACCCAGCACCGCGCGGCGCTCTTCAGCATTGAAAGGTTCTTTGGCTAGCACGTGTCTGTCGCCTACGTGGGAGATTAGTGTAACACGGGGTCAAAAAGCGGACGCCGTGGGTCCGCGGGGGTCCGATCTTCGTATACTGTTTCATTAGCACGTAGACGGCAGGTCAGCACCATGGATACCATTGAGGTACGCGGCGCGCGCACCCATAACCTCAAAAACATCGATCTGGATATCCCGCGAGATAAATTGGTCGTCATTACTGGGCTGTCGGGCTCCGGGAAATCATCGCTCGCCTTCGACACCCTTTACGCCGAGGGGCAACGGCGCTACGTGGAATCACTCTCTACCTATGCGCGTCAATTCCTGTCCATGATGGAAAAACCCGATATCGATCATATTGAGGGCCTGTCACCCGCTATATCTATCGAACAGAAATCTACCTCTCACAACCCACGCTCCACGGTGGGGACCATTACTGAAATCTATGACTACCTGCGATTGTTATTCGCGCGGGTTGGAGATCCGCGCTGCCCTGCCCATGACGTGACACTCAAAGCTCAAACCATCACCCAAATGGTCGACGCCGTTCTGTCGATGCCCGAGGGCAGCAAGTTGATGCTACTGGCACCAATAGTGCGAGACCGAAAAGGCGAACACCTGCACATTTTTGAACAGATGCGCGCGGCCGGTTTCATCCGCGTCCGGGTCGACGGAATTGTGGTAGACCTCGATGACGTCCCTGCACTTGACAAGAAGAAAAAACACCGGATTGATGTTGTAATTGATCGCTTCAAAGTTCGCGACGATCTCAAACTTAGGCTGGCAGAATCTTTCGAGACGGCATTGGAGTTGACCGATGGCGTAGCAGCCATTGCTCCCATGGAGGGTAACGGAGAGGAGACCTTGTTCTCCGCCCGTTATGCGTGCCCAATCTGTGGGCACTCCATCGACGAGTTAGAGCCGCGACTATTCTCCTTCAATAATCCTGCGGGCGCCTGCAGTAGTTGTGACGGGCTGGGGGTGACCCAGTTTTTTGATGAGAGCCGCGTAGTCCTGCATCCTGAAGCCAGCTTGGCAGAAGGCGCTATTCGCGGCTGGGATCGCCGCAACGTTTATTACTTTCACCTGCTCCGATCGCTGTCGAAACATTATGGCTTCGACATGGACAAGCCCTTCGACAACCTGTCGCAAAAACACCGCGACATTATTTTGTATGGCAGTGATGACGATGAGATCGAGTTCTCCTACGTGAACGACCGGGGCACCGTATTCAAGCGGCGGCACGTGTTTGAGGGAGTTATCCCAAATATGGACCGCCGTTACCGTGAGACCGAATCCTCCTCTGTAAGGGATGAGCTCGCCAAATATGTTTCAACAGCGGCATGCAAATCCTGTGAAGGCACTCGACTGTGTGAGGATGCCCGCAGCGTCTACGTCGATGGCCGCAACGTGCCTAGCATCACTTCGATGCCCGTCGGTGACGCCGAGGCCTACTTTAATTCGCTGAAGCTCAGTGGTCGTGAGGGCGAAATCGCTGATAAGATTCTGAAAGAATTGCGCGCGCGCTATCGTTTCCTGGTAGACGTAGGCCTTAATTACCTCACGCTTAATCGCAGTGCAGAGACCTTGTCGGGCGGCGAAGCTCAGCGCATTCGTTTAGCTAGCCAAATCGGCGCCGGTCTCGTTGGCGTGATGTACATCTTAGATGAGCCCTCGATCGGACTACACCAGCGCGACAATGAGCGTTTGCTCAAAACACTGACGCATCTTCGGGACCTAGGTAACACTGTGTTAGTAGTAGAGCATGACGAGGACGCCATCCGAAGCGCAGACCACATTATCGATATCGGGCCCGGCGCCGGTGTACACGGCGGAGAAGTGGTGGCCTCCGGCACTATTCAGGATGTCATCGAAAAAACTCAGTCACTGACAGGAGCATATCTGTCCGGAGAGCGCTCGATAACGGTCCCAACAAAGCGGCAAGCAGCTAAGCCCGAGCACAACATTCGCATCAGTGGAGCCAGGGGTAACAACCTCCAAAACGTAACACTGGAGGTGCCATTGGAGCTCCTCACTTGCGTGACCGGCGTCTCGGGCTCGGGAAAATCGACACTCATCAATAGTACACTTTACCCTTTGGCCGCCACCGCACTAAACGGCGCGACCACCTTGAAAGCCGCCGAGCATGACCGCGTCGAGGGACTTGAGCACCTCGACAAATGTATCGACATCGACCAAAGCCCGATCGGTCGCACACCACGGTCCAATCCTGCGACTTACACCGGCATTTTCACTGCGATTCGAGAATTATTTGCCGGCACTCAAGAAGCGCGTTCGCGAGGCTACAAACCCGGTCGGTTCAGCTTCAACGTCCGAGGCGGGCGCTGTGAGGCTTGCCAAGGTGATGGCGTGACCAAAGTCGAGATGCATTTTCTGCCCGATATTTATGTGCCCTGCGATGTCTGTAAGGGCAAGCGTTACAACCGCGAGACTCTCGAGATCGAGTTCAAGGGCCTCAACATTTCCGAGGTACTGAACCTGACAGTGGAAGACGCCTTGTCGTTTTTCGATGCGGTGCCCGCCATTCATAGAAAGCTACAAACGCTTATGGACGTGGGGCTGTCATACATACGCCTCGGTCAGGCGGCGACCACGCTCTCAGGTGGTGAAGCACAGCGCGTAAAGCTATCGCGCGAACTTTCGAAGCGTGATACCGGTAATACGCTCTATATTCTCGACGAACCCACTACCGGACTGCATTTTGAAGATATCCGACAGCTATTGGAGGTGCTTCACAGGCTACGAGACGGCGGCAATACAGTCGTGATCATCGAGCACAATCTGGATGTCATCAAAACCGCTGACTGGCTGATTGATCTCGGGCCCGAGGGAGGCTCGGGAGGCGGGCAAATTATCGCCACGGGAACGCCAGAGGACGTTGCCACGAACAAGGCGTCTCATACCGGCCGCTTTCTGGCGCCCCTGCTCCATGACCAGAAAACATCGAGAGACAGAAAGGCCGCTGCACTCAAAACTCGATCCGAGGCGGCCTGACGGAAACCCCGAACGCAATTTTTCATCGCAGCCTATGCTCCGTGGTCAGCGGATAGAGCTCGAGGGGGCAGTGCTCTCAGCAGCGCCAAATGAAACCGAGGATTGAGTTAAGCCGCCCCAAGTTGCGACTTAAAAAGCCCCGCATGAGCGGGGCTTTTTAGTGTTCAAAGTGCTGTCAGAACTTGAAAGTTTCACGGATCCTTAAGACAGCACTCCTTCCGTAAACGAAGTACGGTTATCCGCAGAGACCGGGGTGTCACAGCCCTTCTGAAGCGCCACACTATCAAGGATGTCAAGGCCATTGACCATGAGCTACCCGTTTTAGGTGCTAGTGCCAATATGTGCATCTATGTTGGTATAAGCATCGATCTCGTTAAAACTCATCACAACAAAATAATCTTAATTCAATGCTTTACGGAAGGGCCATACCGAACAATCATGGTCTTTGAGGATCCGACGAGCCGTTAACGTATATGCGGACCGAAAGATCTGTCTGGTGGCACGCCAGACAATCAACTTGGCGGAGCTACTCGGCAGAGGCTTTTCAGTTAGACGGTCTAGTCTTCAGTGGCTTCTTCAAGCAACTCGTCTTCCTCGAGATGCGGCGCGGGCCTGTCGACCAACTCAACAAATGCCATAGGTGCCTTGTCGCCTGCACGGTAACCGCACTTGACGATGCGAATGTATCCTCCGGGCCGCTCTTGGTAGCGGGGTCCCAATTCTTCGAACAGCTTTCCAACAGCTGCCTTGGATCGCGTGCGATCAAAAGCGAGGCGACGATTAGCGACGCTGTCGTTCTTCGCCAAAGTAATCAGCGGCTCAGCATAACTGCGCAACTCCTTCGCCTTGGGCAAGGTCGTCTTGATCAGCTCGTGCTCTACCAAAGACACTGTCATGTTACGGAACATGGCCTTCCGGTGAGAGCTGTTGCGATTCAGTTGTCGTCCGCTATGACGATGACGCATGACTCTATTCCTTACAAATGATGCCCGGATCAACCCGAGCGTTATCTCTCATCAGACGCTAAGCAAACGCTCGTCGTTTTTCAGGCTCGCAGGCGGCCAAGCTTCCAGTCGCATACCGAGAGACAGGCCACGCGAAGCCAAAACGTCCTTGATTTCAGTCAGCGACTTTTTACCTAGGTTCGGTGTCTTAAGCAGTTCCACCTCAGTGCGCTGCACCAGATCACCGATGTAATAAATGTTCTCGGCCTTGAGACAGTTCGCCGAGCGGACAGTCAACTCGAGATCGTCCACTGGTCTCAACAGAATCGGGTCGACTTCTTCGGCAGCTTCGGTGGCTGCGGCTTGCGCTTCACCTTCGAGGTCCACGAAGACTGCGAGCTGCTGCTGCAGGATCGTCGCTGCACGACGAATCGCTTCCTCTGGGTCCAGCGTGCCGTTCGTCTCAAGATCAATGATCAACTTGTCAAGATCAGTCCGCTGTTCAACTCGCGCAGAGTCGACCACGTAGCTCACACGGCGGATCGGAGAAAAAGACGCGTCCAAAGGCAGACTGCCGATTGACCTCGTCTCCTCCTCGGGATTCTCGCGGGCATCGGCAGGCGAGTAACCACGACCGCGTTGGACCAGCAGGCGAATCGAAAGTTGCGACTTGTCCGTCACCGTGCAAATCGCGTGATCAGGATTGGAGATCTCTACGTCATGGTCCACCTGAATATCTGCAGCCGTTACGGTGCACGGCCCCTGCGCTGACAGCGTAAGCTGCGCAGAATCCTTCCCATTCAATGACAAGGCCACGCCTTTTAGATTGAGCAAAATCTCAATTACGTCTTCTTGCACACCTTCAATAGCAGAGTACTCGTGCTCAACGCCGTCTATTTCAACTTCAGTTATTGCACAACCAGGCATGGAAGACAGCAAAATGCGGCGTAAAGCATTGCCAAGCGTATGGCCAAAGCCACGCTCAAGTGGTTCAAGTGTAACGGTTGCTCGCGTCTTGGATGCTTCATCAACTTTGATGACGCGGGGTGTCAGGAACTCAGTGACTGAACTATGCATAGAACACCTTCGATAGAGTCGGGGATTGCGTAACGGAAATCAGGCGAAGTGCTTACTTCGAATACAGTTCCACAATCAGGTTTTCGTTAATTTCGCCGGGCAAATCCTGACGGTCAGGGCGAGACTTGAAAGTCCCCTCCAACTTGCCAGCGTCTACCTCTACCCAAATTGGCTCTCCACGCTGCTCGGCGATAGCCAAGGCAGACTGGACCCGAAGTTGTTTCTTGGCCTTCTCACGCACCGAGACAACATCGCCGGGCTGAACCTGGTAAGACGGGATATTCACTACCATACCGTTCACCAAAATACCTTTGTGCGACACCAGCTGACGTGCCTCTGACCTAGTTGAGCCAAAGCCCATGCGATACACGACATTGTCGAGTCGACTTTCAAGCAGTTGCAGCAGGTTCTCGCCGGTCGCGCCTTTGAGCCGGGCCGCTTCCTTATAATAGTTGCGGAACTGCTTCTCAAGCACGCCGTAGATACGGCGTACCTTTTGCTTTTCACGAAGCTGAACACCGTAATCAGACAGTCGGCCGCGGCGAGCACCGTGCTGCCCAGGAGGTGTTTCAGATTTACACTTCTTCTCAAACGCAGCTACACCACTCTTGAGCTGCAGATCCGTGCCCTCCCGTCGGGAGAGCTTGCACTTCGGTCCAATATATCGAGCCATTTGCTAAGTCCTCTCTGACGCGTGTTACACGCGACGCTTCTTGGGTGGGCGACAACCGTTATGGGGAATCGGTGTCACATCAGTAATGTTGGTGATCTTGTAGCCGCAGCCGTTCAGCGCACGCACAGCAGATTCGCGGCCAGGCCCTGGCCCTTTTACCTCAACGTCCAGATTGCGCAACCCGTATTCCTTGGCCGCCTCGCCTGCGCGCTCCGCCGCAACCTGTGCAGCAAACGGTGTCGACTTGCGTGAGCCTCGGAAACCAGATCCACCTGCGGTCGCCCAACTTAGGGTGTTACCTTGACGGTCGGTAATAGTAACTATGGTGTTGTTGAAAGACGCGTGAATGTGTGCCACACCATCGACCACCTGCTTGGTTATCTTGCGTTTCGTTGTCTTGGCGTTCTTTACCATCTCTCTACTCGCTTTAATATCGACGCTACAAATTGGGATGTAGCTACACCAAGGTTATTCGCCGTTGCCGCCGACGAAATCCTAATTACTTGCGAATGGGCTTTCGTGGCCCTTTTCGTGTGCGTGCGTTGGTCTTGGTACGCTGACCTCTAAGAGGCAGACCCTTGCGGTGACGAAGACCACGATTACAACCGAGGTCCATCAATCGCTTGATGCTCATCGATACTTCACGTCGCAGATCGCCTTCAACATTCATTTCAGATACGAGCGAACGCAGCTGGTCCAGCTCACCCTCCGAAAGCTCACCAATCTTAGTGCTCTCTGGAATATTGGTTGCTTCACACAGCTTCTTTGCCTGTGTTTTACCAATGCCATAAACATGGGTGAGTGAAATCACCGC
Source organism: Halieaceae bacterium (assembly GCA_902631395.1). Classification (GTDB taxonomy): domain Bacteria; phylum Pseudomonadota; class Gammaproteobacteria; order Pseudomonadales; family Halieaceae; genus Luminiphilus. The sequence goes on along the minus strand of CACOYM010000010.1, from coordinate 7,271 downwards.
ATGCTTATGGTCTGGGATGTTTACTCCCGCGATACGCGCCATTTTTTATCTCCACACCTGTTGAGTCATATGCTTACCGGCACATACTACTGGCCCGCCACAAAAAATGGCGCGCATATTACTGATTTGAGCACTGCGCCTCAAGAATCATCCTTGACGCTGCTTGTGTCGTGGATCCGAGGAGCAAATTACTCTCACCACACCGTGACGCCGCACCACTTTGCAGTTACGACACATCTTCTTGACGGAAGCTCGCACTTTCATCGGAAACTCCTAATTCCTATCTCACCCTACCCGCGGGACCAACGCTCCCGAGGTTGGCTTTTCTCATAACACCTTCGTATTGGTGCGACATCAGATGGCTTTGCACCTGAGCCATAAAATCCATTACCACAACGACGACGATCAGCATGGAGGTGCCGCCCAGATAGAAGGGCACGTTAAACATAACGACCAGAAACTGAGGTAGCAGACACACCAATGCGATGTAGGCTGAGCCAAAAACCGTCAGCCGAGTCAAAACGCCATCGATATAGTTCGCTGTTTGCTGCCCCGGGCGAATACCAGGCACAAACGCACCGGAGCGCTTTAGGTTGTCAGCCACTTCCTGCGGATTAAACATCAAAGCCGTATAAAAGAAGCAAAAGAAGACAATAAAGCCGGTAAAGAGCAAAATATTGAGAGGCTGTCCGGGACCAATCGCTACCGCCAAATCCTGCAACCAATCAGAGCTATCGCCTCTGCCAAACCACTGCGCAACAGACGCAGGAAATAGTAGAATGGAACTCGCAAAAATGGCTGGGATCACGCCCGCCATGTTGACCTTTAGGGGTAGATGCGACGCCTGGGCCTGCATCATGCGCCGACCCTGCTGGCGCTTAGCATAGTTGACGGTGATACGCCGCTGGCCCCTCTCAATAAATACCACCAGGTAGATCACGACGGCTGCCAGCACCAGAATACCAAGCAGGATAAGAATGCTGATCTCGCCTTGGCGCGCCTGCTCAAGTGACTGCCCGATCGCCGCTGGAAGCCCCGCCACGATACCGGCAAAGATTAGCAGTGAGATGCCGTTACCAATACCGCGCTCAGTGATCTGTTCACCAAGCCACATCATGAATACTGCACCGGTCACTAATGAAGCCACCGCCGTTACGTAAAAGCTGATGCCGGCAGCATAGGTCAGGCCTTGGTTGGCCAGCCCAACCGTCATGCCGGTCCCCTGCACGAGTGCCAAAGCCACCGTAAGATAACGCGTCCACTGGGAAATCTTGCGGCGTCCCGCCTCGCCTTCTTTCTTCAACTGTTCGAGCTGTGGCGTGACAGCTGTCATTAACTGCATGATGATGGACGCCGATATGTAAGGAAGAATACCCAATGCGAGGATACTCATCCGCTCCAACGCTCCACCCGAAAAGACGTTAGCCAATCCGAGGATCGTACCCTGATTCTGGTCAAACAGAGCAGCTAGCTGTTCTGGATCGATGCCTGGAACGGGAATATGCGTCCCGATTCGATAGATCAACAGCGCAATCAGCACAAAACGCAGGCGAGTGAAGAGCTCTCCCATGCCGGCTGAATTGATGGATGGCATTCCGTTGGCCATCGCTTACGCCTCGACACTCCCACCGGCTGCTTCAATTGCTGCCTTAGCGCCTTTGGTCACGGTCAACCCGCGCACATTTACCACGCGAGATATTTCTCCGGAGAGGAACACCCGCACGCGCTTAATGTCATCATTGATGAGGTCAGCTGCTCTCAAGGTTTCGAAATCCACGACGTCGCCCTTGACACGGTTCAGTTCGTGCAAACGCACTTCTGCAGTAGTGCGGCCAATGCGAGACGTAAAACCGTACTTCGGCAGACGTTTCTGAAGCGGCATCTGGCCGCCCTCGAAGCCTGCTTTGACAGTGCCGCCCGATCTAGATTTCAAACCCTTGTGGCCTCGACCGGAGGTTTTACCCACACCCGAGCCGATTCCACGACCCACGCGCTTGGATTCCCGCTTGGCACCGGGCGCAGGCTTCAGGCTGTTTAAGCGCATTTCATCAGACATTGCTCTCGCCCTCGACACGAAGCAAGTAATTGACTTTATTAATCATGCCGCGAACCGACGGCGTATCCTCTACCTCAACCGTGTGGCCAATCCGGCGCAGACCTAAACCCGCGACGCAGGCCTGGTGCTTCTTCAAGCGGCCGTGAATGCTGCGGATCTGAGTGACTTTAATCATCATCGCTTTGCTCATTAGTGTTGCCCCACTACTCAGCTGAGGATTTCTTCTACGCTGAGGCCGCGACGCGCCGCTACGTCTTCAGGAGAACTCATATCTCGCAGACCCTTGAAGGTCGCCTGAACCACGTTGACGGGGTTGGTCGAGCCGTAGCACTTGGCCAATACGTTGTTAACTCCTGCGAGTTCCAACACGGAACGCATCGCACCACCGGCTATCACGCCTGTACCTTCTGATGCGGGCTGCATGTAAACCTTGGAAGCGCCATGTGCGGCCTTGATTGGGTATTGCAGAGTGCCGTTGACCAACTGCACCTGCACCATATTGCGTCGCGCGGACTCCATCGCCTTTTGAATGGCGACTGGAACCTCGCGGGCTTTACCACGCCCGTAACCCACCCGGCCCTTGCCGTCGCCGACGACAGTCAGCGCCGTAAAGCTCATGATGCGGCCACCCTTAACCGTCTTAGCCACACGGTTGACCTGCACTAGCTTCTCCTGAAGGTCACCCTCAGTGCGCTGATCGCTTTGCTGCTTCTTGTCATTCATTGCCATACCTAAAACTCCAATCCGCCCTCACGCGCAGCATCTGCCAGTGCCTTAACTCGTCCGTGATATCGAAAACCTGAGCGATCAAAAGCGACAGACTTGACGCCCGCCGTTTTCGCACGTTCTGCAACCAACTTGCCTACTGCTGCTGCCGCTGCCACGTTCCCCGTCGCTCCTGAACGCAGGTCCTTGTCCAACGTCGAGGCCTGAGCGAGTACAGTTTTACTGTCACCGGAAATCACTTGAGCATAGATGTGCCGGGGTGTTCGATGTACAGACAATCGCACATCTCCAGCAGTACGCATGTGCACGCGAGACTTTTTTGCGCGGCGCAGTCGCGCCCGTGTCTTGGTATTCATGACCGTATCCGATTACTTTTTCTTGGCTTCCTTACGCCGGACATACTCGTCCGCGTAACGAATACCTTTTCCTTTATAGGGCTCTGGTGGACGAAAGCTGCGGATTTCCGCAGCGGCTTGACCAACGGCCTGCTTGTCTATACCAGAGATCAAGATTTCAGTTTGAGTTGGCGTATCAGCAGACAGACCTTCTGCCAACTGATAATCCACCTGGTGGGAAAGACCAATCGTCAGGCTCACTGTCTTACCGGATGCCTTGGCACGATAACCGACACCGTTCAAAACCAGCTTCTTCTCCCAGCCCTCTGAGACACCCTTGACCATGTTGGCGAGAAGGGATCGCGTGGTACCTGCCATGGCACGATTGCTATCGCCGTCGTAGGTAATGGTTGCTGCGTCCTTTTCCAAATTGACGCCGACACCGTCAACCAAAGTAAGATCCAAAGAACCTTTACCGCCTTTCACGGACAGCAGCGTGCCATCGATTTTGACGTCCACCCCTTTCGGCAAGGCAACAGGACTATTCGCTACGCGAGACATTCCTCTAACGCTCCCATTAAATAATCAAAATACAGTGCAGAGGACTTCGCCCCCGACACCCGCGGCACGTGCCGCCCGGTCCGTCATCACACCATGGGATGTCGACACAATGGCAACTCCGAGTCCACCGCGCACTGCCGGCAAATCATCCTTGCCCGAGTAGCGGCGCAAGGAAGGCTTGCTGATTCGCTCAATCTCAGCAATCACTGGCTTGCCGTCGAAGTACTTCAAATCGATCTGGAGCCAAGGCTTGCCCGTGCTGTCGTCGTAACGGTGGCCAGAAATATAGCCCTCTTGCTCGAGAACCTTGGCTACTGATACTTTCAGCTTGGACCCCGGCATATCAACGGTTTGCTTGCCCGCCATCTGCGCATTGCGCACACGGGTCAACATATCGCTCAACGGATCTTGCATGCTCATTCAAATGTTCTCCGTTACCAGCTGGACTTAACCAGACCGGGTACATCACCCCGCATTGCCGCTTCACGCAGCTTGTTGCGGCACAATCCGAATTTTCGGTAGACACCATGGGGACGGCCAGTCAACCGGCAGCGCCGCTGCTGACGCACCGAGCTGGCGTTGCGGGGCAGTTTTTGCAGTGCAATCTGTGCCTCCCAACGCTCTTCATCAGTTGCATTGACATTAGCAATCACTTCCTTGAGTTGAGCACGCTTGGCAGCGAATTTGGCAACCGTTTTCGCGCGCTTGGCCTCTCGGGCGATCATAGATTTCTTAGCCATATCTCGTACGCCTTAAGCTCTGAAAGGGAAATTGAATGCCGCGAGCAGCGCGCGACCCTGATCATCACTCGCCGCAGTCGTGGAGATGGTGATGTCCATGCCACGCAGCTTGTCTATCTGGTCGTAATCAATTTCCGGAAAAATAATCTGTTCTGTCACGCCCATTGCAAAATTGCCACGGCCATCAAACTGCTTGGGGCTCATACCACGGAAATCACGGATACGTGGGATAGCGATATTAATCAGTCGGTCTAGGAATTCGTACATGCGCTCATCGCGCAAAGTCACCTTGCAGCCGATCGGCCAGCCATCTCGAATCTTGAATCCTGCGATCGACTTGCGCGACTTGGTCACGATGGGCCTTTGCCCAGCAATCTTTTCCATATCGGCAACGGCGCTCTCAAGAACCTTTTTATCGCCCACGGCTTCGCCTACGCCCATATTGAGGGTAATCTTAATAATGCGCGGGACCGCCATTACGTTCTTGAGACCCAACTCAGATTGAAGCTTGGGTACAATTTCGCTCCTGTACTTTTCTTTCAGCGATACCATGTCTAGCTTGCCTCTCTTCGTCACTGTCGATCAGGCGTCAACCAAATCGCCAGACGGCTTAAATACGCGGACCTTAGTGCCGTCTTCAACTCGGTAACCGACTCGCTCACCCTTGCCAGCCTTGGCGTTATAAACTGCTAAATTAGACACCTGAATAGGCGCTTCCTGCTCCACAATTCCGCCCGCAACGCCTGCCTGCGGGTTTGGCTTGGTATGCTTCTTGATCATATTCACGCCACTCACGACAACGCGATCACGGTCAATAATACGGCGCACGGTGCCCCGCTTTCCCTTGTCTTTTCCAGCGATCACGATCACCTCGTCATCCCGCTTGAGCTTCGCCATTACCTGACCCTCTCCAACCCTGCTTAGATCACTTCCGGCGCAAGGGAAATTATTTTCATGAATTTCTCACCGCGAAGTTCGCGCGTCACTGGTCCAAAAATACGTGTGCCTATTGGAGCGTCCTGAGCGTTCAAAAGCACCGCTGCGTTCTCATCGAACTTTATTAGTGAGCCGTCGGGACGACGCACACCCTTCTTGGTGCGCACAACCACAGCAGTGATCACCTGGCCTTTCTTAACCTTTCCGCGAGGAATGGCTTCCTTTACGGTGACCTTTATCAAGTCACCCACGCGGGCATAACGACGCTTGGAGCCGCCCAACACTTTGATGCACATCACACGGCGAGCACCGCTGTTGTCGGCAACTTCCAAATATGACTGCGTCTGAATCATTTTTATGCACTCCACCAACGGCTTGCGCCCGCTCGCTTATACTAGCCGCCACTCAAATTTGAGTTGCGGTCTCAACCACCTCTACCAACGTCCAGCACTTGCTCTTTGACAAGGGGCGCGACTCCGCTACCAGCACGGTATCGCCCATACCCGCCCTGTTCTCCTCGTCGTGCGCGTGCACTTTGGAGGAACGGGTGATGTACTTTCCGTAAACCGGATGTTTCACCCTACGCTCAATCTTGACCGTAATGGTCTTATCCATCTTGTCACTCACAACACGCCCCTGAAGCGTGCGTGCGCGCTTTTTTGTCGATACCATTACTGTACTTCCATCTTCTGTTGCAGCACGGTCTTCACCCGCGCGATGTCACGCTTAGCCTGCTTAAGCAAGTGACTCTGACCTAGCTGACCCGTCGCCTTTGCCATGCGTAGCTTGAACTGCTCTTCGCGCAGCGACAGTAAATGCTTATTCAAGTCGTCAATCGACTTGTCACGAAGTTCACTGGCTCTCATCACATCACCGACCGTTTAACAAACGAGGTCTGTACTGGAAGCTTGGCTGCTGCAAGATCAAATGCCTCTCGCGCTAGCTGTTCAGATACACCCTCTACCTCATACAAAACACGACCCGGCTTGATCTGCGCCACCCAATACTCGACGTTACCCTTACCCTTACCCTGCCGGACTTCCAGAGGCTTACCAGTGATCGGCTTGTCTGGGAAAATCCGAATCCAGATCTTTCCGCCACGCTTGATGTGACGCGTCATGGCACGACGAGCCGCTTCGATCTGGCGCGCTGTGATCCGACCGCGACCGGTCGCCTTGAGGGCATATTCGCCAAAGCTCACCTTGCTCCCACGCTCCGCAAGACCACGGTTACGTCCCTTCTGCGCCTTGCGGAACTTGGTCCGTTTCGGTTGCAACATGTTTTATTCCCTCAATCAGATGGTCAGCTTAGCCCGGAGAACCCTCAGGCCTCTTCACCCTCGCCAATCACCTCACCTTTAAAAATCCAGACCTTTACGCCAATCACCCCGTAGGTGGTGTGCGCTTCATAGGTCGCGTAGTCGATATCCGCTCGAAGTGTGTGCAAAGGCACTCGCCCTTCGCGGTACCACTCTGTTCTGGCAATTTCTGTTCCGCCAAGGCGCCCACCGACCTGCACTTTGATGCCTTCCGCACCCTGACGCATGGCATTCTGCACGACACGCTTCATAGCGCGGCGGAACATGACCCGACGCTCTAGTTGCTGAGCTACGTTTTGCGCAACAAGGCGCGCATCCACGTCGGGTTTTCGTATCTCTTCGATATTGATGTGCACCGGCACGCCCATCTTGACCGATAGGTCCTTACGCAGACCATCTACATCTTCGCCTTTCTTACCGATAACGATTCCAGGGCGGGCGGTGAAGATCGTGATTCGTGCCGTCTGAGCGGGCCGCTCGATCTTGACGCGACTCACCGAGGCGGCGTCTAACTTCCTCAGGATGTACTCGCGCACCTCGAGGTCATTAATCAGATTCTGCGCATACGTCTTGCTATCCGCGTACCAAATAGAGTTGTG
>CACOYM010000009.1 GCA_902631395.1 Halieaceae bacterium | reverse complement strand
CCATCCGCGGCCCGCTAGCACTGAGTCCTCGCCGCCAGTGATCACCAGGACTTGCGCGAAAGCCTGATTGGATTGAAACATGTTGCCGATCCCAAGACAGCCGATCACCAACGCTGCGGCGTAAAAGATGCCAAGGCCCTTTCCTAGCCAAGGTCTACCGCGCTCCTGAAAATAGGCCTCTATATAGAACATAGGGCCGCCCGAGACCGAGCCATCCTCGTTATACCGCCGATACTTGACGCCTAGCGTGCATTCCACCAATTTGGTGGACATGGATAAAAGCCCTGCCACAAAGAGCCAAAAAGCCGCACCGGGACCACCTAGTGAAATGGCGACAGCCACACCACCAATGTTTCCCACGCCAACCGTGCCCGAGACGGCCGTAGCCACCGCCTTAAAATGGCTGATTTCGCCTCGCGCATTGGGATCAGAAAAATCTCCACGCGCATGACGGATTGCCAATCCTAACGCCCGAATACTGATGAAGCGAAAGTAAATGGTAAAGAACAGTGAGGCGACTGCGGTCCAAATAACAATCAGCGGCACCTCAGTCCCCGCAACCGAGGCGGTTGAAAAAACAATCGAAGACAGCGACTCAGCAACGGGGCCCAGATGCGCCTCTACCCACTGATCGGGTGATTGACTCATGTCCACCTAAGTGCATGTGATAGCACTTGCTGATAACTGCTGAACAGGGGCACTTCAGCCAGCAGTCCCTTGTTTTCTAACATGACACGAAACGCCGGCAATCGGTAACAGGGCACCCCCGGCATCAGGTGATGCTCCAGGTGGTAATTAACACAATGAGGCGCCACCAAAAACCGCTGCCATCGGGGCGCAATCACTGTGCGAGTGTTGAAGCGCGGGTCCGGATTATCGGCATCAGGCACCGCGGCATGTTCAGCTACCTGTCTTAACCTGACCACAAGCATATATGATGTCATGAGCGTGCCAAACCACAGCCACCAAACCCACCCTGCACCAACCACCATAAGAAAGCTCGCTATCGCACCCTGAACCGCCACTTGCTTGATTAGTAGAGTACTTCCCGCCGTTGCTGTGCCGCTAAAATGCGACGATCCACCGCGCAGCAGACCCATTATCAACTTGGCGCCCGTCTGGCCGGTCAGGTCCCGCATCACTTTGCGCCAAAAACTCCGCTTACCGACCGGATACGCATGGTAGTTGGGTAGATCCGGGTCCTCTGGTGTGCCCGCGAGGCGGTGATGATCAATATGGCCCATTGCATAGGAGTTCAGGTCATTCAGTGTCGGTAGGGCACAGAGCCACTGTCCCACCCATTGATTGAGGCCACGAGTGGCAAAAAGCGTATTGTGGCCAGCTTCGTGCATCAGCACGGACAACCCCAATTGGCGACCAGGCAGCACCAGCCACACCAACAGGACTGTTAACGGATGGGGAAACGCCGACACAAGTGCCAATAGCCCGAGGATCGATGCCCAGGTTGATAGCACCAACCAACATGCCCGCTGATCGCTGCGTTGCAAGACGCACTTAAGCTCGTCAGCATTCAAGTGATCGCTAATTTTTAACATCGATCTCTCATTGAGTCGGATTATCGGTCATTTAGCAGGGACATCAAATGGCGCTGTGATCACAACAGACCTTCTGTCTTAAAGCGGGAAGGCGCGGGGTAACAGCACCAATACCGTTGCCGAATAAAACAGGGAAACTAGCGAACCGAAACGCACGTAATCGGCGCGCGTATATCCGCCAAGGTTCTGAACCATCAAGTTAGTGGTATATCCAAACGGCGTCAGAAAAGAGGCGCTGCCACCCAGAGCGACCGCCATGACGAAGGCCATAGGTTCATAGCCGGAGGACAGCGCCACGCTGTAACCAAGTGGAAACATCAACGCTGCGGCGGCGTTATTGGTCATCAGCTCCGTCATGACCAGCGTGAGCCCGTAGACCATCAGCAGCATCACCATGGGCGGCACACTCGCCAAGAGCGGCGTAAAGGCCTCCATCACAACACCCATGAGGCCCGAGTCTATCGTCGCCTGACTGATAGCGAGCGCGGACAATACGATTAGCCACATCTCAAATGGAAAGCGACGTCGGAGCTCTGCCGCGCTAAAGAGTTTCATCCCCAGCATCAGTAACAGTAAAAACATCAGCCCAGTCGCCAATGGCACCCAGCCCAGGACCGATGCCGTGACGGCTGCAACCATGCCTGCCGCCACCGTCAGACTCTTGAGCGTCGACAAACTGTGGCTGGCTATGCTGCTGTCGATCACCAGAAAGTTCCGGCTCAGATTGCTGCGCTTTTGGAAATCAGGCCCTACTGCCAACATCAGTGAGTCACCCGCGCGGAGCGTGATGTTGCCGAGTCGCCCGGAGAGCCGCTCACCATCCCGATGCAGGCCCACCACCGCAGCATCGAACCGCGATCGGAACTCGCTGCCCTTGATAGTCTGACCAATCACAGACGCACCAGGCAACAGCACGACCTCCGTAAGGTTAGTGCCGAGAAGACCCTCATCAATAGCAAACGAGCGCAGCCCGTGAAAGCGCTCTAGGATGCCAACGCTGGACACGTCACCAGAGAAAATCAAGCGGTCTCCGCCCTCTAGTTGCTCCCCCGGTGCAACGGGAGTGATCAGCCGTCCCTCCCGGACCAACTCGACCAAAAACAAGTCGCCCAGATCGCGTAAGTAATTCTCTGCCACGGTCTTGCCGATCAATCTTGAGTCGTCGGCAACAGCCATCTCGATCAAAAATTCATTCACGGGCAACTTACCGTGCCCACCAATCGGCAAAACCTTGTGCATGAGTAGCATGGCGATTACGCCGGCCAACGCGGCAGGCAGTGCCACGGGTAGGAAAGCAAAAAAGGCAATACCCGAGCCGGTTGTATCCTCCAGAAAGCTGCTGACAATGAGGTTCGTGGACGTGCCAATCAATGTCAGCGTGCCGCCCAGAATGGCCGCATAGGAAATCGGCAAAAGAATCTGGCTCGCCGCATGGTGAGGGTTCTTGCGCAATGTGCCCGCAAGAGTTGCCACAACTGCAGTGTTGCTAACAAATGCCGAGAACAGCATAGTCATGCCAGATAGGCCCAGTAACGTGCGCGGCAAGGACCCTCTGACAGCCCAATTAGACAGCGCCAACAACCATGGCAGACGTTCGAGACCGATAGAAACCATCAGCAGAAGCAGCAGCGTCACCAAGCCCTCATTCGTCGCCTTTTCCATGACATCCAGCATATCGATAGCACCCACCAATACACAGCTGGCCATGGCCAGAGTAAACAGCAGCGCAGGAGATAGCCGGCTCAAAATAAGCAAAGCAATCAACGCAATAACGATCAGTGCAACCAGCGCAGATTCCATAGCGACCCAGCCATCAGGAAACAAGATTGAGAATACGCGCTCTTGAGGTCACACCCAAACCATCAAATCTGGTCATCTTGCCGTTCGCTGGGTAAGCTCGACGCGAATTGAGCACTCCGGCTACCGTTGTTGCGAAACTTCACTGCGCTCTTTAACCTCTCGAGTGAGGAGACTTTTATGCTGGCTTATACGACCTTGGGAGTGACCGACCTCGAACGCGCCAAATCCTTTTATGAGGCACTTTTGGGCGTGATAGGGGCTAAATTTGTTTTGGGTAACGAGCGCATCGCTCTCTACGGCATGGACGTCTCCAACCCCATGCTGGCGGTCTGCATTCCCTACGACGAAGGCAAGCCCAGCGCGGGCAACGGCACAATGGTAGCGATTCGCGCCGGCGGCCCAGCGGAGTGTGACGCTATGTACGCCAAAGCGATTGAGCTGGGCGCGACATGCGATGGTCCGCCAGGGGAGCGCATGCCCGGCTTTTTTTATGGTGGCTATGTGCGTGACCCCGACGGTAACAAACTATGCTTCTGCCAGATTGGGCCGAGTGAGAGACGCCCTAGGTAGGGTATCATCTTAAACAGTCATTCTGCCTGCTACGAAGCTGAAAGCGGGCGCGGGTCCCAATTCCAAAGCGGCGCATGTGTGATAAGAAAATCGGACGTGGTTTTAACCCGTTTTCCGTCTCTGCCGAACAGCGCGCGAGAGGATTTGCAGGGCTACGAGGGTTTGCTCCCAATCCATACAAGGGTCCGTAATGCTTTGCCCGTAAACCAACTTGTCTTTATCAACGACATCCTGACGTCCTGCCTCAATAAAGCTCTCGAGCATCAAGCCAACAATGCGGCGGTCTCCCCGCTCCACCTGGGAGGCGATGTCTTCTGCTACTGCAATCTGGCGCGCAGGTTGTTTTCGACTGTTGGCGTGGCTCGCGTCAATCATGATGCTTTCAGGTAATTTCGCCTTAGCCAGCATTGCGCAAGCATCATCTACCGAAAACATATCATAGTTTGGCTGTGGGCCACCCCGGAGAATCAAATGGCAATAGGGGTTACCCGTGGTTTCGAAGATTGCCGACCGACCACCCTTGGTGACAGAGAGAAAATGATGCGAATTTCGAGCAGCGCCAATCGCGTCAACAGCAATTTGAATATTACCTCCGGTTCCGTTTTTGAAGCCAACGGGGCACGATAAGCCGCTAGCCAGTTCGCGATGACTCTGACTTTCGGTCGTCCTAGCCCCAATGGCGCCCCAGCTAATGAGGTCGGCAATGTACTGTGGCGAAATTAAGTCGAGATATTCGGTCGCAGTCGGCAGGCCCACCGCGTTGATATCCAGCAGAAGTTGCCGGGCACGCCTTAAACCTTCGTTGACGTCGAAGGAATCGTTGAGGTGCGGGTCATTGATCAGCCCCTTCCAGCCCACTGTAGTGCGTGGCTTCTCGAAGTAGACGCGCATGACTACGAAAATATCCTCAGCGATCTCATCCGCGAGCGTCTTCAAGCGCGCTGCGTAATCGATTGCCGCCTCCGGATCGTGGATGGAGCATGGCCCCACGACCACCACCAGACGATCATCTGCCTGTTCAAGAATCGACTGAATCACTGAACGTGATGCCGTGACATGCTCAGCCAGTATGGCTTCTGCAGGAAGCTGCGCGATCAGCGACTCAGGCACGACCAGTTCTCGCAGGTTGCGAATGCGAAGATCGTCAGTATTTATGGACATGGTGCGTTTCCGTCAAACCGCTCAAAACAGGGGCTGAAGGATACCATTGCTGGTTAACTAGTCCGGCGCCAAGTATTCACTTTCTGCGAGTAACTCATCGACCAACTCGCCGATCGTATTTGGCGTGACAAGATGGGCCGCATACCAGGTGTGCAAGCAGCGGATCCGACTGGGCTCGGTAATGCCGCCGATACCTCTGGCATCGAGCGCTGACAGCATGCCCTGCGCTGCCAAGTGGGCGCGCTCCTCTGACGACAGAAAACCGTCGCGCTCCTGGCGATGCCGCGCATGATCGGCGCGCATGGCCTGCTGCAAACGTTCCGAGGCGTCCACCTTCTCCTGCAGGGCAGCGATACAACCGGCGGCTTCCAGTCGATCAAGACGGAGACAAATGGCCTCGCCAAGCAACCAATAAAGCGTTGGAAAGGGCTTCCCATCGACTACCGATGCCACACGAATGACCATTGGATCGCCTTGCTCATCGGATACCGCTACCGCGCGCAGACCCCGGGGGTCCCTGCCGAGGAGTTCCGCTACCCGGGCGCGCTCCGCATCAGTGGGAGGTGCTGATATCTGTGATGAATCCATTGCTATAGCCTATCACCGCCGCACATTTGACCCGGAACGCACTCGGGAGTATGGTGCCGCGCATCAGGTGCCTACCGATCACATGATCTGGGTAGGTTAAAAGGGAAGTCCGGTGAGAGAGTTCAAGTCCGGCGCTGCCCCCGCAACGGTCATCACTTCTGTGAGAGCCCGACACCTGCCTGATACAACACCATCATGTGGAGCGGAGGGCTCCCACAGGATGCACAGCAACGCAGCCCGGTCCTTGGACGGGCAGAGCGTTACGCATCCCCGCGCCCTTCCCCACTCGATGGCCATGAACAGCAATCGGTGGGATGTACGCCCCGGGGATGAACTATGATTGACAACACGATTCGCGCCCACTTGACCAATTTTGCTCTCAGGCATGGCGCACAGACCGCCACCCACGGATCTTGTCGCGACAGCGGATTCACGTTTTCTCACGTGACGAGTAGTGCCTGCACGCTAAGCGCCCTCTTCCTAACACTGGCCAGCACAATCAGCCTGGCACAGGGATCAGAGACAGACATAGCAAACAACGATGACTCTAATGATCGGGTTGAGGAAACCGTCGTGGTCGCTTCGCGGACACCTGACCTCATTGATCAGATCGGCGTTTCCGTGACAGTGCTGGATCAAGGCGCAATGCGCGCTTTTGGATACCCAGACTTGGGATCGCTGCTCGATACCCAACCCGGTGTTACCGTCACGATGGATGGTGGGTACGGAAAAGCTGCGGCTGTCCGCATTCGCGGCGAGGAGGGGTATCGCACGCGTATCGTGCTGGACGGCATCAATATCGCGGATCCCTCCTCGCCACAGATTAGCCCCCGAGTAGAGCATCTACTCAGCAGCGGCCTCTCCCGCGTTGAAATATTGAGAGGACCACAGGGTTTGATGTGGGGAGCTGACGCAGGTGGTGTGATCTCGATGTCTACGGTTGATGCACAGGCAACCACGGGCGCATCCGGATTTTTCGAGGCGGGGGGTGATGATTTTTATCAGGGCAGCGTCAACGGCTCTCTGGTCACTGACCGCATCCGTGCCTCGCTCTCGCTCTCGCAACTGGAAACCGAGGGGATCAACGCGCGCGCAATCGACAGCGTCAACCCCGACCGCGACGGTTACGAGAATACCACCGCTCACGGCGCCCTGGCGCTACAACTTACCGAAATGATCGCTCTCGACTTTTCCGCGACCGACATCTCGGGCGAAAACGATTACGACGGGTGTTACGACACCGTCACCTTCGCGCTGATCCATGACTGTGACGATGACTACGAGCAACGCGCCTGGCGAGCAGGCGCCACCCTGACGTCGGACCAACATTCGCTGACATTGGCGATTTCCTCCAGCGAGACCGAGCGCGCCTTCTTTTCAGCGGGACAGCGCTCCTATGCGACTACCGGCGAGGCAGATTCGGTCTCGCTATTGGGAACATGGCGCGCCTCTGACGCTACGCGGATTACCTATGGCATCGATCAGGAAAAACAGTCGCTGTCGGATGGCAGCACCGACTGGGCGAGGGACAACATGGGCCTGTACTTGGAGATTCAGCAGCAGTGGGGGCCTGCCGTGGTGACGGCGGGTTGGCGCCGCGATGATAACGACGATTTTGGCGAGCACGATAGCTGGCGCATCAGTGCACGCTACAACCTCCCGCAGCTCGCACCTGGTTGGGCCATCCGCGCTGCATCCGGCACCGGCTTCAGAGCACCCAGCCTCTACGAAATTGCCTACAACAACGGACCATTCGCCTACCCGCCCGCCAGCGGCACGCCACTGCTCGAGGAGGAATCCGACGGCTGGGAAGTGGGATTGATTGGTCAGGTTAGCGCATTGTCCTTCGAGGTCATCTGGTTTGATCAGTCCATCGAGAACGAGATCATCTTCGATCTGGCCACGTATAGCGGCTACTTGCAGTCTTTTGGTGAGAGCGAGTCGGACGGCCTCGAGGTCGTGGCCAGCCTGCCGCTATCGGATAACTGGTCGATAGACGGTAACGTCACGTGGATCGATGCTGTGCAACAAAATGGTGCTGACCGCCCCTATCGACCAGAGGAAACCGGGCGAGTGAGCCTGACGTGGGAAAACGCAGCGTTGTCGGCCGGACTCACTGCGCGGCACACCGGGAAAGCCACTGGGCCTTTTGGTACGCCCATCGACGAAACAACGACGCTCGATCTCTCGGGGCGATGGGCTGTCACCCCGCGACTCTCGCTGGAAGCCCGCCTGCTGAATCTCACTGATCAAGACGATCAGCAGTTACCCGGCTACTACATGCCGGGCTTTACCGCGTATCTCGGCGCCCGCATCAACCTGTAGGATTGAGACATGGACCGTGACACCAAACACAATAAGGCGATGGCCAAGCAAAAGGCCGCCGTAGATGATGCGATCTCAAAAGCCGATATTGAGCAGGGGGTCAGCGTGCTGCTGACGGGTGATGGCAAAGGTAAAACCAGCTCAGCTTTTGGCATGGTGATTCGCGCACTGGGCTACGGCCAACGGGTGGGCATTGTTCAGTTCATTAAAGGCGCGCAACCCTCCGGCGAGGAAACCTATGTGAAAAATCATCTGCCGGATGTGACGCTCTACCAAATGGGCACCGGCTTTACCTGGGACACGCAGGATCGTGCCGGAGATATCGCCGCTGCGGAGCGGACGTGGGAGCAAGCGCGCGCCATGCTCGAAGACGTGACCTATGATCTCGTCGTGCTGGATGAGCTGACCTACATGCTGGCCTTCGACTACTTACCCGAGCAGGACGTCATCGGTGCGTTGACGAGCCGACCTGCCGGACAGAGTGTGGTGGTGACGGGCCGCGGTGGGGGTCAGGCGCTCAGGGAAGCGATGGACACTGTGTCAGAAGTCAAAGAGATCAAACACGCGTATCGGGCTGGCATCATGGCCCGGCAGGGCGTAGATTACTGAGGATGGCGGCACACCCCACGATCCGGCCCGCCGCCTTTATTCGCTACAAGTTTCTGAATTCACTCTTCCTGGGCTTATCCGTGGGTGCCGTGTTCGTGCTGTACACCCCGCTATCACCCGCCGTGTTTTCAGCGGGAGGCCTTGGGTTGGCGCTGGGCACTCTGATTGTGGCAACGCAGTATCGGCGCATCCTTGCACCGCGCTGGTTCTTCCGCCTCTCCCTCGCGGTTGAATGCATCACACTGAGTGGCGTCACTGCCGTACTGATACTCCCGATTGCATTACCGTTGGCGCTATTTGTGTACATCGGTTACCAAATTACGTTCTCGCTCGGCAATTATCTGGTGCGCTGCGAGACGCTGCTGATGGGGTCAGTGGAACAACTCAGACGACTGGATATCGCGAAACAGGCAGGCTACCTGCTCGGCATGGCCGCAGCCTGGGCAATTTATGCGGGCCTGGAGTACTGGTTCATGGTCAGCGAAGAGACAGTGCAAGTGGTTTCATTGCACCGGGTACTTTGGGCAGTCGAGGTGATGGTGTTAATTGCCTTGTGGCGGGCGTTCAATCGCGATCGTCTCGCTGATGCCGCCAGCCTGCAGGTGCCCGAGGTCACCGAGGTGCTGGATTAGTCGAGTAACTCGGGCTGCTCCGCCAAAATGACATCAAACAGCGGCTGCGCACTAAACCAACCAGCCAGTGTGCTGCCCACCTGTCCCGCAGTATGCAGCGCCACATCAGGGGGGATAGGCTGGGGTGTCCCAGCCGCCTCGGCCATCAACTGCGCCTGACAACTGCGCTCAAAGGTCACATACCACCAAAGCGCCTCGTCGACTGACTCTCCGACAGTTAAATGGCCGTGGTTTTTGAGCACAATCGCTTTTTTGTTGCCCAGCGCCGCCGCCAAACGCTCGCCCTCAACCATCGACACTACTACACCGGTGTAATCATTTAGCAACGCCAGATCTTCATAGAAAGCGCAGGCGTCCTGCGTAATAGGATCAAGTGGACGCCCTAAAGCGGACCAGGTTTTGCCATAAATCGAATGCGCATGTGCCGCGGCGGTGACCTCTGGTCGCGTCTGGTGGATGTGGCTATGGATCGTGAAAGCAGCGCCATTCAACAACCCTTCTCCCTCGACGATATCGCCCTCGTGACTCACTCTGATCAGGTCCGACACGCGCATCTGCTTGAAAGAGCGCCCCATGGGATTCACCCAGAACGTGTCGGTGTCGATGGGGTCACGCACAGTGATGTGCCCTGCAACCCCTTCATCAAAACCAAATTTGCCAAAAATACGGAGCGCCGCCGCTAGGCGCTGCTTGCGCTGGAGCTGCTCCGCGAGGGGATCCAGCCCGTCGCCGGGCATGGCCGCCAGATCGGCATTCATGACCAACTGATTAACCTGCTCGTTCAAGATTGCTCACTCCTAATTTCATGCCAATGCCGCGCCGCCTCGCGTGCCAACTCACCCGCTGTGGGTAGCGACTCGCCGCGCGCAGAAAGATAGTTAGCGTAGGCGGTCAGTACCGCTCCCGGCTGCGCCGAGACTTCCTCTGGACGAAGCGGATCACCGCACTCTGAACACGATAGCACTGGCCGAACATGGTGCCCGCACAAACTGTGGCGATAGTGATCGGGTGGGCCGTTGCCATCATCCATCCAGTCGTCACCCCACTGACTGAGGGTCATCAGCACCGGATACAGCGCAAGGCCCTTGCGCGTTAAACGATATTCGTAGCGATTTGGCCGCTCCATGTAAGCGACACGGGTCAGCACCCCGTCCTCGACCAGCTTGCGAAGCCGCTCCGAGAGCCGATGGCGGGTCACCCCAAGGCTGCGCTGAAAATCGTCAAACCGTCTTGTGCCACGAAAAGCATCGCGAATGATAAGCAAGGTCCATCGCTCGCCCAGCACAGACAGTGCGCGCGCCACCGAGCAGGCCTGTTGATCAATATCTTCCCACTTCATTCCGTTGAGAGTGCGCGCCCCGGGCCCCAAACGCAAGCGAGGGCACCGAAGTGCCCGCGCAGAACTTCCCCCAGATTCGAATCAGCCAAACTGATTCATTGTGTTGTCATCACCAGCAGCCTTGAGTGCGGCGTCGCCAGAGAAGTACTCCTTGTGGTCGTCGCCCATATCTGAACCCGCCATGTTCTGGTGCTTCACGCAGGCGATACCTTGGCGGATTTCCTTACGCTGGACGCCCGCAACATAGCCGAGCATACCTGCCTCACCGAAGTATTCCTTGGCGAGGTTATCAGTGGACAGCGCCGCAGTGTGATAGGTCGGCAGGGTAATCAGGTGGTGGAAAATACCCGCTTCGCGCGCGGCATCACGCTGGAAGGACTGGATACGACGATCCGCCTCGGCAGCCAGCTCGGTGTCATCGTAGCCCGCATCCATCAACGCGGCGCGATCATAGGCCGACACGTCCTGACCCGCCTCGAACCAGGCATCGAATACCTGTTGGCGGAAGCTCAGCGTCCAGTTGAACGAAGGGCTGTTGTTATAAACCAACTTGGCGTCGGGTACGACCTCGCGGATGCGATTGACCACGGCGGCGATCTGTCCCACGTGAGGCTTCTCGGTCTCAATCCAAAGTAGATCCGCACCATTCTGAAGCGACGTAATGCAGTCAAGCACCACGCGGTCTTCTCCCGAACCCTTGCGGAACTGGAATAATCCAGAAGCCAGTCGCGCGGGCTTCAGAAGCTTGCCATTCGCCTTGACGACCACATCACCGTTATCAATGTCGTCGGCGCTCTCGATGTATTCACCGTCGAGAAAACCGTTGTACAGATCACCCAGATCGCCAGGCTTATCGGTCACTGCAATTTGCTTGGTGAGTCCCGCGCCCAGAGAATCGGTGCGCGCGACGATGATGCCGTCTTCAACACCCAGCTCGAGGAATGCGTAGCGAATTGCGCGAATTTTGGCGATGAAATCCGCATGAGGTACCGTGACCTTCCCGTCTTGGTGGCCGCACTGCTTCTCGTCGGATACCTGATTCTCAATTTGAATCGCACAGGCACCCGCCTCGATCATCCTGCGCGCAAGAAGATAAGTCGCCTCTTCGTTGCCGAATCCTGCGTCGATGTCTGCAATGATCGGGACCACATGGGTCTGGAACTGATCGATCTGGTTAATGATGCTCTGCACCTCAACCTCGTTACCGCTGGCGCGCGCCGCATCTAATGCACGGAACAAACCGCCCAATTCCCGCGCGTCAGCTTGACGCAAAAAGGTGTAGAGCTCCTCGATCAAGGCCGGTACCGAAGTCTTCTCGTGCATGGATTGGTCGGGTAGCGGACCAAATTCAGATCGCAGTGCGGCGATCATCCAGCCAGATAGGTAGAGATAGCGCTTATCGGTGTTACCGAAGTGTTTCTTAATTGAAATCAGCTTCTGCTGACCAATAAAACCGTGCCAGCAACCGAGCGATTGCGTGTACTGGCCGGGATCCTGATCGTAATCGGCCATATCTTTGCGCATTATCGCTGCCGTGTAGCGCGCAATGTCGAGTCCCGTCTTGAAGCGGTTCTGCAAGCGCATTCTCGCGGCGTATTCGGGACTGATATCCGACCAGCCGCTGGCTTGCCCGCAACTGGCCTCCAAGGCTTGAATGGTCTCTGCGTATGTGGACATGGTGTCTCTCCCTCAATCTCGGCGCCACGGCATCCATGGCATGAAAAGTCGGCAGTCTAGGGATGAGCGCATCATTTTCAAACCAAATAGCACTCATATTTGCCATTCATTACAAAAATATTGGCTTCGCGGGTGTCAGGGTTCCCTTTAAGTTGGCAGCATTTCACCCTAGACTCCGCCCCTTGCTTGCGCGTGAGCGCTGAAACGTTGCCCGTTAGGAGAGGACAGCATGAGCAATCCGCAGGTCAGCATCATCATGGGCTCCCAGTCAGACTGGGACACCATGCAGGCTGCCACCACTGTTTTGACTGAATTGGGTGTGCCTTTCGAGACCATAGTGGTTTCGGCGCATCGCACGCCCGCCCGATTAGTGGAGTTTGCCGAGGGCGCCGCGGAGCGCGGCATTCAAGTCATCATCGCCGGGGCAGGCGGCGCCGCGCACTTAGCGGGGATGGCAGCCTCGATGACGCACCTTCCGGTCATTGCGGTTCCGGTCTCCAGTAAGCAACTCAATGGCATGGACAGCCTATTGTCCATGGTGCAGATGCCCAGAGGCGTCGCCGTCGCCTGCCAGGCTATCGGAGAGGCCGGTGCCTACAATGCTGGCCTCATGGCCGCCCAGATTTTGGCCACCGCCAATACGGAGCTATCAGTTGCCCTGCAGAACTGGCGGGCGCAGCAAACAGCCAACGTCCCTCACTCGGTTAACTGATGCGGATTGCCATCGCAGGCTGTGGCCAACTGGCGAGGATGCTGGCTCTCGCGGGATGGGAAATGGGCCACCAGTTTTCTTTCATTGCAGATCCTGGTGAAGGGACCGATTGCGTTGCAGGACTAGGCCCTGTTTGCGCTTGGGACCCCAACACCTCCATCGTTGAACTCTATGGTGAACTGGGCCAGCCAGATGTCGTCACCATTGAAAAAGAGCACGTCGACATCGACCTAATGGAAGGACTGGCTGAACACTGTCTGGTGGCACCCTCGCCAGAGGCCATTCGAGTGTGTCAGCACCGAGGCAGGGAGAAGACGCTGCTGCAATCACTGGGCATCATGACGGCCTCCTTCCACTTGGTTGAAGACGCTCCCGCACTGATCGATGCGGTGAATAACGTTGGTTATCCGGCTTTCGTCAAATCTTGTGAACAGGGCTACGACGGCCAGAATCAATGGCACCTGAAGGACAGTGCGGCGCTCGATGCCCTGGCACAGCAAATGCCGTCGCTGCCGCCATTGGTGGTCGAGGGTGCCGTGCACTTTGATCGTGAGCTGTCGCTGATCGCGGCGCGCTCGGTGAGTGGCGATATTGCCCTCTATCCATTGGCCGAGAATCGGCACCGCGAGGGTATTTTGCTCACTTCCGAGGTACCTGCACCAAACGTGCCCGACAGCACGCTGGAGCAGGCGACTCAAATTGCCCACACGCTCCTAGAGCATTGGTCCTACATCGGTGTGTTGTCGATCGAGCTCTTTGACGAGGGCGGTAAACTCCGCGTCAACGAGCTGGCGCCTCGGGTGCACAATAGCGGACATTGGTCCCAAGATGCTGACGTCACGTCTCAGTTCAGCAATCACATCCGGGCCATTACCGACTGCCGACCCGGAAACCCGACCCCCAGCGGCTATACCGGTATGGTCAACCTGTTAGGTCGGTCTGCAGATCGCTCTTTGTCCAGCGCTGATGACATCAGCCTACATTGGTATACCAAGTCGATTCGGAGTCGCCGCAAGGTCGGACACCTCAATGTGCGGGCATCCGAGCGACAACAGCTACAGCGGCGCCTTTCCGAGATAGAAGCTGCGCTGTATCCCGACAACGAACCCCTCTAAACCCGCATCAGTGCCGCGGCACCTCGAGGCGGTATGACGTTACCACTGTTCAAGTCGCTTACTCGGATTCGCCCAACGCGCCTAGCGCTCGACACCGCTGTCTTTTTCTAGGCGTCGCGCTTCTTCTGACGAGCCTTCTTCTCACTCTTTTTAACGTGGTTCATCAATCGTCGGCGACGTTGCACCTGACGTTGGGTGAGTTTATTCCTCTTGCCGGCGTAAGGATTGTCACCTGAGCGCAATTCAATTCGAATCGGTGTGCCATGCAATGCCAACTCGTGACGGAAGGTTTTTTCCAAATAGCGGTGGTAGCTGGCGGGCAGCGCGTCTGTTTGTTTGCCGTGTATCACCACTACCGGTGGATTTTGGCCGCCTGCGTGCGCGTAACGGAGTTTCACCCTGCGGCCGTTGACTATCGGAGGCGGATGACTCGCTACCGCGTCCTCGAGGATTCGCGTGAGCCGGGGCGTGGATAGAGAACGTGTCGCTGCATCGTGGGCCGCATGAACTGATCCGTAGAGCTTACCCACCCCCGAACCATGCAAAGCGGAAATAAAGTGAATGTCGGCATAATCGATGAACTGCAGTCGGCGACGCAGCTCGGAACGGATCCAGTCTCGCTCGTCGGCCTCTATACCGTCCCACTTGTTCAATGCGATCACCAAGGCGCGCCCCGCCTCGATGCACTGACCAAGTAGATGTAAGTCCTGCTCGACAATGCCCTCGTGAGCATCCAGAGTCAGCACGACCACCTGCGCATCGGCGATCGCTTTCAAGGTTTTTACTATCGAGAACTTCTCGACCGCCTCACGCACATTCTTTCGTTTTCGGACACCCGCGGTATCGATCAGCGTGTACTGCCGCCCGCGGCGCTCGTAGTCGATGTATACGCTGTCACGCGTGGTCCCTGGCTGGTCGAACACCACAACGCGCTCTTCTCCCAGCAGCCGATTGACCAATGTGGATTTACCCACGTTCGGGCGACCGACAATCGCCACCCGGATACCCGCACCCTCACGATCAGCCGCGTCGGCCTCCGAATCACTAGACCACGGCTCGAGGACAGACGCGATCAGCTTGCGGACGCCTCGATTATGTGAAGCCGCAATGGTGTGGATCTGCTCGACGCCCAGTTGATAGAAATCGCTAGCAGCAATGTCCTCACCCAAGCCGTCTATCTTATTGACTACCAGGTGAAACGGCTTTCCCTCGGTTCTGAGATGAGCAACCAATGCCTCATCGCCGGGCTGCAGACCAGCGCGACCATCAACCAGCAGGAGCACCACATCGGCTTCAGCAATGGCCGCCATCGATTGGTTCGCCATGGCGGCATCAATACCCGCCTCTTCTCCGGTGATACCACCCGTATCAATTACAATGAAGCCTGTTTCTTCAACGCGGCCTTGTCCGTACTGGCGATCGCGGGTCAGTCCGGATAAATCAGCAACAAGTGCGTTGCGACTGCGGGTCAGTTGATTGAAGAGAGTGGATTTGCCGACGTTGGGACGGCCCACCAAAGCGAGCACCGGTAACATGGCGTCAGTTTCGCGCTTCGACGTCGTAGGCTTTGAGTGCACCGTCGTTGGTGAAAACAAACAGGCGGTTACCCCGGGTCAGCATATCGGCCCGTGCACCGCCTGAATCCACCTTGATGCGCCCAACGATGTCGCCGTCGACCTGTGAAAGCAGGTGCAGATACCCCTCGAAATCGACCACCGCTACGTAACTGTTTACCGGTGTCGGCCGGGATAAATCCCGGAAGCCGAGGTCAATATTTTGCCAGCGGACGCCCTGCCCATTTCTCAGGAAAGCGCTCACTGTGCCGTCATCATCCGCAACGTAGACGTTACCAAATCCGACACCTACACCCGAGACAGACGACACATTACGCTGCCACAGCCTGCGACCTGAGCGTGTATCAATCGCCGCGAGACGACCCTGATAACTGGCGACGTAGAGTTCACTCCCTGAAAGCGCCATCGACCCGTCGATATCGACGATGCGCTCGATTTCCGAACGCCCCTGAGGGATGGCGACGCGCACTTCCCAAGCGACGTTGCCAGAACGTAGGTTGATCGCGACCACCTTGCCGTCGGCAAAACCGGCAATCGCGTTGTCACCCAAAATCATCGGAGTGCCGGTTCCGCGTAGCGTCAATACCGGGACATCGCTGGTGTAGGTCCAGCGGACCTCGCCGTTCTTATAATCGAAGCCCATGAGCTTGCCGTCGTAGGTACGGGCTACCACATAGCGACCGTTCCCCTGCGGCGCAGACAAAACCTCGCCAGAAACCGGAGC
Organism: Halieaceae bacterium; assembly: GCA_902631395.1. Taxonomy (GTDB): domain Bacteria; phylum Pseudomonadota; class Gammaproteobacteria; order Pseudomonadales; family Halieaceae; genus Luminiphilus. The sequence continues at coordinate 78,193 of CACOYM010000009.1, read as the reverse complement.
ACGCCATATCTCTGCGCCGGAGCCCGCATCCAGACGCATGACGAGCCCCTCCGAGGCGCCGACAAAAATGGAGTTGCCGTAATGGCCAACTCCACCCGACAGGGCCAGTTCCAGATCCTGCTTCCAGCGAACGCGGCCACTTTCCGGATCCACTGATATGACTCTACCCTCCGCGGAGGCGGCGTAAAGACTGTCTCCCACCAGCACGGGATTAATCTTTAACAGCCCCTCACCCTGGCCATCGCCAACGCCTCGGGACCACCGGCTCTTGAGCTTGACCTGCTCCGTAATCTTCTCGAGCTCTACCGGCTCTCTGGGGTCAAACTCATCGTCGCTGAACCAGCCCGTTATCGTGCTGCAACCCGTCGTGAGTAGAAAACTCAAAATCAATAGATGTCGGGTCATTTGCCCCATCAGATTGCGCCTTCAGCAGTTTCAGGCGACGCATCAACGGGTAATCGCGTCTCGAGTGTGCGCACCTTGTTGTCCAATACAACGCTGTACTGCCCTAATTCTGTCGCCAGGTCACGCCCCTGGCGATAAGCCGCCAGCGCCTGCTCGGGCCGGCCAGCGGCGAGATGAATATCACCCTGAGCTTGCGCATAGGCCACCGGGAAAGCCGCACTGCCCTGCCCCAAAATGGCCAGCGCCTCAGTTTCTTTGCCCTGATCAGCCAGTACTCGGGCAAGTCGCAACTGAATCAATTGGCCAATATCAGACCGCGTATCTCCGGCTGTCAAAGCCCAGCGCAACGCGGCCTCGGCGACCTCGAGATCGCCTCCATCCACTGCACGACGCGCCTCTAGCATCGCCGCAAACCGCGCGTAGGTTGAGGCGCTGTGCTCCGCTTTTAACTCCTCGGCCAGCGCCATTAATTGCGCAGCGTCACCGTCCTCGAGTTGGATCGCCAGCATCGTCGCGTAGAGGTCAGATGCCGCCTCCGCTTTTGACGCGGTAAAACCCTGATACTGCTGCCAACCCAAGGTGCCGAGCACCGCAACCACGACGGCGGCTACAAGGCCCTTTCCGTTTTCATCCCACCAACGTTTCAGGGCCTCCAGATCGGCCTCATCCTGCATGTGCTCTGCCACGCGCGACTCCTTTATTCAGGTGCTCTTTGCATCGTTGAGGATTTCCTCTAAGAACACTTCCAATTCTGTATCGGCAATGGTTTTTTGCTCCGCGCCAGCCCTTAAAGGCTTAAGCGTGACCTGCCCCGCGGCTACTTCTGATTCACCATAGACCAATGCCCACGCGGCACCACTTTTGTCGGCGCGCTTAAACTGGCTTTTGAAACTGCCGCCTCCTAGGTGCTGGACAATATCCAGCTCCGGGAAGCGACGCCGCACCCCGTCCAGCCGGGTCAAACTATACCTAAAGGCGGCTTCATTAGCGGTGATGACGTACAGGTCTGCCGCGGGCGTGACTTTAATATCCAGCGCCTTCATGAGCAAGGTCAGCCGCTCGAGACCCACCGCAAAGCCAGCAGCGGGCGTTGCCTTACCGCCAAAGGTCTCCAACAGCGTATCGTACCGGCCCCCGCCGCAAACCGTGCTCTGCGCGCCAAGATACTCCGTGGTCCATTCAAATACTGTCTTGTTGTAGTAGTCGAGACCGCGGACCAGTCTTGGACTCACTACGTACTCAATACCCAGCGCCTTCAAGTACGAGAGTAATTGCTCAAATTCTGTGCGAGTGTTGTTGTCGAGATAATCCTGAAGCCCAGGCGCGTTGTCTAAAACCTGCTGTGTGCTCGGGTTTTTGCTATCCAAAATTCTCAGGGGATTAGTCTCCAGACGACGCTGGCTGTCCTCATCCAACTGATCCACGTGTTGCGACAAATAGGCGACCAGTGCGTCTCGATAGCGCGCGCGATCTTCGGACGAACCAATCGTATTGATTTCAAGCCGCAATGCATCGTCGACACCCAGACGCCTCCAGAACTGCCGACACAATGCAATGAGCTCGGCGTCCTGATCAGGCGATGACACGCCGAAAGCTTCAACTCCCAGCTGATGAAACTGGCGCTGACGCCCTTTTTGCGGCCGCTCGTAACGAAACATGGGCCCTATGTACCAAAGACGCTGAGGCGTGACGGCAAGATTATGCTGCACCACAGCTCTTACGCACCCCGCGGTTCCTTCTGGGCGCAGTGTCACACTGACATCGTTGCGATCCGCAAAGGTATACATTTCTTTTTCAACGATGTCGGTCACTTCACCAATGGAGCGCGCAAACAGATCGGTGGACTCGATAATTGGTAGGCGGATTTCTTCATAGCCATAACTGGACAACACCTCGAGCGCGGCAGCTTCCATTGACTGCCACAAAGGGGTGTCCTCGGGCAGGATATCGACCATCCCGCGTATGGCTCGGTATGTTGTCATACGATTTAGTCAGTGTGTGCTGGAAATGATGTTGGCATCCCTTTCCGAGCGCGCAACCTCAAGTGCTTCAGCTCGGTCCCTGATGACAGATTCCAGATGATCAACAAAGTCCTGATTACTCACCTTGTGATCTGGATCACCTGAAATGTAGATGAGGTTATTAGGCGTCGCACCCGTGAGACCCACGTCGGCCTCCCGCGCCTCACCGGGGCCGTTCACAATACAGCCAATTACTGCCACATCCATGGGTGTACGGATATCCTCAAGGCGGTTTTCCAACTCATTCATGGTGCTGATCACGTCGAAATTCTGTCTTGAGCAACTCGGACAGGCAATGAAATTAATGCCATTAGTGCGCAGCTTGAGGCTTTTCAGGATTTCGAAACCGACCTTGATCTCCTCAACTGGATCTGCAGCCAACGAGATACGGATCGTGTCACCAATTCCCTCCATAAGCAGCATGCCAAGACCGACCGCCGACTTCACGGTTCCTCCGCGGGTGCCGCCCGCCTCAGTGATACCTAGGTGGAGTGGCTGCTCAATTTGCTCGGCCAGCTTGCGGTAAGCCTCAACTGCCATGAACACTTCTGAGGCCTTCACGCTGACTTTGAAGTCCTGAAAGTCATGGCGATCCAAAATATCGACATTGCGCAGAGCTGACTCAACCAATGCATCGGCGTTGGGTTCAGGGTATTTGCGCAATAGTTCCTTGCCCAACGACCCTGCGTTTACACCAATTCTGATGGGGATACCCCGGTCCTGGCAGGCGGCGATCACCTCGCGAATCTTCTCTTCCCTACCGATATTGCCTGGATTGATGCGTAAGCAGTCTACGCCGTACTCGGCCACTTTCAGTGCGATCTTATGATCGAAATGGATATCCGCTACCAACGGCACGCCGGCTCGCGCCCGAATCGCCTTGAAAGCCTCTGCGGCCTCCATACTCGGCACCGATACCCTGACAAGATCGGCACCGGCTGCCTCAATTGACTTAATTTGCGCTACTGTGGCATCCACGTCGCAGGTCTCAGTATTGGTCATGCTCTGGACTGCGATCGGTGCGTCCCCACCAATGGGCACATTCCCCACATAGATCTGTCTACTTGTGCGGCGCTTTATTGGCGAAGGCTGGTTCATGGCCATTGTCCTCCCGTGCGCGACTAGTAGCCGGGCACTCGTTATCGACTCTGACGTTCCTACCACGCTCTGTCTGCGGTTTTCCCGGAAACAGGTTGCGCAATTCCGACTCTTAACTACTCAGCGTATTTTGATCGCCTGTTAAATCGGCGATTCATAAATTTAGCAGCAGCCCCAGCGGCGATTGCTGTGGAGAGACCGTCTTGTAGCTACCATGATACCTTTTGGCTTCGTCAGTATCACCCGCTTCGGCCCTAAGAAAACCTCATCTCCAAAAAGATGACTAAGTTGCGTTAATCCATAGATAAAGCGCGGTAGATGACAGCCTTAGCACCCTCAGGTTAGCTCACCCAGAGACATCACAGTCCCAAAGTGACAAACGCCTCAGGGAGGCTGATGTGAAGCATTTTTTCGTTGATCCTAGAAAACTCGGTCTCTGCCTCAGTAAAACGTCCTCGGGAGAAGGGGACAACGGCGTAATTATTGCGCGCACGCGACAAAGTGAATACAAAATGAGAATCGCATTAAACTGCGTTTCAGATAATTAGGTTTAACCGGTGCTCTCTATAGTTCAGCGAAAACGCCTCGGTTTCCGCCACATATTGCGGCTCAATTTCACATGCTTGCTCGAGGTTCCGCTCAGCACTATCCCAGTCGCCGACTCCAAAATACTAGCTTCGCTCCAAGGAGATACGCTTGTCCCGTTCCGCATCAGGATCGGCGATCATTCCCGTATCTCTGCGGTATTCCGTTACGCAACCAGAGAGAAATGGGCCCGTCACAAAGTCTGCAGCAGCGCGCCAATTAAGGTAACGACTTCGCAGCCGGAGCGGAGCCCGTTGTGCATTATACCCGTGCAACTCCTGCATGGGACGTCACCTGACAGGCTTAACTCGATTCCAAGAGTGTCTGGTCGCCGCGTCCAGCCAGGTGCCGCTCGGACCGCCGGGTTCTGTCGACCACCTCGCCCACCAGCTGTCCGCAGGCAGCATCGATATCGTCTCCACGTGTCGTGCGAACGGTGACAACAAACCCGGCGTCGGTCAGGACCTGCCAAAACCTGCTGACTGCGTTACCACTGGGGCGCTGATACCCTGAATTCGGAAAGTCATTGAAGGGAATCAGATTGATCTTGCAAGGATAGTCTTGCAGCAGCGCTGCGAGTTCTCTGGCTTGTTCCACACTGTCATTAACGCCGGCTAAAAGGGTGTACTCAATGGTCACCACCCGCTTTTTATCGGTCTGTGCATCGAGATAGGCCTTTGCTGACGCCAGCAAACGCGCGATCGGGTATTTGCGGTTGATGGGTACAATCTGGTCGCGTAAGGCGTCATTGGGTGCATGCAACGAGACGGCAAGACTGACATCCGCCCAGTCGGCTAGACGTTCTAAACTGGGCACAACGCCCGAGGTCGACAAGGTCACCTTTCTTTTAGAAAGGCCATAAGCGAGGTCGTCGCACATCAAGCTCATTGCCGACACCACATTATCGAAGTTGAGCAAGGGCTCACCCATTCCCATCATTACGACATTGGTCACTACTCGGCCTTTACCGGCCTGCCAAGCGTCATATGAATTTATGGCCAGCCAAACTTGGCCGATGATTTCGGCCGCGGTCAAATCACGCTGGAAACCCTGCTTGCCGGTTGAACAGAACGAACAATCCAAAGTGCAGCCGACCTGAGATGACACACACAACGTTGCCCGATCGCCATCTGGAATCAGAACGGCCTCTACCAAACTGCCGCCCTCTAAGGCAATGGCCCATTTTCGAGTGCCGTCCCGAGAGTCGTGCTGTTCGGCAATTTCAGGCGGGACAATTGCTGCTATCTCCGATAGCCGGGCTCGCAGAGGTTGACTGAGATCCGTCATGACGGCGAAATCGCGCACGCCACGATGATGAATCCATTTCATCACCTGCTGAGCTCTAAAGCGCTTCTCGCCTATATCTAGAAAGAAGCCCTCAAGCTGTGCCCGAGTCAGGCCCAGTAGGTTGGTCCGGTCCAAGGCCGGTGTCGTGGCAATGATCTGATCCGGCTCAGTCATAGCTAGGTGGCCGGCTCGGAATCAGCGTGAGCAGATCTCGCTAGAGGCGAAGAAGTAAGCAATCTCGCGCTCTGCAGAGCCAGGCGAGTCTGAACCGTGAACGGCGTTGGCGTCGATGGACTGAGCAAAATCGGCTCGAATAGTGCCCGCGTCCGCTTCCTGCGGATTGGTCGCGCCCATCAGCTGCCTGTTGCGAGCAATCGCGCCTTCTCCCTCAAGCACCTGGACAACGACAGGGCCAGAAGTCATAAAGGCCACGAGATCCGGATAAAAAGAACGCCCCTTGTGCTCGGAGTAGAATCCTCCTGCAACATCGTCGGATAAATGCAGCATTTTCGCTGCTACGACCCTTAGGCCCGCTTCCTCGAAGCGACTAATGATTTGACCAACCACATTCTTCCCCACCGCATCCGGCTTGATAATCGATAAGGTGCGTTCTACAGCCATGTCTGTCTCCGAGTTCAGTAGAGAGAGCAACGCTCTCGACCCACGGGCGCGGAGTATAAGGCGTTTTTGACTACGGTGTCATTGCAACATTTTCATGCTGGGCTAGGGTATTTCGCGCCATGGCGATAACACTCTCAGTGGTGTTCCGAAGCGTGATTGATAGTGTATCTAGGGATTTCGACGACGAGATTGGTATCTCCTACCTGCGCCTGACACGACAAACGGGATTCAGGTTCCAGCCCCCAAGCTTTATCGAGGTAATCTTCCTCCAGCTCATCGGCCTCGCTCAACGACGCATAGCCCTCGCGAACGATGACGTGACAGGTCGTACAGGCACAGGACATCTCGCAGGCATGCTCAATATCAATGTCGTTACGCAACAACGCCTTGCAAATACTTTCACCCACATCGGCCTCAATCACGGCGCCATCGGGGCACATCTCGTGATGGGGTAGTACAACTATTTCTGTCACGATGCGTTTTCCTCCGCTTCGAGATCTGTGAGCGCCACACCTTGAAGTGCAACCTGAATGCTTCGGTCCATACGGCGCGCCGCAAACACCTCACTGGAGCGCCCCAAACGCTCAGTCGACTCACGGATGCGGTCGGGATCATTGTTATCGATGGCAACCTCAAGCAACCCAATCTCACCCTGCAAATCAGCCAACTCGGTGTCAGACAACAGATCCCGATCGGCGGCCAGCGCGCTATGAATACCAGCAATCAGTGCTTCAGCCTCGACCCGCGCCTCACCCAGTTTTCTGGCTAGCATGTCCTCACCCGCATGCTCGTAACCGGCTTTTAACATGTCAGCAATCTGCCCTTCCTCGAGACCAAAAGCGGGTTTCACTATGACTTCAGCGCGAGCGCCAGTTTCCTGCTCCATCGCTGCTACCTCTAGGATACCGTCTGCATCCACTCTAAAAGTCACCTCAACTCTGGCAGCACCCGCGACCATGGGCGGAATGCCGGTCAGTTCAAACTGAGCCAGAGAGCGGCAGTCCTCAACACGCTCGCGCTCGCCTTGAACGACATGAACCACCAACCCGGTCTGGCCATCACGGGCAGTAGTAAATTCCTGGGCGCGGGCAACCGGTATCGTGCTGTTACGCTCAATCACGCGCTCGACCAGGCCACCATAGGTTTCAAGCCCAAGCGAGAGCGGGATCACATCCAGAAGCAGAGCCTCATTGTCACCGTGGTTGCCCACCAGAATGTTTGCCTGCTTGGCGGCACCCATAGCCACGACCTCGTCCGGGTCGAGACTGCACAAAGGTGCCAAATGAAAGCAGTCCGCTACCGCTTTCTGAACTGCCGGCATCCTGGTAGAGCCACCTACCAGCACCACGCGATCCACAGTGTCAGTGCCTGCATCGCGCAGTGACTGACGGCACGCTTGCAGGGTTTGCTCGATAAAGGGCGCAATGAGTATCTCAAGCGACTCCCGGGTTATCGTTATCTCAGGAAGACTGCCCCCCAATTGAGACAGTTCTTCGGTGACTGCCTCACTGGTCGTCAGTGCCTCTTTGATATTGCGGGCGAGTCGCAATGCGACTCGACGCTGTGCCGAGGATGGATCAGAAAGCCCCGTCTTACTCAACACATAGTCCGCCAGCGCTCGATCGAAATCATCACCGCCCAGCGCACTATTGCCTCCCGTCGCTAATACCTCGAATAGCCCCTCGCGCATCTTAAGTATGGAGATATCAAAAGTTCCGCCACCAAGATCATAGACCCCAAGAAGTGACGATTCCTCTGACTGTTCATCCAATCCATAGGCGACAGCTGCAGCAGTCGGTTCGTTCAACAACCGCAGCACCTTGATACCGGCTAGTTCAGCTGCCTGTCGCGTCGCCTGACGCTGTGCGTCGTCAAAGTAAGCTGGAACCGTTATGACCGCACCATAAATCGGTCCATCCAATCCGGGCTCGGCTCGCTCTTTTAGCGCCGCCAAAATCGATGCTGATACCTCTACCGGTGTTTTAGGTCCGATTTCGGTCTCTAAGGCCAGCGCTTCGCCAGAGGCGAGCGAAACATAGGGGTCATCCTCAAATTCTTGCCGTGATCGACCCAGCATTCTCTTCGTTGACGCAAGCGTGTCGCATGAACCGCGCTGAGCCGCCGCGAGGGCGGACCGCCCGACAAGCGTTTCACTTGCCCCATAATGCACAACAGAGGGCATTGAGGTCTCGCCTAAATCGTCTGCGATCACACACAACTGTTCTCCATCGAAGTGGGCTATGAGACTGTTAGTGGTACCCAAATCAATCCCAACACCAATACGGCGCTCGCGGTGCCGTTCACCGACGGCCCCAGGTTCATTTATTTGAAGCAATGCCATACTCAGTGCTCCGCAGGCTGCGCGGCATCCAACAATTTCCATAGAAAGCACATTTCCTGCCAGGCGCGAGCGGCCTCAGACCAATCGGACGCGGCAATAGAGCGGGCACACCGATCACGGCTGCAATGATAGTGCTCAGTGATTTCTTCAGTTAACGCTCGCCGGCTTTCCTTGTCAGTCGCTGGCGTATCCTCAAGTCGCTCTCTTAGCGTGATTTGCGTCATTAAAAAGCCAGCGTCAACGCCCTCACGCTCGGCGGCGTGAAGATCTACGCCCACGCTTTTTAGCAAGTATTCCGCACGCGTGACCTCATTTCGCAAGGTGCGGTAACCACTATTTACGTCTGCGCAAAACTGCGCCGCCACTCGCTGCTCTACCGCCGACTTTCCAGCGTACCGGTCAGGGTGAAATTGAGATAAGAGCGTGTGGTATGTGCGCTCGAGCGCCTTCTCGTCGAGAGACATGCCCGGTTCAATGTTGAATAACGAAAAGTAGTCGCGTGCGGGCACGCCCGGGTTGGCGCTCACGATCAGACCGTGAAACTCTCGCCGCAGCCGCACTCCCCGGCAACATTGGGGTTCCGGAACTCCAAACCCTCGTTCAGCCCCTCACGGGAGTAATCAACGATGGTGCCGTCCAGGTAGATCAAGCTCTTCGGATCAACAAACACCTTCACACCATCAGACTCGAAAGCAGCATCCTCTGGTTCCGGTTGATCGACAAATTCGAGTACGTAAGCCAAACCAGAGCATCCAGAGGTTTTCACCCCGATGCGGATACCCTCGCCCTTGCCGCGGCTTTGCAACTGACGGCCCACATGCTTGGCGGCCTCAGATGTCAAACTAATGGCCACTCAGCCTTCCCGCTTATCGCGATAGTTCTTAACCGCCGCCTTGATGGCGTCTTCGGCCAAAACCGAGCAATGTATCTTTACCGGAGGCAAAGAAAGTTCCTGCGCGATCTCCGTATTTTTAATTGACGCTGCTTCGTCCAGCTTCTTGCCCTTCACCCATTCGGTCAGTAATGAACCGGAGGCGATCGCGGATCCGCACCCATAGGTCTTGAACTTGGCGTCTTCTATAACGCCCTCGTCATTGACCTGAATCTGTAAGCGCATGACGTCGCCGCAAGCCGGCGCACCCACCATGCCAGTGCCCACATTCTCATCAGCGTCATCTAACTTACCCACGTTGCGCGGGTTCTCGTAGTGGTCAATAACTTTATCGCTATAAGCCATGGTGCTCTCCCAAAGGCATTTGCGGCAACGTCAGTGCGCCGCCCATTCAATCGTGTTCAGATCAACGCCGTCCTGATACATGTCCCACAACGGCGACAACTCGCGGAGCTTCTCTACTGCATTGCGCACACACTTTGCGGCATGATCCACCTCAACGTCAGTCGTGAAACGCCCAAAGCTGAATCGCAATGAGCTGTGCGCCAGCTCATCGTTGAGCCCCAGAGCTCGTAAGACGTAGGACGGCTCGAGACTTGCAGAGGTGCAAGCCGAACCGCTTGAAATCGCGAGGTCACGCAGCGACATGATCAGAGACTCACCCTCTACAAAGGCAAAGCTGACATTCAGCGCGCCCGGCAATCGCTGGTCGCGGTCGCCGTTGATATGAACCTCTGGAATGTCACTAATGGCATCCCAGAACCGCTGCCGGAGTGCCGCCAAGCGATAGGCCTCCACCTGCATTTCCTCGCGAGCAATGCGCGCCGCTTCGCCAAATCCCACAAGCTGATGGGTTGCCAATGTGCCCGATCGCATCCCACGCTCGTGGCCACCACCGTGCATCTGCGCTTCAAGCCGGACACGAGGCTTACGGCGAACGTACAGTGCGCCAACACCTTTCGGGCCATACATTTTGTGCGCCGACATAGACAGCAAGTCCACTTTCATCGCTTCCATATCTAGGGCGACCTTGCCTGCTCCCTGCGCCGCATCGACATGCAGCAACACGCCCGCGTCACGACACATCTCGCCGATACCCGCAACGTCGTTCACCACACCAATCTCGTTGTTGGCATGCATAATGCTCACCAATATGGTGTCTTCCCGTAGCGCCGCCTTGACCATGTCGGGTGTGGTCAAACCCTGTTCGTCCGGATCGAGGTAAGTAACTTCGTAACCCTCTCTTTCCAACTGACGGCACGTATCCAAGACAGCCTTGTGTTCAATTTTGGATGTCACGATGTGTTTGCCCCTCTTATGATAGAAGTGAGCAACACCTTTAATGGCGAGATTGTCAGACTCTGTCGCGCCCGAGGTCCAAACAATCTCACGCGGATCAGCATTGATCAGCTCGGCGACCTGATTGCGCGCGTTCTCCACTGCCTCTTCAGCCTTCCAACCGAAAACATGGGATCGAGAAGCTGGGTTACCAAATACGCCCTCATTGGACAAACAAGCGGACATAACCTCCACGACTCTTGGATCGACAGGCGTAGTCGACAGGTAGTCTAGATATATCGGCGTTTGTACAGTCACCGGTGCGTTCATTGTCGATTCACCTCTCTTTTAACACCGCCGATTAAGCGCCGACAGTGGTGTCTACCTTAGTGACAGGGTCTGCAATACCCCATCGCTTTGATGTGCAGTAACTCGACGGCCTCGGCCTTCCATCAAATCACCAAGGCTGATCTGGCTGAGAAAATCGTGGATCTGACCTGAAAGATCCTCCCACAAGTGATGAGTCAAACAGGTCTCTCCATGATGACAATTGCCCTTGCCCTGGCAGTTAGTCACGTCGACTGATTCATCGACCGCATCGATGATTTCGGCGACAAATATTTCCGAACCACTTCTGGCGAGGCGGTACCCCCCACCCGGCCCACGGGCACTGGTCACCAATTCCTCACGCCGCAGCTTGGCAAAAAGCTGCTCGAGATAGGACAAGGAAATTTCCTGCCTACCCGAGATATCTGCCAAAGATATCGGCCTTTTACCCTCGTTAATGGCCAAATCAAGCATGGCAGTGACGGCATAGCGTCCGCGAGTCGTCAGTTTCATGCACACATTGTCTTATTCCCGACTATTTTAGTCAAGAATAAGCATGGCTGGTATCACGGGTCCGACTTCCGGGCTTTTTTTTGCGTTTCACTAAGGATGCCACGCAAAATATTTAGCTCCATCTCATCAAGTCTGACCCGGTTGTAAAGCCGCTTTAATCGGCGCATTAACTGGCGTGGCGCCTCGGGCTTCAAAAATTCAATATCGACGAGCGTGGCCTCGAGGTGCACGTAGAAACGATCCATATCCTCAGTCGTGACAAAGGGGCTATCCCACTGCGCGTCCTCCGCAAGATTGGTCGTCTCGCCCAGCTGCGCCATGCGCAGCTCATACGCCACAATTTGCACTGCCATGGCCAGATTCAGGCTCGCGTAACCCTCATGCGTTGGAATATGGCAATGTAAGTGGCAGCGCTGAAGCTCCTCATTAAGCAAGCCTCTGTCCTCTCTACCAAACAACACCGCAACACGCTCATTTGAGGAATGCGAGGCGATACGCTCTGCGCATCTGCGCGCGTCCTGAACAGGCCAAGGGATACGCCGTTCACGCGCGCTGGTACCAACTACAAACTGACAATCAGCAATGGCCTCCTCCAGGGTGTCGACTACACGCGCATGCTCCATCACGTCAGCAGCCGAGGCGGCCCGCCAGGTTGCCTCGCGCGAGGGGAACTCTAGCGGCGAGACTAGCGTTAAGCGATGTAAGCTCATGTTCTTCATCGCACGCGCCACGCCACCAATGTTGCCGCTATGCGTTGTGTGCACCAGAACGATGTCGATGTTGTTGGGATTCATAAGACTAGGATCTTGAAGGGGAGCACAGTTTATCAAAACCGTATCCGCGCCCCCCCCCGCCCTGTTATGATGCGCCGCCTTCGAGTACAGGAGTTGGCAATGGAACCCACCGCATCCATGGCACTGCGCGCCGCTCGCAAAGCGGGAGATCTGATTGTGCGCGCATCGGATGATATGGACCGCGTCGGGTATCAGGCTAAGGCTGCAGCAGATTTCGTGAGTGAAGTCGATATCGCGGCAGAGAAAGAAATTCTTTATTACCTTAGCAGAACCTACCCTGAGCATCGTTTTGAATGCGAGGAGAGCGGGTTTTCGGGCAAAGTAGAATCCGAGTACACCTGGGTCATCGACCCCCTAGATGGCACCAGTAATTTTTTGCGAGGCATCCCACATTACGCAATCAGTATCGCCTGTTTACATCGGAACAAAATAGAGCACGCCGTTGTATACGATCCGATCCGTCGCGAGGAATTTATTGCCTCACGTGGCCGTGGCGCACAGCTTAACGGGCATCGTATTCGCGTGGGTGACCGTAAAGAACTAAAGGAGTCTCTGATCGGCACGGGTATACCGTTTTTAGGGCACTACGACGACAGACTCGACTGGTATACCGCCTCTATGGGCAACGTCGCCGGCCGCTGTATGGGTGTTCGCAGAGCAGGCTCCGCAGCATTGGATTTAGCGTACGTGGCGGCTGGACGACTCGACGGATTTTGGGAAATGGGGCTGAATCGATGGGATATTGCAGCCGGGGCACTGCTAGTGCGAGAGGCCGGTGGCCTCATTATCGATCTGTCAGGGGGCGATGATTGGTACGAGAGTGGCAATGTCGTGTGTAGCAATGGCAAGCTGATGCGTCAGCTACTGCCCTTGATAAAAGTTCCGTCGTGCTGAGGTAGGCAGCAGAACGGCAAAGTGGAGCCCTTGTCAGGGAAGTAAGCCTTCCTGATCGGCACCTTCTTTTTCAGGGACCATAACATCTTCTTTATTGACCCCCAGTTGCAGGAGAGTTGTGGCCGCCACATACATTGACGAGTACGTCCCGACCGCTACACCGACCAACAGCGCCACTGCGAAGCCAAAGATCATCTCACCACCGAATAAAGCGAGCGCTGCCAGCACCAACAAGGTCGTCAGTGACGTCACCAGTGTGCGACCCAATGTCTCGGTAAGCGATATGTCAATTACCTCGCTTGGGCTAGAGCGCCTGACTTTACGTAGATTTTCCCGGATCCGGTCGGAAACAACGATCGTGTCATTTAGCGAATAGCCAACAACCGCCAACAACGCGGCCAGCACAGTAAGATCGAACTCCAAACCCGTCAGCGAAAAGAAACCAAGGGTGAACAGCACGTCATGGGCCAGCGCAATCACAGCGCCCAGCGCAAATTTGATCTGGAATCGGAAGGCGACGTACAGCATGACCAGCCCCAGCGCGGTAAGCATGGCTATGCCACCATCGTCGCGAAGCTCAGCACCTACCTGCGGGCCGACGAATTCAATTCTACGCAACTCGATACTGGTATCGGTCGCCGCTCGCAGCCTGTCGACCATCAGCGCGCCCTGATCGTCAGAATAACTGTCTGGTAAACGAACCAATACGTCGCGATCTGTGCCGAAGCTGACCACAACCGCACCCTGGTAACCTTCCTGATCAAGGAAAGAGCGAATAGCGATCAAATCTGCGCTGTCACTGTATTCGACCTCGATCAGGGTACCCCCGGTAAAATCAAGGCCCCAGTGAAGCTGCCTCAAACTTAGGGAGGCAATGGCTGCCAGCATGGCAGTGGCGGATAGCGCAACGGCAAGCCAGCGCCATTTCATGAAAGGTATGGCATTCACTGTGCTATTCCCGCGGGTTTTGCGCCAGCGCGACCCACGCCGCCGATGGACAAGCTCTCCACGCGGCGCCCGCCATATATCAGGTTGATCAGCGCTCGAGTCCCGATAATAGAAGACAACATAGAAGTCAGGATACCCACCGACAGCGTTACGGCGAAGCCTTTAATGGGCCCGGTACCAATCGCGTATAATATGATCGCAACAATCAAGGTAGTGATGTTGGCATCAAGAATTGTCACGATGGCGCGATCAAATCCCGTAGAAATAGCGGTTTGAGGCGAGGCGCCGCCGCGAATTTCCTCTCGGATGCGGGCAAAAATCAGCACATTGGCATCAACTGCCATACCGACGGTCAGCACGATACCAGCAATACCGGGAAGCGTCAGCGTTGCGCCCAACAGCGACATGACCCCGACCAGTAGAACAAGATTACCGGCCAACGCCACGACCGCAGCTATGCCAAATACGCGGTAATAGAGCATCATGAAGACCACAACTAGCGCCAAGCCTGCCTGCATGGACTTCATACCCAAGCGAATATTCTCGGCCCCCAATGAAGGCCCGACTGTTCGCTCCTCGACAAATGTAATCGGAGCAGCCAATGCACCTGCGCGGAGCATCAGCGCCAACTCGGACGCCTCTGCCGGGTTGTCCAAGCCCGTGATTTGAAATTGCGCGCCTAATGCGGATTGAATGACGGGGGCGGTCAGCAGTTTTTTCTCGTCATATGGAATCCGAGTGACCTGCTCCTCACCGTTTTCATCCTGCTCATAACGCGTTCGGTTTTTGCGCTCTATGAATAGCACACCCATACGGCGCTTGATATTGGCCCGCGTCGCACGCGACATGAGCATGCCGCCCTCACCATCAAGACTGATGGTCACATTGGGCTGACCGTTCTGATCAAAACCAGCTTGAGCGTTTGAGACGCTTTCCCCGGTGATAATAACATCGCGCTCGAGCCACTCGGTCATGCCACCTCGGTCAGGACTACGATATTCAAAGCGCTGCCGCTGTGAAACCGGCGCGTTCACTTCGGCAACCAGCCGAAACTCCAGATTCGCGACCTTGCCCAAAATTCGCTTTGCCTCGGCCGTGTCCTGAATGCCGGGCAGCTCGACCACGATCCGATTGCCGCCCTGGCGCTGCACCAATGGCTCGGATACGCCGAGCTCGTTCACACGATTACGGATCGTCGTGAGGTTCTGTGTCACAGCGTAATCAACCACCTCTTTTACAGTCTGCTCAGTAACTTCTGCGGATAACGACCAAGTCTCTTCTGCATCAAGCCGGTCAAGAAATAGCTCAGGGTAGAGATCGACTACCTCGCGGCGGGCGGCCTCGCGATCCACTTCGGTGCGGAACTGCATCGCGACCTTTTCGCCATCAATGCTAATACGGCCGCGGATACGCCTCTCGCGCAATCGCTTTTTGATACCTGTCTCGTATTGGATGAGCTTGCGCTCCGCCGCTGCGTCGACATCGACTTCGAGCTTGAAGTGCACACCACCACTTAAGTCGAGGCCCAGCTTCATGGGTGTCGCGCCGCCCTCCAACAGCCAATCGGGTGTGGTGGGTGCGAGATTGAGCGCCACGATAAAACTGTCACCTAATTCGCGGGCTAGGATGGCTTGCGCCCTCAACTGCTGCTCCCGGTCGTTCAATCGGATTAGGGCCGATTTGCCTCCGTCCTGAAGCTCTGGACCGAAAAAGCCAATGCCTACCTCATCCAGCGCAGTCTCAGCACGACTGAGGATGCGCTCGTCAATCTGCAGTGAGCTACTGGCACCTGCGATTTGCAACGCCGGGTCGGGCGCATACATATTTGGCGCCGCGTAATAAAATCCGCAAAGCGCAACAGTCAGTATCAGCAGGTTTTTCCAGAGAGGATATCGATTGTTCATCAGTTAGTAGCTTGCGACACTTTGTTGGGACCCAGATTTACAGATAGGCGCGGAGTTTAACGAGTCAGCCATGCCAACACCATGTCATCGTTAGCCAAGCCACACGCGGCCATTCCGGAACAGACGCATCCACCCTGAGTCGGTATGCCAATCCGGCGGACACCACGATAATTGCGCGGCGCGATAGACCCGCTCGGGATGCGGCATCATGATCGTTACCCGACCGTCAGCATTACACAGCCCCGTGATGCCCGCGGGCGAACCGTTGGGATTCAACGGGTAGGCCGTCGCCGTCTGCAAGTCGTTATCGATAAACCGAATCGCGACCTGCCCTGCTGACTCCAGCGCATCGCGCTGCGCCTCATCGGCGAATTGTGCGCGACCCTCACCATGTGCCACAACGATGGGAAGGTGAGATCCTTCCATACCAGCAAGCAAGATCGAGGCTGATGATTCAATCTTGACCAGAGAGAGACGCGCTTCGTACTGTTCGGAGAGATTGCGGGCGAAACGCGGCCAGTGCTCGGTACCGGGAATGACAGCTTGCAGCGCTGACAGCATTTGACAGCCATTGCACACGCCGAGAGCGAAGGTATCACTGCGCTCAAAAAAGCTTCCAAACTCCTGCCGGACAGCGTCATTGAACAAAATGCTCTTTGCCCAGCCTTCTCCTGCCCCCAATACATCGCCATAAGAGAAACCGCCACAAGCCACGAGACCGTGGACGTCCTGCAGACGCTGCCGACCTGACATTATGTCGCTCATATGTACATCGACCGCAGTGAACCCCGCTCGATCAAAGGCGGCTGCCATCTCCATTTGCCCATTAACACCCTGCTCTCGCAAAATCGCCACGCGAGGGCGTGCGCCCGAAGCAAGGTAGGGCGCAGCAATATCCTCATCGCAGTCAAAGGTCAGCGAGGCTGACAAACCAGCATCATCCGAGTGAATACGAGCGAACTCCTGATCGGCGCAGGCCGAGTTATCTCGACGTCTAGCTATCGCATAGCTGGTTTGTGCCCACAGGGACTGCAGCGCACCGCGGTTACTGTCAATCAACTCGAACTGGGGAGTATTAACAACGATACGTTCGTCCTTGCGAGGCGTGGCCACCAAACTGACTGCGTCAGCCAGGCCATGGGCTACCGCTAAACGCATTGTCTCATCAATTTGATCAGCCTTTACTTGTATGACCGCCCCGATCTCCTCGGAGAAAAGACGGGCGTTGGCGCATTCCAGTGAGATATCTAAATCAATATTGAGGCCACAACGGCCAGCAAACGCCATTTCGAGGAGCGTCACCAGCAGGCCGCCATCTGAACGATCGTGATAAGCCAGAATGCGATTTTGCGCTTTGAGCTCAGTGATGAAATTGAACAGCGCAACGACGTCT
Organism: Halieaceae bacterium; assembly: GCA_902631395.1. Taxonomy (GTDB): domain Bacteria; phylum Pseudomonadota; class Gammaproteobacteria; order Pseudomonadales; family Halieaceae; genus Luminiphilus. Next base: position 60,892 of record CACOYM010000009.1, on the reverse strand, counting down.
TCAGGGGTCACGTCAGGGGGCGTTGCCCCCATTTTCTGCCAGACCTGAGCTAACACAGATCCACCGATCCGATCCTGACCACGGCCCAAATCCACCAACAACAAAGCGGTGTGCTCATCTGCCGAGAGGGTAGGTGTTAGTGCGTCCCGAACATCACCACAGGGCGCGAAGCCCGAGACGATCAGTGACACTGGCGCCGTGACGGCTCGATTCCCCTCTGCACTCTCCCATACGGTACGCATGGACATAGAATCCTTACCCACGGGAATCGTGACGCCCAATGCAGGACAAAAGCCCATGCCGACCGCTTCCACCGTGTCATAGAGCACGGCGTCGTCTCCCTCGTGACCAGCGGCGCACATCCAGTTGGCTGACAGCTTGATATCATTCAGCGCTGCAACCGGCGCTGCCAGAATATTGGTAATAGCCTCTGCGACTGCCAAACGACCGGATGCGGGGCCATTGAGCAGTGCCACCGGCGTGCGCTCACCCATGGACATCGCCTCGCCTAGGTGAGAATCCAGCGAGACGGTTGTGATGGCGCAGTCGGCGACGGGCACCTGCCACGGGCCGACCATTTGATCTCGGGAGACCATGCCGGTAACACTGCGGTCGCCAATGGTGATCAGAAAGCTTTTGGAAGCGACCGCGGGGAAGGTCAGCACGCGCTCCAATGACGTAGACAATGACACGGTACTCGCTTCAAAATCGTCAGCCACCGCGGGGTGACGGCGAGCTTGTCGATGCATTTTCGGTGGTTTACCGAACAGAACAGACATAGGCAGATCGATGGGCGCGTTGCCAAAATCTCGGTCATTGACCAATAAGTGTTGCGAATCGGTTGCTTCGCCAACTACGGCATAAGGGCATCGCTCTCGCTCGCAGATCGCTTCGAATTCAGGGAGCGATTCGGGCTCTACTGCCAACACATATCGCTCCTGAGATTCATTGCACCAGATCTCGAGCGGCGTCATACTAGACTCATCATTCGGCACATCCCGCAATTCGAAGCACCCGCCACGACCACCGTCTTTAACAAGCTCTGGTAACGCGTTGCTGAGGCCGCCTGCGCCAACGTCGTGAATAAACGCAATCGGATTCTGATCACCGAGGCTCCAGCAGCTATCAATGACTTCCTGACAGCGACGCTGTATCTCTGGGTTCTGCCTCTGTACTGAGGCAAAATCCAGATCCTCTGCGCTATCACCGCTGGCCATGGACGACGCGGCTCCGCCACCCAAACCGATCAGCATGGCGGGCCCACCCAGCACGATCAGCTTTGCACCAACTGAGAAGGCTCCTTTCTCGACGTGAGCCTCGCGAATGTTGCCGAAGCCACCCGCGATCATGATGGGCTTGTGATAGCCGCGCACCCCGCCATCTGTTACCGCTTCAAATGTGCGGAAGTAGCCCGCGAGGTTGGGCCGTCCAAACTCGTTGTTAAAGGCTGCCGCACCGATAGGACCCTCGGTCATGATCTGCAGTGGCGAGACAATGCGGCCTGGCCTACCGTAATGCAACTCCCAGGGTCGCGGTTGCTCCGGAATCTCTAGGTGAGAAACTGTGAAGCCTACCAAGCTTGCCTTGGGTCTGGAGCCACGGCCAACGGCGCCTTCATCACGAATCTCACCTCCAGCCCCCGTGCCGGCCCCCGCAAAAGGCGAGATGGCAGTCGGGTGATTGTGCGTTTCCACCTTCATCAGCAGATGTACAAACTCGTCATGAAAACGCCAGACCCGATCGGACACACCGGGTGAAAATCGGCCCGCTCTGTGTCCCATGACCACCGCCGCGTTATCGGAATAGGCAGACAGCACGTTCTCTCCGCCCACTTCGTTGGTATGCCGAATCATGCCAAATAAGGAATGCGACTTTTGCTGTTCATCAATTTCCCAACTGGCATTAAAGATCTTGTGCCGACAGTGCTCGGAGTTGGCCTGCGCAAACATCATTAACTCAATGTCTCGCGGGTTACGACCCAGCTCGGTAAAAGCGGTGACCAAATACGTAATTTCGTCATTAGCCAATGCCAGTCCCAGTTCTTCGTTCGCGGCAACAAGCGCAGCGGCACCCCCGGCAAGGATATCGACTTCTTCATAACTCTGAGGAGAAGATTGCTCAAAAAGTGGCGCAAGCGCATCGAGAGAACTGACGACGGTATCAACCATACGATCGTGCAAAAGTGCATCCAGCGCGGGCAGAGGCTGATCAGCAGGCAGTCCGTCTATACCAATAACGACAATGCGTTCGATGCGATTAATCGCGTCAAAGCCACAATTTCGGGCGATATCGGTGGCCTTGCTTGACCACGGCGAGATCGTGCCAAAGCGAGGTGCTACGATGCGCAGGCCGGGTCGATTCAACGCGTCGATGTCCATTTCCAAAGCAGTGCCAGAGTGAAGCAAAGCCGCAAGACGGTCGGTATTCAATGAGGCAGATTCTTTTATATCAATTGCGTACGCATAGAACGCCTCGCGTAACTGATAGGCTTGTCCGACCGCAGAAATCTCTGCCGCTAGCAAATCGAAACGTGCGTCAGACAGAGCGGAAGAGCCCGGCAAGACAAGCATCTGAAATTCCTGAAATAAGCGCGAAAGCAGTATACCGCGGCAACTGTCCGGCATGCATGCTTGACGCAAAAACAGTGACAAAAAACACTGCTCCGACACCCACACATCCGGTGACCCATCTATCGCCCCGGCTTATGTCGGCCTACAATCAGCCGATGGCATGGTCAGCAACAGTTCTCCGCCTCGCACCCCCGATCGGCATGCTCATAGCACTACTGCTTGGATGCACCGATTCCTCAAAATTGGCTCCTCTTGAGACAACTGACGAATTGGTGGTAGTGACTCGCAACACCCCCACAAGTTATTATTTTAAGGGTGACCGTGCCTCGGGTTTCGACTATGCCCTGATCCGGCAGTTCGCGCTTGAGCAAGAGCTGTCGCTCCGCATCAAGGTCGCATTCAGTCTGCCAGAACTGTTTAGGATGCTAGCGACGGGTGAAGCGCATCTTGCAGCGGCCGCCCTGAGCCGGAGCCCTTCGCGAGACGCAAAATTTCTATCGACGACGGCCTATCTGGAGCAACAACCCCTGGTTGTCTACAAATCAGGAACCCACCGTCCCAGAGCCCTCGATGATCTGCTCGCGAGAGACATTATTGTTGTTGCAGGTAGTGCCCACGTGGAAATACTCAGCGCCTTGAGACAGGACTTTCCGACTCTGTCTTGGCGGGAAATCCATGCCGCTGACTCATTAGAACTTATGCAACTTATTACGGACGAGGAGGCAGACCTAGCCATTGTAGATTCGACGGAATTTAAGCTGCAGCAAACTCTTTTCCCACGAGTGGTATCAGCGATGGAAATCGGCGACGTGACGCCCGTCGTCTGGTATCTTCCTCCTTCTATTCACGCCGAAAAAACATTGGCAATAGTGAATGCGTTCATCGCTGACAAGAAAGCCTCCGGCTTTCTTGCACAATTAGAACGGGAGCACTTTGAACGTTATGATAACGTGTCGCGCGTCGCGTCGTTGACCTTCCAGCGCAAAATGCGTGACAACCTTCCTGAGTGGCAGGCACTGCTTGAGGAAGTCGCCATCGAATACCAGATGGACTGGCGCTTGCTGGCAGCCATGGCCTATCAGGAATCCCATTGGAATCCTGAGGCGCGCTCACACACTGGTGTACGCGGGATGATGATGCTGACCCGGGTTACCGCGGCAGAGCTGGGCATCGATGACCGCACAGACGCACAGCAAAGTTTGCGCGGCGGCGCGCGGTTTTTTAAAGATTTGTTGCGCCGGCTACCGGCTGATATCGAAGAGCCCAACCGGACCTCTATGGCACTGGCCGCCTACAATATTGGTATGGGTCATTTGGAGGATGCGCGGGTGCTCACCGAGCGCTCTGGTGGAGACCCCCATATGTGGCCAGATGTCCGCGCTCATCTCCCTAAGCTACAGAACCCTGATTTTTTTCCCAGAACCAAGTTCGGGTTTGCAGACGGCGCCACGGCCGTCACGTACGTCGACAATATCCGACACTATGAAGGAATGCTGGCCCTACAGGGATTGCCCAACCAACGCATAGCACCGCCGATCCAGTTGAACACCCTTTTACCAGCATCACTCAGCGACACGACATCACCTGTCCTCTAGTGACTAATACTGCAACACTGCCTAGGGCGAGGCTATTGCGATGCTTTTCGCGCGCTTCCTAGGCCAGCGGCTTATCAAGACAGTGCGCGACGCGCCGTTCCCTGAAAAAATTCTGCAATAAGGCGGCACTCTCGTCTGATAGCAACCCTTCTTGCCAGGCGACCGTATGATTCAGGGCAGGGTGATCCAAGATGGCGGCCGAACTGACCACTGCGCCAGCGCGAGGCTCTCGAGCAGCAAAAATGATGTTACTGACACGCGCGTGCACCAACGCTCCACAGCACATTGTGCAAGGCTCAAGCGTGACGTATAGAGTTGTCTCGGGCAGTCGGTAATTTCCCTCGCGGACCCCCGCCTCTCTTAGCACGCGGATTTCAGCGTGAGCCGTCGGATCACTCAGGTCAATTTGCGCGTTACCGCAGTGCGCTAGCACATCTGATCCCCGGCTCAAGACCGCGCCAACCGGCACCTCGCCTCGATCAGCAGCCCACATCGCCTCTCGGAGCGCCAGCGCCATGCAACGCTCATCCCAATCGGTAAAGCTCACAACCGCGCCTCGGTGTAGTAATGCCAACAGAGCAGCGCTAGCGCACTCCGGTGTGGCGCAAAAGCGGCGCCTTCGATGATCACAGTTCGTTCTGTGGGTCGATCAGGCCAACCCATGATGCGCCCAAATCCAACGCGCACAGCAAGGTCACCGCTGGGCCAGATATCGGGTCGACCCAAGGCGAACATCATATACATGTGCGCTGACCAGCGACCGAACCCACGAATCGCCGTGATAGCAGCTTCCACCTCCTGATCCGATTGTTGTGCGAGGACATCTAGGGAGAGAGATCCAGAGAGGACTGCATCGGCAAGCGATTGCAAGTAGCCCGCTTTCTGTTGCGACAAACCGGCAGCACGCAGTGTCTCGGATGCGGCACTGAGCACCGCTTCAGGGCGCCACGCACCACCCAGCGCATTAACCGTTCTATGGCTGATGGTCGCCGCCGCTTTTGTAGAAAGCTGCTGCCCAACAACAATGCGGGCAAGCGATCCAAAAGAGTGTTCTCGGCGGCGGGACGAGGGGTAGCCCACCGCTGTCAGCGCACTCGCAATCTCGTCGGATTGAACTGAAAGCGCGTCGAGGGACTTTTTAATCGCCTTGTCTGTTAGTCGAAAACGGACGCTCACGGCCATTGATCTCCTTCAACCATGCACCGGACAACCATGCAGCCGCGTCATGTTCCAGATCGTCATTGGATAATCGAGGTAGCAGACAAGGCTACGCGTCATTCAAGCATAAAAAAATTATTGTTTGGCTGCGCGCTGCCGTAACGAGGCCAAACGACCGGCCATCTGACTGTAATCGACAGTTTTGGCAAACGCGTTACCCCGGTCACCCTCTATCTCCAGTGCTTCTCCTAACGACTCTTTAGCGCCATCATTCATGAGCGATTTCAGCGCAACAACCGTGTCAGGGTCGGCCTCGGCAATCTGCGCAGCGCTCGCCAATGCTTCTTCTACCAATTCTTCGGCGGAACAGACCCGATTGACCAAACCCCAGGCTTCCGCACGATGCGCGTCAACAAAGTTGCCTGTAAGACTTATTTCACGAGCACGGTTGATGCCAATAAGACGCGACAGCTTTTGCGACAGGCCCCAGCCCGGCAGAATACCAACACGTGCGTGCGTATCAGCGAATCGCGCATGCTCACTCGCAAACAGGAAATCACAGGCCAGTGCTAACTCGAACCCGCCGGTCACGGCGGCGCCGTTGACCGCACCAATTATCGGTTGAGGACACTGCTCCACGGCCACCACAATCGGCGATTGCGGACCTAATCCCAGCCCCCTCGACAGCAACTCTGGCTCGTCAGTCAGTGCCTTAAGGTCAACGCCCGCGCAAAAAGCTCGGCCTGCTCCGGTCAGCACGATAGCTCTGATCGTCTCCGATGCAGCAAGCGCAGTAAACGTCGCAATAATGGCCGCCGTCAACTCGCGATTTAGCGCATTGTTGGCGCTAGGGCGATTCAAGGTAACTAGGGCAACACCCGCCTTTTCGCGGACTTCAATAACAGACACGAGCAATCCTTATTGATGAGTGGGTGCAACGTATCAGACCCGGATGAATGAGAACAAGCCTGTCGAATCAAGTCATCTGACTCTGGGAAAGTCCGGCACTGTGGGCCGCACAAGAAGCGCGGCGTAAGTCAGTTCATCACCAGGCAGGTTGCATCCTGACCTGATCGGGAATCACATTGGGTTGCGTCGGCAGCAGAAAAAGTCGAGCGAAGGTCAGTCCTGAACCCACCATGTAAACCAACTTCTTAAGCGTGACCAGCGGACCTCGCTGCTCTTCAAGTGCATTGCGGGCGAGCTGAAGCCTCCGCATCTTTTCCAACCCTGTGCGGAAGCGCGAGTCGTCGGTATTCAGCGTGAGGGGGAAGACCTGCCGAGAAATTTCGGTGGTGATATCAAATACGGTGTAATCGAACTCAGTGACATCCATCCCGAAGGCTTCATAAAGCTTGGGTCTGGAATGGTCTCTTACATACATGGTCGAGTAAACGGCTAGGAGGAAAAAACGTATCCATAACTTGTTGACGCCGCTGAGCAGCTTTGGGTCGGAGCGCATTATCAATGCGAGGGCCTCGCCGTGCGCAAATTCATCGTTACACCACTCTAAAAACCATTTGAATATGGGATGAAAACGCTTTTCGGGATGCCGCTCCAGATGACGGTAAATTGTGATGTAACGCGCATAGCCAATTTTTTCGGACAGATACGTCGCATAGTAAATGTATTTAGGTTTGAAGTAGGTATATTCCTTCTCGCGCTTCAAGACGCCCAGATCCACTGCAACACCCAACTTCTTCAATGCTTTGTTAATGAAGCCCGCATGACGCGACTCATCGCGTGCCATGTAGCGCATCAGGTTGGCAATGTCGGGGTTACTAACGTTTTTTTCAATTTCCTGATACAGGACACACCCCGAATACTCTGCAGTGATCGAAGATACCAAGAGGTCGAGGAATTCCTCTTTCAGTTCGGGATCGGATTCCAGAACATTTGGATCATAGTCATAGTTTTTTTTGAAATGGCCCCGGTTCTTGTCCATCTCGAAATCGCGCATCATGAGCTCCCACTCACCGCGCACGGGCTCAACGTCGATGTGCTCCATCGCCGCGTAATCGGTACGGTAAAACCGAGGTGCCAGCGGCTGGCTCTCGAGTGCCTGCTGCGTCGTGAGATTCACTGCCGCCTCGGAGTCTGTTGCTTGGTTCATGGCTTCCCCCCGGAAGATCATCAAAAAGACTTATACCAGCACCTGCGATACTTCTTCACTAATCGAACCGTGGCCGCTTTAACGCAAAGCTGTCTATTCTTTTTAGCAAACTTATGTCAATTTTATTTGACTATCAAGGCGCTAGCAAGCAAGCTGGTGTCAAGGGGGCATAACGTTAGCCAGCAACGGTTTCTTAAAGGGATACCTCGGGCATGACAGAGCAGAACCCCTCAACCGCTGACGCCCAGCAAACCGACGCAGCAGATCTAAGGGTCGCCGCCGAGACGCTCTATCATCTAGGTTACGTCAGTACGGAGACTAATCCGTTCTCAAGCGCCAATCTCGTTGAGCTCCTGGAAAACGCCCGTCGCGTAAATAGCGAACGTAACGTAACGGGGTTGCTGTTGTATAGGGAGGGCTCCTTCTTCCAGATATTGGAAGGCAGTGAAGCAGATGTCAAAAGAACCTTCGCTGAGATCGAGCGTGATCCCCGCCATCATTCCGTGCAAATATTGTTCGACGGTGCTACCGACGAGCGCGAGTTTTCCGATTGGCAGATGGGGTTTATGAACCTTGACGATATTGAAGTAGAGACGCTTATCGGCTTTTCAAATTTCCTCAACCGCGATGCCCAACCGCGCGAATTTCTTGAGAATTTGAGTCGCGGTAAGCGACTAGCTCTTATGTTCCGAACGCTCAACTAGCTTTCGAACGAAATCGCGGCCGCCACACTCCTAGTGCGACATTCGCGGTTGCCACGAACCCAATCATAATCAGCGACCACTGCTCCGCATCGACCTTCAGGGCTAGCCCCGCGACCAAGCTCTCATCGGAAAGCGCCGATGCAGCAAGCGCAGCTTCTTTTTTGGTCGGACTCTGAATACCCAGCAAGCTTCCCTCCAGCATCAGGACGGTCGTCAAGAGCTTGCCCCATACCCAAGGGGCACCGTGAAAACGCTGCACCATTGCCATCGATAAAAGCCCAAACAGCAAACTCATCAACAATGAGGGCATCAGCACGAGCGTTGAAATGCGCTCCATCAACTGGCGCTGGGCAATGTAGATATCGAGGGAGTCGCCCGGTGCTGCCAGATGCTGATGGAATATCCACAGTACGATGATGGCTCCAAGAAACGCCATCCCCGTCACGGTGTGACCAAACTTCAAAATTTTTCGTGTCGTCATCACATCACCCACCTTAATAGATCGGAACCTTTGCCCCCGGAGTTTCCCTCCCGGTCTGTAGTCGAAAAGGCGTAGTTTTGATAGATTGATTTATCTCGCATACCATCCCGAGTTGTTGATCTCTGCACCATACGCAAGTGCCGCAATCAGCGCACCGTGAGCTCAACCCGTATCGCAAGCATTAATGTGCAAAGCGCCGTCAAGATTCAAGCTCCAACTGGCAAGACGGCTCCGTATATACTGATCACCTTCTACCGTAGCGAGGCAGCGCAAACTGTTTTCTAGAGATGTCACAATGATGTTCACACCCTATCCCACCCTACAATACGGCCACTCGGAGGAAATAGGCCTTCTCCGCGAGAGCGTCCAACAATTCGCCACCGACGAGATCGCGCCACGTGCCGCGGATATTGATCGCGATAATGAATTTCCGCGCGACCTGTGGGAAAAAATGGGAAGCCTTGGCTTGCTGGGCATCACCATACCTGACACTTACGGTGGCAGCGGCATGGGCTATCTCGCCCATGCCATCGCAATGGAGGAAATATCCCGCGCTAGTGCTTCGGTAGGGCTGTCCTATGGCGCCCATTCCAACCTTTGCCTGAACCAAATACGGCTTAATGGTAACGAAGAACAAAAACAGCACTACCTTCCGAAGCTTTGCAGCGGAGAACACATTGGAGCCCTAGCCATGTCTGAACCCAATGCCGGCTCAGACGTCGTCAGCATGCGTCTGCAGGCAACGCGCGAAGGTGAACATTGGGTTCTCACCGGCAATAAAATGTGGATCACTAACGGGCCGGATGCGGACGTCTATGTCATCTACGCAAAAACTGAGGCGGCCGCGGGCTCCAAGGGCATTACCGCTTTTATCGTAGAGCGCAACACAACAGGGTTCTCACGCTCGCCCAAGCTCGACAAGTTGGGTATGCGGGGATCCAATACCTGTGAACTAGTGTTTGAGAACTGCAAGGTGCATGGAAGCCAGGTCTTGGGGGGCATAGGAAGCGGCGTCAAGGTCTTGATGTCAGGTCTGGATTACGAGCGCGCCGTCTTGTCAGGTGGCCCAGTTGGCATTTTACAGGCCTGCCTAGATACCGTGTTGCCCTACGTGCATAACCGGGAGCAGTTCGGGCAACCCATTGGTGAGTTTCAGCTCGTGCAGGGCAAGTTGGCAGATATGTACGCACGATGCTCCGCAAGTCGCGCCTATTTATATGCAGTTTGCGAGGCCCTAGACCGTGGCGAAAATAGTCGCAAGGATGCCGCCGCCGTCATCCTTTATACCGCAGAAGCTGCTACGCAATCGGCACTTGATGCCATTCAATTGCTCGGCGGCAACGGGTATATCAACGAATACCCGACAGGGAGGCTACTTCGCGATGCCAAGCTTTATGAGATAGGCGCGGGTACTTCCGAGATCAGGCGCATGTTGGTGGGTAGAGAATTGTATGCCGACTCTCAATGACTGGGCGATCAGGGCTCTAGGGGGTGCCGCAATCGACTGCGGGCGAAATCTGGACCAGGCGAAAATTCAAATTAGGACGGGTCGTTCGGTACGCTTAACGACTCCGTGAGCAGGGGTACACTGAGCGGAGCCCCCGTTTGGCCGCTGAGCACCAATGATTGACGTAATGACGACGACAGTGCCGTTGTCAAAACCCGTTGCTGGTAGGGCAAGTGACGTTCTCCTTGTCGCAGTAACGCACTCCAACTGCCCAAAGACTCTAGCTGCGAGCGAATGCCTTCGAGGTACCGCAGTAACGCACCGTGAGCCTCGGAACCTTCCGTAACGGTTTTGTCAAACGCCAGAGCCCAGGTCATATCGTGACGCAATTCACAACGTGCTACGAATGCGCCAGGCTGACGTCGACCCCACTCCTCAGGAGATATCAGGGATAGCTTCCACCGAGACTCTACCCAGTACAGATAGTATTGATGCCCGGGGGACACCCGAAAGCCAAAAGCAGCAGATAATACCAATGCCGACCAACAGTAGTCGTGGGCCGCCTCATAGCTGGACTTGGCTTGCAGTTGCACTGGCGCCGAAGCATGCAAATCCTGCAGCACAAGCACCAGGCCTTTGTCCTGATGTGTATTTTTTGTGCGAACGTTCATTTCTCGCTACCCATTAGCCACGACAAAGTGTGGTGGATTGATCTAATGAATCAAAGCGCGATCGCAGCGTAATCAGGCCAATTCGGGATGGCGCGCTAAAATCGATGCTTTGAATTCGGCGGGAATAGAGCAGCTCTTTCGTGTACTTTTATCCACGAACACGTAGGTGAAACTGCCACGACCTACAATCTCTCTGGTGCGCAGGTTATGCATTGTGAAACCCATGACGACGCTGGAGTTCCCAACTCTCTCCGATTTGATCTCAACCGCCAGCGTGTCACCCGCCAAACTCTCTCCCAAAAAGTCTATGTTGGCGTTAACGGTAAAAGTTAAAAAATCAGGCCCCACTACATCTGATACATCGAGGCCCAGCTCTTTCCAATACTCGCCCAGCACTTCATCCGCGAAAACAAAATAACTGCCAAAAAACGCGTGGCCGTTGGCGTCGGTATCGGCGAAACGCACCTTGATCGTGCCGCGAAAAGGTTCTGACATGGTGGTAACTCCTACTATCCCAGTTTGCGGCTAAGCCATGCTGCGGATTATGCCCGCGATACTAGAACAGGTCATCAGGCGAGGCAGTCCCAAGCTGCTATGACAAAAAGTTACGAGCGCTAGTTTCAACCTGTCATTGGCCTGTGAGAAGCCTTATCATTCTGCGCTTTCTGATAGATGCCCTATTGCCTAAAGAAGTCAGGACAGGAATCGCTTAATGAACACCTCCTCTGTAATCGTTGCCTTCGTTGTCGTTGTATCGGGCTTGATATGGGTAGGGACCCAGAGCAACAACGCTGACTGGACAGGCAACCGCAATCAGTGTGTTGGAGAGTGCTATGAAGAATGGAAAGCTGCCCACGGCGGGGGAATTGCTGAGGTGGAGGGCGCTAAGCAGATGGCGCTCGCAGCTGCATCACCTGCTGCACTTGGAGAAAAGTACTACGGGCAATGCATAGCATGCCATGGTAATCGCGGTCAGGGCGGCATTGGTCCCATGCTAGCCGGTCAAGCCAGCGACGATATTGTTGCGAAGCTTACAGCGTATAGAGCGGGCGAGGAGCGAGGCGCGCAATCGGCGATGATGTACCCCGTTGCCAAGCCAATGACCGACGCAGACATCGAGAACCTCGCGGCGTTCGTATCAGGATTGTAATGACTGCTCGGCGCGTTGGATCGCGCCTGAGGGACTAAACCCACACACTAGACTCACAGGCAAAGGCTGCGGGTCCGTTACGATTAGCCTATTAGCTCAGGGCTCCATTTATGCGCCACCTGCGACCAACCTTTGAGATACGACCGCCTAGCAAAACCCTAGGCCTGATCAATTACTTCTGGGGCCTTTCATTGTTGCTGTTTGGCTCAATTAGCCACGCCTGGGAAGCCAGCATCGAACGCGACACCTTGGGTGTGCCCCATATTTATGGCGAAACCGATGCGGATATGGCCTTTGGTCTAGCCTGGGCGCAAGCTGAAGACGGTTGGGAAATTCTCGAGGAGACTCTCCCATACTACCGTGGCAATGCCGCCAGTTTTTTTGGACGTGATGCCGCGGTAACGGATTATCTTATTCAGTGGCTGGGATTCTGGGACGTCATCGAGCGTGACTATGACGCCTTGCTGAAACCTGCGACACGCGCCTACCTCGAAGCCTTCGCGGCGGGGTTCAATGCGTTCGCTGCTCAACATCCCGATCGCATCTCGCTAGACGTTCTACCTGTATTACCGCAGGACGTAATTGCAGCGCACATGTTCCGTCACCTACTCTTCTATGGGTTTGAGAAAACTCTCACGGATCTGCGCGCTGAAACTCGTCAGTTTGAAATAAGTGACGCACCCATGCTGCCCAATGTCGGGATTACGCTGGGCTCCAACGCGACCGCAATAGCACCGTCAAGGAGTCGCGACGGCTCAACGATGCTGATGATCAACTCACATCAACCTCTTACCGGACCGGTCTCATGGTACGAGGCACATCTGGAGAGCGGTGAAGGGCTCAATGTCATGGGCGGTTTATTTATTGGCGCACCCACACTCGGGGTGGGGTTTAACCAGCACCACGGCTGGGGTGCAACAGTCAATCAACCCGATCTGGTTGATGTTTACCTCCTCGATATCGATCCCGAGGACGATAATCGGTATCGGGTGGATGGCGAATGGCTGGAGTTGGAGGCATTCGATATACCCATTAGGGTGTTGCTCTGGGGTTGGCTCCCTTGGACCGTAAGGGAGAGAGGCTACCGCTCCATTCACGGCCCGGTGATGAAGACAAACCATGGCACCTACGCCGTGCGTTATGCCGGCATGGACGAGATTCGGCAAGTCGAACAGTGGCTGGCAATGAGCGCCGCCACGTCGTTCTCAGAGTGGCAGGCGGCGATCGCGTTGCAGCACATCGCGAGCTTCAATTTTGTTTACGCCAACGCAGACGGAGATATTCACTTTATTCACAACGCCATGATGCCGGAGCGCGCCGAAGGCTGGCGCTGGGATCAGTATCTGCCGGGCGACAGGAGCGATCTGATCTGGCAGCGCTACCTATCCATTACCGAGTTACCGAGCGTCACGAACCCACCCTCCGGCTTCGTGCATAGCGCGAACCAATCGCCCTTTCAGGTGACTAGTGCAGGCAGCAACCCTGATCAGGCGAACTATCGAAAAGAGAGTGGCTGGCCCACACGGATGACCAACCGCGCAGTGCGAGGACTTGAACTACTAGATGCCAATCCCGCTATTTCCTTCGATGACTTCAGTGCTATCAAGCACGACAACGCCTACTCGCCACGCTATCGAGGTCACAAGTACTTATCGCTAATCGCCAACCTTGAGGCCCGTGATGACGAGGAGACCCAAGCGATTGAATTGATACGAAAATGGGACTTGCACACAGACATTGCTAATCGCCATGCAGCCCTTGGCGTCTGCGTTTTACTCGAAGAGTGGCAAGCCGAGCGCGCGAACGACCCGCTCCCCGATGCGCGTGAAACGCTCCACAAATGCATAGCATCAGTGCGTAAGGTGGCTGGGCGCCTGGATCCCGAGTGGGGCGCCATTCAACGCCATGGGCGCGATAATCGGACATGGCCTGCGGCAGGCGGACCCGATACCCTCCGCGCCATGTATGCAGAGCAACTGAACGAGGAAGATGACTTCATGACGGTTGTCGCTGGCGACGGCCTCTACTACCTCATCGAGTGGACGGCGGACGGCAAGCAAATGATTTACGGTACACACCAGTACGGCAGTCAGATGACCGACCCCACATCACCACATTATCTGGATCAAGCTGAGGCGTTTGCGGCAGAGACAATGAGGCCTTCTGGGTTTCAGCTTAAAAACCGAAGCGCGCGCTCCAGGACATATCAGGTGTCGGATCGCTGAAGAGTGCGCCCGTCCGAGACCCCCTAAGCGATCTTCTCCACGTCACCTGCTAACACCCTGTCTCAGCGAACTCGAATTCTGAGGCCTTACGGACGGCTCGCTACTTCATAGGCCTCGCGGGTTGGCGCAATCATGGAGCGTGGCGCCCTGCAATCACCCACGGCCGGCCCGAAGATACCGCTGTAGCCGTTGCTTCCCGGGCGTCAGTTAACGCTACGTTAATTACCGGGGCGGAGTTGAATGTCAGTGGCGGCGAGGAGACCCGCTGAGGTGATCACACTTCACGTCGTTGCTCGACTCGAAGCACCCTCGCCACAGAAGCTGTCACCAAACGCTCGGGGGTAAAATGCCTTATCAAAGAACCATCGGTGGCGGTCGTAACACAATGCCTCCATCTCAGCGTCATACATTTCATTCACTCCTTTATGCTTGCTCTGATTTTCGCGAGGTAAGGCGTAACCGGCCTCCAGATAGAGAGCCAGATGCAATTCAAGATCTAATAACAAACGCTCATGGCGCAGTATCACCAAGTTGTCTGGCATCGCGCCATTAAAGTGATAGTAAAGATCCAGACGGGGCGGATTCATACCAAAAAAAGGCGCCTTGGAGAGATAGTTGCGAAAATCGCCCTCTAGCGCGATGTTCTGTGCCATACCACGATCTTGGGGTAGGTTCTTCTTTAAATAGGCATATCGCGACAGCTCCAGCTCATATGGATTTCGCATTACGACGAAGATTTTTTCGAACTGCTCGAGGCACATATTGCGATAGGTTAAAAACGAAGCTGCATCGATGAGTGTCTCGTGCCGTTTGCCGGGGATATACGTGACCTTGCCTTCCGAATGCTGTTGTTCGTAAGGGCCGGTTACGTTGATTGGTCCCTCGAGCGATTGACACAACAAAGTAGTCATACTCATGCCCGCAGTCTTTGGGGCATGAATAAAGAGAATAGCGTTGTTCCAGATCATCGATTTTCGCCAGTCTTCGGTCCCGGATATAATATCGCATCCAATTATCATTCATACTTCGCACGAGAATACTGCTCACTCAACAGGGGCTTTATCCGAAAGCTCCCGAGCTAATCTTAACCACGAGATTGTCACTCTGAACAGCGCTGAATCACTCTACGCAGTCTAGACAGTGTCGGGACTTGATCAAGCCAATGCAGGTGATATGGGCGACAGGGGGCTCTGCTTGTTCGAGGTAAGTCTAAAGGGCAGACTCCACAAATACCAAAGCAACCGCACTGAGTGACAACCCCGATCGGGTGCACAAATCAAGAAAGCAGCCAAGAGAAGAGTCACCCGCACAAATCAGCCTAAGTGCATGAGTGGGGCGATGCGAATTTGTCAGACGAAGGATTCCCCCGCCGTGATTTTTTCACTAACGATGGCCGGTGGATCGAACCGATCGCCGTAGTGGCTCGCGAGCTCCGCACAGCGTGTCCTGAATCGCTCGAGCCCATAGGTGTTAACGAACTGAATCAGACCACCAGTCCAGGCCGGAGCGCCGATGCCCATGATGGAGCCAATGTTTCCGTCTGCAACGGTACGTAGCACGTTGGTTTCCAGACACTTCAGAGCCTCGATGACCTGACGGAAAAGAAGCCGGTCTTTGATGTCACCCTCAGCCACCGCGGCCTCGGCATTGTAGTAAAGATCCATCAGGCCGGGCCAGATGGTCTTGCTACCGTCCTCGCCGTACTCATAGAAGCCACCACCGTGATAACGACCACCCCGACCATGTTCGCCCACCATCGTATCGATGACGCCACGGGTAACCTTGCTATCACCCCATTTATCAAGCACGCCCATGTCTCTCCAAGTCGTCCACGCCTTGCGGGATAGTTCTAGGCTGACCTCGTCATAGACCGTCAGTGGGCCAACGGGCATGCCAATCGCCTTACCGAGGTTATCGATCTGGATCGGATGAACTCCCTCGGTCAGCAGTCGAACGCCTTCATCAAGATAGGTGCCGAATGTGCGCGAGGTGAAGAAGCCCAGTGAGTCGTTCACGACAATCGGCGTCTTGCGGATTTGCTTGGTGTAATCGTAGGCCTTCGCGAGGGCCAGATCACTGGTGTTCTCGCCCATGATGATCTCGACCAGCGGCATTTTGTCGACGGGTGAGAAGAAGTGGATACCAATGAAATTTTCGGCGCTGGCGCTGGCTTCAGCCAATTGGGTAATCGGCAATGTAGATGTGTTGGACCCCCAAACGCCACTCTCTGCCAAACGAGGCTCAAACTCCTTGGTGATCTCATGCTTGAGCGCCATGTTCTCGAACACCGCCTCAATGATTAGATCACAGCCGTCGAGATCGCTATCCTCAGCAGTAGGCTTGATCAGACTCAGCACCTGCTGCGCCCTCTCTTCGTTTAGGCGGCCACGCTCAACGCGCTTTTTTAGCAAGCCTTCGGAGTACGCTTTACCCTTGTCTGCTGCCTCCTGCGAGATGTCCTTGAGGACCACCTCAATGCCCGCCATTGCAGAGACATAGGCGATACCCTGCCCCATCATACCCGCACCCAACACGCCGACCTTCTGCGTGGTTTGGGGTTCGATGTCTTTGGGACGTGAGGCGCCGCCATTTATTTGATTAAGATTGAAGAAGAACGTGTTGATCATGTTTTTCGCCACCGGCGTGAGCGCCAGTTCAGTCAAACCGCGGCTTTCGATGCGCATGGCAGTCTCAAAGTCCACGCGCATTGCCGATACCGCCACATCCAAAATCTTGACGGGAGCCGGCAGCAGGCCGCGCGTCTTTTGCGCAATCATCGCCGACGCCACTGGTAACATCTGCGCTACTGTGGGATGGTTCGCGTTGCCGCCCGGAATTTTGTACCCCTGAGTGTCCCACGGCTGTGTGCAGGCGGCCTCGTTATCCTGATTCTCGGCAATCCACGCTTTAGCCCGGGGAATCAATTCGTCGAGGCTGTCGACGGTCTCATTTATTAGGCCCGCTTCCCTAGCCTTAGTCGGCACCACTCGCTTGCCCTCGATCAGGTATTCGTTCGAGGCCATCAGCCCCATCAAATAAATGGCTTTGACAACGCCACCACCACCGGGCAGCAGTCCTAGAGTGACCTCTGGGAATCCCAACTGCACCGATTTATTGTCCCAGGCGATGCGGTAGTGGCAGGCCAATGCCAACTCCAAGCCGCCACCCAACGCCGCACCATTGATGGCAGCGACGGTCGGTTTGCCCAGCTTCTCAAGCCGACGGAACTCCGCCTTAATGTTCTGAGCTTCGTTGAAGAAGGTCTCGGCATTCTCCTCGGTCACCTGGCACAGTGAGTTGAGGTCGCCGCCCGCAAAAAAAGTCTTCTTTGCCGATGCCAACACCACACCCCTGAGATCACTTTCCGCCTCAAGCTTGTCGACTGTCTCGCGGAGTGCGGGCAGAAATGCCTCAGACATTGAGTTAACCGGGCCGTCCATATCCATGGTGACAATCACGACGCCGTTAGCATCTCTCTCGTAATTAAATCCGCTCATACTGCTGTCGTTCCCTTTGCCAACACCGCTCAAACGCGTTCGATAATCGTTGAGATACCCATGCCACCACCGACGCACAGCGAGAGCATGGCGCGCTTGGCGTCTCGACGCTCAAGCTCATCGAGCACGGTGCTCACCAAACAACCGCCAGTCGCGCCTAGCGGGTGGCCCATGGCGATAGCGCCTCCGTTGACGTTGGTAATCTCCAAATTGAGATCCAAATCTTTCATGTAACGAAGCACTACCGCGGCAAAAGCTTCGTTGATTTCCCAGAGGTCAATATCGGCAGCCGTCAAACCGGCCTTATGCAGACATTTTTTTGCTGCGGGCCCAGGTCCTGTCAGCATAATGATGGGGTCGGTCGCCAGAACGGCTGTTGCTAAAATACGTCCTCGTGGCTTCAGATTCTGGTCGCTACCAGCTTTCTCACTGCCGATCATCACGGCACTGGCACCGTCCACAATGCCAGACGAGTTCCCTGGCGTATGGACGTGTTCGATGCGATCGAGCGTGTTGTACTTGGCCAGAATGATGTCATCGAAACCCATGCCGCCCGGCGCCTCGAAGGAGGGCTTCAGGCCGGCAAGGCCCTCGACACTCGTGTCAGGCTTGATGAAGTCATCACGCTCCAAAATCGTCACGCCACTGCTGTCTTTTACTGGCACTACGGAGCGATCGAACCAACCGTTATCTCTAGCGTTCGCTGCACGCTGCTGCGAAGTCACCGCATACTGGTCGACATCACAACGAGACCAACCTGCCAGCGTGGCTATTGTGTCGGCGCCGATGCCCTGCGGTACAAAACCCGTTTTGACGGCGAATTCGGGGTCTCCTGCCATGGCGCCCCCATTGGAACCCATTGGCACTCTGGACATCGACTCCACACCGCCCGCGACGACGAGGTCTTCCCAGCCGGAAGCAATCTTCTGTGCCGCGATATTGACGGCCTCGAGTCCAGAGGCACAAAAGCGATCCAACTGCACGCCCGGCACAGATTCATCCCACTCGGCGTTCTGAACAACCATTTTTGCGACATCGGAACCCTGCTCACCAACAGGCGAAACACAGCCCATGACCACGTCGTCGACGTAGCTGGTATCCAGATCGTGACGCTTCTGTAATTCGACCAGCAGGCCTGCTGCGAGATCGATGGGTTTTACTTCGTGGAGAGTGCCGGTGGACTTACCTTTGCTTCGCGGTGTGCGCACCGCATCAAAGATGTAGACGGGATTGGGCATTATTCGCTACCTGTCTCGGATAATTGGTATTGGTCTCACATATGATGCGGTATCGGCAACCTTTATGCCATAACTTTCCCAACTGCCGGCGCAACGAATACGGCCTTGTGGCGTTACCCCGAGCGCTCCAGCGATGTTTGGCATAAACCCTCCCAGCTCGCCGCTGAGTCGCCTAAACTTAGGTGATGAATTTCGGCAAGACAACCAGCCTTGGCCTGATATTAGAGCCAATCTCATACAAGGCAATCCAATTGGAGAAGCTGGATTTGAATGGATACGCCTCCAACTTTATGACTCATGAACTCCACTGATGAGACCATTCTCAGGTGCCTGTTGGCCTCACTGACTGAGGGTGAACAACCCTGGCTGGTAACGGTCGTGGAGACCATTGGTTCGTCCCCACGACCCGTGGGCTCACTGGTGGCCTTTCGTGCTGACGGTTCTCAGGTGGGTAGCGTTTCGGGTGGCTGCGTGGAAGAGGATTTAGTCGCGCGCCTGCTGGCAGGGGAATTCAATGGTCCGCAGGTCTTCCTGACGGAGTACGGGGTCAGCGCCGAGGACAATGAAAAGTGGGGCCTGCCCTGCGGTGGCCGGATGGGGCTGGCCATTCAACAGCTCGGAAACAAAGATCTTCAATGGGTGACTAGCGCCTACCAAGCGATGTTAGTGCGGCAAACGTTAAGTCGTACTGTCACCCTGACAGCGGGAGAAACTGAGATCACTCCTGCCTCGAAGTTTGCGCCTCTTGAGAGACGTGACAATGCAATGACGCACTGCTTCGGACCGCGACACCGGCTATTGTTGGTCGGAGCCGGACAGTTGGCTGCCAGTCTCAGCGCATTGGCGCTAGCCATGGATTACGAGGTGTTGCTGACCGATTCGAGGGAGTGGGCTCTAGCCCAGTGGCAAGGGCCCGAGGTTGAGAAAATTTTGGGTTTGCCCGACGATGTAGTGCGGGAGCACGCTGCAGACGAGCACTGTGCGGTAATCACTTTGAGTCATGATCCCCGAGTCGATGACATGGCTCTGATGGAGGCATTGGATTCAGCCTGTTGGTATGTTGGCGCACTGGGTTCGGTGCGTACAACAGCAAAACGACTGCAGCGACTTTCTCAGCTGGAGCTTAATGATGATTCACTCGCCAGACTGCATGCGCCGGTGGGTATTTCTATTGGCTCCAAAACCGCCATGGAAATTGCGGTCTCCATAATGGCTGAGCTCACGCAACTGCGGCGCGAGGCCCCCAGCAGGGCCCGGGATGCTTGAGCAGCGAATCGCCGCGTGAGGACTAGAGATGGATAACCTGTTTCCACAAGTCATTTCGCTGCTTCAGGATGACTGGGTCATTTATGCCCTACCACTCTTCTTTACCGCTCTGCTAATGGAGTGGGCCTTCGCATGGCGGAAATCACTTGCCCTTTATGAGAGACAGGATTTTCTTGCTTCGATGGGCGTCATGTTGCTGACGGTGGTGGTCGATGTGTTACCCAAATTCGGCGGTGTGCTGCTGATGTTTGCATGCTGGGAATTCTCGCCATTCAAAGAGCTCGTCGGTCGTGCGCCGCTGTGGTGGGTAGCGCTATTTTTTTTGGATGATCTCACCTACTACCTCTTCCACCGCGCCAATCATGAAGTGCGTTTTTTATGGGCGGGCCATGTGTCTCACCATAACTCGCAGTGCTACAACTACGGCACGGCGCTTCGCCAGGGGGTCGGTGAACGAGTGATCAAATACCTCTTCTGGTGTCCACTGGCATTGCTGGGATTCGACCCCGTGATGATTGTTACTATGATGAGTGTGAGTCTTATCTACCAGTTTTGGTTACACACGGAGACCATTGAAAGAATGCCTAGGTGGTTTGAGTGGCTCTTTAACACACCAAGTCATCATCGCGTTCATCACGGCTCAAATGTCAGGTATCTAGACCGTAACCACGCGGGAGTGCTGATTATCTGGGATCGCCTATTCGGCACTTTCAGTCCTGAGGTCGCGTATGACCCTGTCCGTTATGGCCTCACGAACAATATCGCCACTCACCACCCAGTGAAGGTGGCATTTGGTGAATACACCTGCATCGCACGGGACCTGAGTCGCGCAGGCGGTTGGCAGAACGCCCTTCGCTACTTATTTCTGGCCCCGGGCTGGAGCCACGACGGCGAGGACAAGCGCTCTGAAATCTTGCGTCGACAAGCACCCTCGCATACTCAGCCGGTCGCCGACTACCATGACAACTCAACCGCACGCGGTGATCAAGCCGCACCTGAGCGACCGGGCCATCAGCCAATGTAGCGTCGCGCGCTACCGGCGACGAGGTGTGCCGTTCAGGCTCAAAGACCGTTGCCAAATGCAGGACATGGACTCCAAGAAATATTTAGGGGTCGTTGGCGGTTTTTTTTTGCAGGCGGCATCAACTACCGAGGCACAGCCTCACTCCCTGCCTGCCCACCACTCGGGAATTAGAATCGGGAACAGTAGTTCGGTGTTCCGAAGTACTTCACTGGCGTCGTCGGGCAGAGGTGGATTTTCGGTAGGCGGTAGCGCATTCGCGCCGGTCACGGGATCAAGATACTCGAGCGCCACATTGGAGAGCACGCTCTCGAAGTCGTGACCCTCGTGATAATCGGAGGCCTGATGCAGATAAAACGCCCACTTATCCTCAAAGGATAAAAGGCAGTAGTAGTGCAGGGGTTTTTGACCTTTGAAGTACTCATAGCGCAAAACCTTCTCCTCCCGCTCAAGGGTTTGACGCACCATGTCGGCCATGATGGCCTCCCATTCGACTTCCTTACCGGGATAGACCTCTAGATGTGCGAGGATCGTAGCCATAGTTGATGACTCCTGTTTACTAAGCTGCGTTTATCCATATCGAGATTGAGCCGCAAGGTACCCAGCATAGCGCCGGCCTGGTGCAAAAAGGTGTTGGGAGACACCTAACACGCGGAATCGAGTCACTCCACCACTCTGGTCCAAGCAATCTGCTGTTCCAGTAGTGACATACTCGCACCGGGACACTCTCTGGGACGCGCAGCAAAGTGAAGATGTCGGCTCGCTGCCCTGTGATCGAGATGCAGATCTATCGGGCAACCTAGAGGCCCAGTATCAATGTTCTCAGCAGCCCATCGCAAGTGTAGAGCCGAACTTTTAGGAATGATCAGACCCCAAAATTCCTCCTTGTGACTGGTAAACTGGGCAGAGAGACCTTGAGTAGACGCTCGTAAGCGCGACGATTCCTCGATAAAGGCTCCGAGCTGTTGCGGATCAGTCTTGAGCGTCACGAAAAAACTCGGCCGGTCACAGATGACTTGTGGTTTCTGCTTTAAAAATTATTCCGGGGTCTCCAGCTATCTTGCGGTGTTTCATCCGGGGTGATCAGTGTGATAACCCAAATCTATCGTGCTACGCTGGAATTTTAAGCGGCAGATAGGAGATCAAAGTTTTGTAAAAACTTGCTACGGAGTGAGCCTACGATTTAGTACCTTGAATGCGGTCGCTGGCTGGTTTTAGAGATAGCTGGACAGCGCTTTAGTCGCTTGGTTCTGGGCACTTACCCGTTCCAGTAGTAGTAGTGTATTTAAAGTTTGGATAGGTGCCGCACTTCCAGGTACAAACGACTTGACCCCCTGGCTTTGTTTGCTCGTCAACTTTACTCCACGGCCAGCAAGCCCAAGCATCTGGGCTTATCAAAAGCAAATAGGCAAGACCTACAGATGCTATAACGATAATTGTTTTCATTCGCTCAGCTCCTCCGACAAGATACGCAAAACCTAAAGTATTGTAATGCAGTACATCTGCGTCTATCTCGTCATAAAATAATATATCGGTTCTAGCCGCAAACCCTTGAGTAAAATACCCGTCTACAATCGGGCCTACAAGCTGCGCCGGATGCAATTTTCGTCTCAGAAAAACGCCTAGTGCGCTGTCATTATGCAATAGCCATGGCCTCCGCCCTGCAAGCCCATTCACTCGCAATACCTACATTGATGGCCATTGATAGCTTTCAACCTCGGCGACTTAAGATCGTGTTCGAGGTCGCTAGTGGTGTTGAGACTCCTGCCAGACTCGAGAAAAGCGGACCACAGAGCCAATTCTCCCTAATCAACCCGTAGCAATGCTCCTTTAGTCGGGTATGATAGCTATGGAATTTGTTGGACGTTCAGTCCAAACAACTGCACAAAGTTGAAATTAAGGGGAGCAGCGTAGATATGAATCTGGCACGAAAATCTCGATTTGGTCAGCGCGGTCAGGGTATGACCGAGTACATCATCATTGTCGCTTTGGTGGCGGTGGCAGCAATAAGTGTCTATAACTTTTTTGGCGATACTGTCCGGGGGCAAGTTGGTGACCTTGCAGCCGAGTTAGGGGGCGGAACCAGTCAACAGCTCGGAAGAACGGCTGCTGATGATGCCCAGTCTGAGGGCGCCGAAGAATACGACCTCACGGACTTCGCTCAGGACGAAGGGTAAGCCAACCACAGCTACCAGCATGCGCGTGTGTGGTACCCGCGTATATCGGAGACAAAGAGGTCAAGCAATAGTGCTTGGCCTTATGTTCTTGGCCATCAGCTTGGTGGCCATCATAGCTTTATACAATCAGTCACAACTCGTCCGCCACAGAGTTCAATTAGAGAATGCGGCTGACGCCACGGCCTACTCCATTGCGAAACTGGCTGCCCGTAACCACAATTTTGTCGCGTATACGAACCGGGCAATGGTTGCCAATGAGGTGTCAGTGGGGCAGATTGCAGCATTAATCTCGTGGGCCAAGCACTACCGAGATATTCGAAAATTCACCTCATACCCTCTATATCAAACTCCGATTGCACCGCCGTCGCCAGTGACCTATTCAATGGTCTTGAATACGATAACGATTCCCTATCAGGCTGTCGGTTACGGGGTCGATGCTGCCGCCTCTAGAATCGGCAACTTCTGGCCGACTGTGGTTTCTCATTTCAACAGCGCACTGGGTGTATTCCAATCCGCGTTCGCGCTTTCGACAATGGTGGCGCAATTTGAGACTCACCAAGACGTCATTCAGGCAAACCAGCTGGAGGACGACAATGCTGATATTTATCCCTCGTTTTTGAGCTTCCTTTTTTTAACGAAGAACATCCTTGAGACCTATTCCCCGATAGATTTTGGTCAGTCTGACATGGAGGGGGTTATGGAGGATCTAGCGGAAAGCAACCCTGATTCAGAAGACGCGATTAGGGATGCTTCGGAGCAACTGCAGGACTTTTTCCCTACGACTGCGATGATTGGCCTCAATTCCCCTAACGTCTCGAAAAAAGATGATGATGACGTCAAGGACGCTACGCTTGATGCCTATAAATACTATGCGGCGCTTGTAAACGAGAACAGAGATCCTTTCACCGAGGACAGGCATTGGCAATGGCCAGCGGCGGATACCATCCCTGACCTTATCCCGAGACTGACACTGGATGCTGGGATCGTAAAACTAATCATCGACCTCGATTTTGGTCTCTGGTTTGGTGTAAGGAATGATGGAGGTGCCGCTTTTCAGGCACACGGCGGGCTAAAAAAGGCTGAGGATATCTCGAAACTTGGATGGGCCGCTATCGATGTACTTAGCATCGGCGTAGAAATCGAAGTGGGGTTGTTCGTCAGAATAGAGGTCTGCCTACCTATTGTTGGGTGCGAGGGGTGGACTTTAATTGACCTTAATTTCGAGCTGCCCATAGGTTTTCCCTTGGGAGGCGCGACACATCAACTCGTCGCAGAGCAAAGGCATGCTCTCAAGATCCTTACCGATTGGGGGAAACTGGGTCAGATCGATGGGCCCTATGGTGGAGACCCTGATGACCCCGTCAACGAGGGGCCCCTCGAACCGTTTCATACTCAGAATTTGTTGTGGGGACAATCTGTGCCACCACCGATTTATGGCGGCCCCACAAACGTAACCACATCCTATACTGGTGTACCAATCTTTGCCTCGCTGGATGACTCTCATAGACAATCGCGACAAAGCCGCGAATACATAGTTGCCCTTGCTATTGATTTGGGTGATGTAGAGACGTCCGATAGTGATACTTTTGATATGGGCAATGGAGACGCCACGCCTGCGGAAACTTGGCTTGAGGGTCGCGAAGATGAGGTAACTTACGACCGCTTCGATCTCGATACATGCTCGAGATCGGAGGAGGCAAGCTTGGAGGGCCTGTATCAGCAAGTGGTTTTCACTTCTAGAAGGCCAATGTCGACCATCAGCTCGGCGGAAGCCTATTTTTCGAATCCCATGCAAGACGGTAACGAACCGGCAAGTCTGTTCAGTCCTTTTTGGGATGCACGCCTGAAACCCAATTCGCTCCTGCCTACAGCAGTTGCAACGGGTGAGATTGAGTGGAGTACCTTTTTGCCGGGCGCACCAGACGATGCAATTGGCGTAATTAACTGGACTTTAGATAGAATGGCCGAGAGGTTGATCGAGGAGCAGGTTGACTACGTGGTTTCGCAAATAGACAGCCCTTGGGACAGCGTAGCTGAGCCGCCTATCAGAATGGTGGGAAACAGGGCCTATGAGGCCTCAGAGAACGTCATTGACAAGATGACTGACGGGCTCACAGACTTCGTTGGGATGGTTGGGAAATCGAAATGTGCGGGGTGATTACGGTGCCCTTTCTGTGGTGAGCGAGCGCCGTCAGCGAGGGCAGGCGATGGCAGAGTTCGTAGTGTCTGTCGCTTTCGTATTCCTCCCCTTATTCGTGCTTGTGCCGACCCTTGGCAAGCTGGCGGATATCCAGCATGAGAACCAATTAGCTGCTAGATATGTCACGTGGGAACGGACCGTTTGGTTTGACAACCTATCTGGGGAGAATCGTGATGACTTCTCGCGATCGGGTAATGACTGGGAGCACGTGGCGCTACGGAGTGCCTCCTCTGTCACCGCGTCCATGCAAAATCGTTTTTTTCAAACATACTCTAACGGCCCCATCGACTTAATCACCTCAGGGGATTTGGGTACGAAGTCGCCTTCAAGTCAATGGAGCTACGTTCAGAGCGAGGAACCAATGCTCAGAGATGTGAGCGTCAATAATTTCCGTGAACTGCAAACGCCTGGTTTAGCTTACGGCGTGACCGAATTCTTTGCCAGCGCCATAGATACAATTAAAAGCCCGATTGACTTTTTGTTGCGGGCGGTAGGCAACGAGAATGAAGATTTATTTGGTTTCCCATTTTTTTCCAGCCCAAAGGGTTATTTCACTCCAGAGGTTGTGACCCGATTGAATCTCAAAAATGCCTGGGGATCTGGTGAGACAGTTTGGGATCGGGAGGATGGAGAATGGACGCCGGGAATCGAGAGCGCCATTTTCCAAAGTTGGAATGGCTCAATGACAGCCAGGGGCGGGATCTTGTCCGATGGATGGAGCGCGCAAAGTGTTAATCATTACAAGGACCGAGTGGATGATTACGTCCCATCTGATGTTTTTGATAATAAATTCTTTGACGCAGTCATCGACCTCGTCTCTTACCTTGAGGGAGGGCCAGCGATAAGTGCGATTAACAAATTAGAGTTTGGGGAGCCTTCCATCGCGCCAATTCCCGTTGATCCTGACACAAATGGTGTTGCCCCCATCGAGTGCAAGCGCGGTATTTGTGAGTTCGAGGACTAATAGGCTAACTAAAATCTTAGCCGGTGCTTTGTTGGCCGCACTGAGTCTGCCATGCAATGCCTCTTGCGATTGGGATGAATTTCCTGTGATGAAATCCATGTCTCTGGCTCCCGTTCTGAATAATGCTACTCATAACCGGCAAACCCTCGCCGTCAAAGAGTTCAGAACCCCCGACTCCGTAGAGGCCTTAGAGCGATTTTACTGGCGGAAGTGGGAGGCACCAGTCCCCAGTGCGGTGGCGCCATGGAAACAACTTTCAAAAATGATCACGGATACATGTTTCGCCACTGTCCAGTATCAAGTCACCGATACTGGTGCCGCAGGAAGGCTGGTGATGTCCGAATTTTCTGCGAATGCTGCCGGCGATTCTCTCGGCGAGGGGTTGCTTTTACCGGATGATGCAATTGTAGCCTCAGATACCTTAATGGATGACGAACTTAAGTCCGGAAGGGTTACATTGATAGCCACTAGTATGAGTCCAGATGAGGTAGCTAGGTTTTACATTGGTGGTCTGCGTCGACAAGGCTGGGAGCTTGAGCACCAATTTAATGAGCAAGAGGCCCATGTCATGATCTTCAGAGACGGCCCAGCTCTCGTGAACGTTTTGGTAATTCCAGCCCCGGATATCACGCAAGTATTGATCAATACCGAGATACCCAATTGAATCGGCGAAATGAAGCTGGCCAGGCGATGCCTGAATATGTGGTAGTCGTATCCGCTTTAGTTTTCTCATTTATGCTGGTGGATAGCGAGTGGTGGCGCACAAATGTCGAGTGTCCCGGATATGACGATTGCATCAGTGCTGTCTCAGCCTCGTTCCACAACCAATACCAAGGTTTCAGCAACTCGATCACTGCGGTGCACAAGTTTTTGCCCTCGTTCCCAGCCTCTCTCTCAACTAGTTCTGCCACGGGGGACGACGACAGTAATGATGAAGGCGGGGGTAGTGCAGATATTGAGTCTCAAGTGGGCCTTACAAATCAGACCGTAGTAACCACTGAGGACGGAGATTCCTTCCAAATGGACGCGGATGGCAATCTAATTAACGATAACGGGGAGATTGTCGGCACATACGCAGATGGAGTTTTTTATCCGGTAGAGGGGCCGCCTATAGGCGCCACCATGGGCATCCAAGTTCTTGATGAGGAGGGAAATATTTTAAAACCGAGAGTGGTGATCTGTGATGGTGAAGTCACAGCTTTTGCATATCAGAGCCAAGTCGATGGTCGGCTATATGATACCGTGGAGTTGAAACCGATCGGTGATGACGAGTTCCGGGGTTGTCAGACTGAAGGTTACTTTAAAATGTTATCTTCAGATGGAACACCCGACCCTTTTGCAGTGCTCTATGCCGGTTATTACTATCCAAGTTATCTTGGTACACCTAATGCCGCTGGCGAGGTTATTTTGGTTCAGCTCGCAGTGCCGAATGAGCCAGGGGAATACGGAGACTACGCTGGCCAGACTCTAGATCTGTGTTTAGTGATGCCCGCGAGATGGGACTCTGACCCAAGTAAGTCCGACCTGGATGCAATACTTGATGCTTTAAGCGCTGAGCCCCCCCAATTTATCGGTTCTGCGGAGGGCTTTTGTCCATCCTTAAGGAGCGTTACTGGGCCCGATTAACCCGAGCCGAACCCGGGCTGTCTACTAACCTAATCTTCTTGGGGTTCCGATGGCCATGATCGCAAAGGCCATGGTTTTTCATCAGTCTGAAACAGCACAAACGCGATAGTGCTGTGTACCACTCTTAGAGCGGCGGAAACAAACGCCGCTACCTGATCAGGAACCTCTCCTTTGAGCAGGTAGGCTACTGAACATATGAGCACACCAATGAAGACTCCGTAAACGACTTCAAAGTACAAGAGCACGCTAAAGGCCACTACCATACCCACACGGAGAAGTTTCTCTTTCAGATCTCCAGCAGTGGTGTCCTCAACTGCATTGGGCTCATCAGTCTCTGGCTCTGACTCGGCATTCTCTGAATCCAAAGCGTCTACCGCTTTCTCCTCACTTTCCGCAGAGGACTGCTCTGGTTTTTCTCCATCAATTTGGTCTTCGCTACCGGCCACTGTTTCCCCCATTTTCTAGACTATTGGCCACCATCAAGGGCACGCCATTCTGACTCCATCGCACATGTAGCCGCCAGTATCTTCCTCTGAATCTGACTCAAACGCAGGACTCTGCATTCGAACAGTCGCTTCTGCAGCAATGAGAAAACCAGTCGACTCGTTGGCTCTATCTTCACCTAGATTGCGCCCGGAACACAACCCCGTATAGGTTGCTAGAGACGCGTTTGCTGCCGCAGCCTCATTGGCGAAACCCCTATTCTGATCTGCAAATCTTGGATCATTTGGTGTTTCATAGGCGTTAGCAGGCTGCCTAAGATCATTCAGTTCACTCAAAGAGCCGATGACTTTGTTAACGATTGGTACTATCAGGGCATAACAATATTGAACTCTGATCTTGAGTAAATTGGCATCCTGAATGTTTACGCGTCCCCTAGGATCGGGGTCTCGGTACATAAGAAGGTCATTCGGTATCTGATTCATCCCATCTACGCTGATACCATGCCCAGTGTTACCTGTCCGAAAATCTGCAGACATAGGGTTCAGCCTGATGATTCTGGTATACGCATCCACCTCAAGGGCAGCCTCAGCTATCCCGTCATCAATATCCTCGGCAACGTCAGGACCTCGCCTTGTATTAGAGTAGGTGTACAAGGGTGCGAGTCCTCTGATCAACCCGCTCCGGATACCGGAGTACGTGGCGTTGTTCACTGCTCCTACCCGGGCGGCTTGGAAAACCGCATAGTTCAGGGAAGTTTTTGCAGAGAAAATCAGTGCTGTCTGGATTGCACCAAAGATGATGAGTATAAAAACGGGAGCAACGACTAAAAACTCGACCATAGCTTGCGCCAGCTGAGCTGACCTGACATGGTGCTTCCTTCTGCCTAACTTAGGGGCCACTACTCCCGTCCTTGGGCGGTTGAATTAAGTTCACCTTTACTGATCCGATGATGCCTTTTGCGACAGCCAGAAGCGCTTCCTCATCATCCATTCTCGGAGGTACATTTTCGATGATAGCGCCAGATGTCTCGACCAGAGATTCGATCTGAATAAACAAGATATTGTAGTGCGCTGCTCGAGACTTAGGATCTATTCTCAGAACAGCCCTGTACTGTGCGAGAGCGCTATCGGGGTTACCAAGTAAATAACTGCATCTGGCGATCTTCAACATTGTATCGACATCTTGGGGGGCGATTTCCAAAAGCGACGAGAACAGCTCGATAGCGTTTTTACAGTCTCCTCTGGCGTAAGCCTTGCCGGCCTCGCGCAATAAATGGGCTGCATCAGGAATCGATGGATTGCTGGACCGGTAAGAGGTCTCAGCGCATCCTGCCAGCATCCCGAGAATAATAAAGATCACCTTCACCATGTAAACGAGCCCCCCAGAGAGATACCAAGCTCCTTCGCCCTACCGTCTGGCATCTCCAGAACTGACGCGGCGCCCCAGCAATGCCGGAACGTCCATGGGCGGACCGAACTGTGAATGCTGATCGCCCGTCTGCTTGAATCCAGGAATATTAGGTCTATGTTCATTCGCATAAAAAACGTATGGATTGCCGAACAAGGGGCAATGTGTAAGGCGTCGCTGGAGCCAAATTTCTTTCGGCCCATTAAGCCGATAGCGCGGGAAATGAAATTGTCAGCCGTGCAAATAACAAAGTCTCGGCAATATCCCTCTGGCGCCAAGTACTTTCCAGTTAAGGGCGTCAAACCGACTCTCTCAGAGCGATCCGCCGTCGTAAAAACGAGTTACGATGGGAAACAGAAGGATGATAAAAGTTAATGGAAAAATAAAAACGACGAGGGGCACTATAAGTTTAACTGGAGCCTCCATTGCCATCTTTTCGGCGCGACGAAATCGTTCGTCCAGACGTTGCTCGGCCTGAGACTGTAGGGTGTCAAATAAGCTCGACCCCATCTTGTTAGCCTGAGTTACCGCAGAAACCAATGAGGTGACCTCTGGCAGCGCCATCCGCTCGTCAAATCGGGCCAACGCATCTGCCCGGGTATAACCAGAGGAAATATCTCTCAATATCACTCTGAACTCGTTCCGCATCGCGCCGCGCGGGCCTTTGTCCACTGCTTGTTTCATAGCGCCGGGCAAGTCTAGTCCGGCGTCGACACACATGGTTAGATACTCTAAATAGATAGGCAACGTCCGCATGACTTCGGTGTCTCTGCGACGCTTAAAATCTTTTATCCAGAGGCTAGGTAAAAACCAAGCTACTGCAGAGAACAAGATAAGTAGAGCTAGATTGATACCACCCGAGGATAGCCCGAGGACCAGGATAGTTAATGCACCTACTAACGACAGGACAATCTGGCCGGCGATAAACTCCTCTGCAGTTACCATGAAACTCACGCCATGTAATGCCAATGCCTCATCTACCTTGTCCAGCCTCTCGTCGCTCATATTTGACGTACCGTAAAACGCTACAAACTTTATGAGTGGCATGAAGGGTGAAAAAATAGCAGGAGGCGGGTCCAGATTATCCCTACCCCTATCCGACACCATCGTTAACACTCTCATGAGGATAACTATGATGATGCTAGCGCAGGCGCCGATCATGACGGCTGAGAAGATTGAAGCGATGAATGGAGTCAAAATATGGCTCTCGATTAAGTATCAATACTGATCGTTTTATTGATAAAAACGTAGCCAAGCACTTGCATGACAACCATCACGATGGAAACGGCATAGCCGACCGGTGTAGTAATGAGCTTTGACATTGAGTCAGGGTCCAGCAACGCTAGCCCTCCGCCCACTAGAAGAGGCAAAAACGCCATAAACCTGCCTTGTGCCTTACCCTGAGCAGTGAGGCTAACAATCTTTCCCTCCATGGAAAATTTCCGTCTCAGGGTGTCAGCCATACTCTTGATTGTCTCGACAAGATTACCGCCGACCTCTCTACTAATTCGAACAGCAGAGCTAGCCATGATGAGGCTATCTATGGGCGCCCGCTTCTCCATTTCGAGCAACGCCACATCAAGATTAACCCCTAATTGCACTTTTCGTACTACCAGTTGTAACTCCTGTGAGAGCGGAGGTGGAGCCTGCGTGGAGGCACTTTGAAAGGCCATGTTGATACTTGCCCCAGCTTGCAGGCTGCTGGCGATCATCATAAAGGCGTCGGGGAGCTGCTCTTCAATTTTTCTGAAACGTTGCTTGCGGAGCCTGTTCCAGTACCAAGCTGGAGCCGTCAATGCTCCGGTTGCTACCAATCCAGTCAATATCCACGAGCCTACTGCGATTTGCGCTAGGGCTGTGAATACACAAAAGGCAAACATATTTGCCCAGAAAAGTAGAACTGGGTTAGCTGTGACGAACATATCCTTTCTGTTCATCTCCGTTTCCACTACTCGCCGTCTGTAAAAAAGCTGGCCAGCAGTCTTCACAGTTCCAGATAGAAGTACAGCACCGCAAGCGAATACGATGGCGAAACTCACCACGGTCAAGATCTGGGTGAAGACGACTGTCGCTTGCAGACTCACGGCTTGAAAATGTCTCGATTCATGTTAATACCACGTTCGGCGAACTCCTCCCACAACTGCGGTACCACTCCAGTCGCGACGTACTTACCCATTACCCTGCCATTTGCATCGTAGCCTTCTTGTGAGAAGCGAAAAATTTCCGACATCTGCACGGTGCTTCGCTCAATCCCAGTCACCTCGTTGATACTGGTGACCCTTCTGGAACCATCTGCAAATCGAGATTGTTGGATGATGATGTCAACAGCTGACGATATTTGCTCCCGAATTGCTTGGCTTGGGAGATCCATCCCGGCCATTAAAACCATCACCTCTAGGCGACTCAGCATGTCTCTGGGGCTATTTGCGTGACCAGTGGTAAGCGACCCATCATGGCCTGTATTCATTGCCTGCAGCATATCGAGTGCCTCCCCCCCTCTGCACTCACCAACTACTATTCGGTCCGGACGCATACGGAGGCAGTTTCGAACTAGGTCCCTAATAGTTATTGCACCGCGACCCTCTAAATTTGCAGGCCTTGCCTCAAGTGTTACGACGTGTGGCTGCACAAGCTTCAATTCTGCTGCGTCTTCAACTGTAACTACTCTCTCCTCCAAGGGTATGAAGTTAGAGAGCACGTTTAGCAATGTTGTTTTACCAGATCCCGTGCCGCCAGAAACTACAATATTCATTCGGTGAACTACTGCCGCCTCCAAGAACTCCACCATGGGTTCGCTTAGAGCTCCAAAATTAACAAGGTCAGCCGCTGTCAGCCGCTTCTGCGCAAACTTTCGTATTGTTATGCAGGGCCCCCTTAGAGCCAAAGGCGGTATGATCGCATTTACCCGAGAGCCATCCTTTAACCTAGCGTCAACCATGGGGGAGCTCTCATCAATTCGCCGCCCTAAGGGAGAGATTATCCTTTCAATTGTCGCAAGCACTGCCTCAGGGCTGCTGAAGCGAACCTGAGTTCTACTGAGCTTGCCTGCTTTTTCTATATAGATATCGTCATAGTTATTCACCATGACTTCCGTCACGTCAGGATCGGCCAAGAGATCCTCGATCGCTCCTAAACCAATGGACTCATCCAGTACGATTTTTTTTAGTAAATCGCGCGAAATATCCTCTGGTATCCCGCTATCGAGTGCACCCATTGCTCGCGTTATCAAGCTATCCATCAACTCCCTGAGTTGGATATCCGAGAGTCCATCCATTTCGACCCTGCCGAAATCCAGCTGCCTCAAGAGCTCCTTGTGACAGAGTTTGGCCCACTCCATATATCGTTGAGGATCCTCAGGGTTAGGTGTCGACTCAGAGATATCGTTCTGTTTCGGATCAATCGCTGCCACCGTCGGAGCTGACTCTTCAAGTCGGGAGCTCAGTGTTTTGGTGGCTTCTTTTTCCTCACCAGTGACGATCGGCACGTCCCCTCGGTCGTCAGCGGTTCCGAAAGGAGCAGACTCCGTTATCGAGAGAGTGTAGGACCCAAAGGATACGACGTCAGAGGTCGAAAGGGGCCCATAGCGCTCCTCAGTTTTGCCATTGATTCGAATGCCAAAACCTCTACTCGTATCCTCGACGTAAACGCCAGCAAGGTTTTGCTCCAGTCGGAGGTGCCGAGGCGCTACCGACCAGCCCTTGGTTCGCACAAGCGCTTCTTTGGACTTGCCTATCTGACAGCTTGCACTTCTGCAGGTGGCGGTCTGATCGAAGTCTCCAGACTTATTTGTAATTCGGATGGTGAACATGAAACGCCTGCTTTAACACATGAAAGTTGAGGGGGAATCAGGGATCCGTATCCTCTGGTCCAGAGGGTTCCTCAGTCTTTCTTGTCTTGGGGTATTGCGATAACTCGTACTTTATTTCCTCAAAGTCCGATCGAATATCTTGTGCACGATCAATAATCCTTTGGTTTTCCCCCGCCGAAAGATCTTCAATTTCGGTAGGAGTGATGAGTATCACAAGTTCTGTCTCTCCGGACGTGAAGGATTTGTTGCGGAACAAATTGCCGAGCAGAGGGATATCTTGCAGCCACTTGAGACCAGAGTAAGCAATCTGCTCCTCTTGTTGGATCAGGCCAGCTAGCGCCAAGGTTTCGCCGGGCGCAAGCCGAATGTCGTTTTTACTTGATCGTTTGCGAAACGCTGGTTGACCGTCTACTGCATTAGATAAGTCAAGTGCTGAGACTTCTACTGAAACCTGCCCCATGATGTTGTCGTACTGATCGACTTCTGGCGATATTTCTAATTGAATACCGTAATTCTTATAGGTGACAGTGGGACCGTTTATTGAACTTGTTACAACAGGAATCTCTCCGCCCACTACAAGCTCGGCCATACCTCCGCTCCTCGCGCTTATCCTGGGTTGAGTGAGTGTGGTCGCGGCGCCGTTGGACTCAAGAAGGTTTATCATTGAAATTATCGATGTGCCGATTCCCCAATACGTGTAACTGCGCTCTTGCGCATCCACTAGTCTCTGCTGTTGGTCCAGCGTTAAACCAGCGCCGGCGCCCGATACAACCTCCCCAAGTGCGAGATCCATAGAGCCCACGTCAGTGAAATTATTTCCGAATAAGTAAGAAGCGTTTTCGTTTGTCTGCGGGATAGCAAGATTAGACCCTTGGTTCCATGCTCGCTCATAATTAAGTGTAGGCCCTGCGAAACTTGTGGACCAATTGATTCCTAACTCCTCAGTCACGTCACGACTTATCTCGGTGATTTTTACGTCGAAGTGCAACATCTTTTGTTCGAAGGTTGATATTTCCCTCGCCAAAATAAGTATGTCGCCGTAGCGCTGCTGAACGGCTTTCACTCTTGCTAGGTCGCGCGAATCAATTTGACCGTCAACGACGATTCGCCTGCCCACAAGAGAGACATCAATACCATTGATTTGCTCCAGCAGACTGGCCACTTCTTTGGATTGTCTGTATCCGTCCTCTTCAACAATGATGACCGAAGTTTCAGTAGCCGACCCATCTTCATACCAAACTAGGAGATTGGTCTCGCCCTGTCCCTCGGCGACTAAAACGATGTCTCCAGTTTTTAGCATTGTTGCGCTGATGAGCGATGTATCACCGACGGTAACTCTGATTGCACCTGATACGCCATACGCTCTGGACTGACCGTCATAAAGAGTTAGCACCTTTGGAAGTGGCGCCTGCAGTGCATGACTAATGCTTCCACTCAAAAGACCCATGACAATTAGAAATACTTTAAGAAGCGTCAAGTCACCTGCTATCCGCGTCCTTTTAACAAAAGCTAGATTACTCACTGGAGCGGCACCTTTTGCACTGAGATAATTCCATCTTTTCCTGTTCCGCCACCGATGAAATCTACGATTCTTGGAACGATGTACTGCGTGTCAGGACCCTGCAGTAGCTCTCTATCCACTGTCGCCGCGTCTGTGTTGCCGATCGTTACTCCAGCCGCAATGATTTCCCCAGTGCTTGAGACTATTGCTCCACCCCTCAATTCCCCGATTTCTTGGCCAGACTCGTCATACACTTTGCCGTCAACAAGCTTTCCAATAATTTGGCCGTCGGCATCTCGAACTACCGCGATGCTGTCTGGAGGTTCGGTTAGCACTGCATCGCCATTCTGATCTGTCATAACTGTACCGACATCGCCAATTACGTTTCCAGCTAAATCCACAGCCCGCCCGGATTCATTTATTGTTCCGATGAGATTCCCATTTGCATCGATAACTCGCCCTGCCTGTATCTGCCCTATGACGTTGCCGTTGGCGTCGCGGACAACGCTTGTCGCAGTCGCTACTACCTCTCCTTGATCGTCTACCATCACTTTCTCAATGGTCCCAAGGGTCTCACCGGTGGAGCTCACGGGTTCACCGCGGTCGTTTATCTCACCAATTACCTTTCCGTCGGCATCGACCACTTTGCCATTAGACACGCGACCAACTACCTTGCCATCAGCATCTCTGACGACTTCAGCCGCAGTCGCCACTACTCTTCCGGTTGCATCGGTGAGTACTGATTCAACAGAACCTAGCGACGTTCCATCAGCCCCTATCGCATCTCCTCGGTCGTTTACTCTGCCGATAACATTGCCGGACGCGTCGTAAACCTTTCCCTCATGCACACGTCCCACTACATTTCCCTGTGAGTCACGGACGATCGTGGACGGTCCGTCAACTATTTCACCAGAGCCGTTGACGTTTACTTCCTCTGGTCGACCTAAAGTCTTTCCGTTCAGATCTCGCACGATGCCGCGACTGTCTACAGATCCAACCACATTGCCTTCACTATCTACTACCTTGCCGTCGATAACCCTACCTACGACTGCTCCATTGCTATCACGGACAACCGTTTCTCGACGCACAGCACGGTCAGATAATACTGATTCATCCAGAGCAACCTCTGTGCCCGCAGCGTTCAGCGCCACGCGTTTATCTATTGACCCAAGTGATTCTCCGGCTAAGCCCAATGGCTTTCCGTCAACCACCTCCCCAATGACCTTTCCACTTCGATCTAGAATCTGATCGCCAACAATTTTCCCGACAATGTTTCCCTCGGCATCTCTTACAACGTCAGCAATTTCAGCAACGCTCATTACTGGGTCGTCTGCGGCAACGTCCCTAACAACACGTCCCAGCTGCCTGCCACTCAGGCTTATTGCCTGGCCGTCTACGATTTTGCCAACTACTTCTCCACGCTGGTTTACCACGTTATCGCCAACCACGCGCCCAATGGGCTTCCCTTGAGCATCAAGCACGATATCTTGGCGAACTGAACTCCCTGACAACTCGACCTCGTTGCCGTCAGCATCCAATTTAACACCACGGTCTATATTCCCCAGTGGTTGGCCATTTGTCCCGACGGGCACACCGTCTTCAACTGATCCAATGATATTGCCCGCACGGTCGATCACCGTGCCATTTACGACCCTGCCAACGATGTCTCCGTTAGCGTCTCTTATAACATCTGCAACTTCAGCAACACGATTAATTGGATCTTCCTCGCTAACTCCAGTCACAATTCGACCCAAGCGCTTGCCGTCCAGTCCAACTGGCTGACCTTCGACGACCTTTCCGATTACATTTCCCGCGTCGTCCAAAACCTTATCGCCAACGATCGAACCAATGGGTGTGCCATTAGCATCTAAAACTAGATCTATCTTTGGAGCTGTTTCAGGAAGAAGAAGGGTCTCAGTTCCGAGCATAGAGAAATTGGCGACACTCGTGTCTTCCATATTGCGGAGTATTGCAAATACATCCCCTGTATTTTCCGCAAGCTCCACGCGCGCGACCTGTTGAGGTGTTAACTCAAGCGTGATTAGGGTGAAGTCCAGATCTACACCATCGCGAGAGTCCTTGTCGATGTTCTTCTCATAACGGCGACCATTCCTGTCAACTCTCGCAACTTCGATCACCAAAACATTCTGAAGAACCGGCATTACAGCTCGCGTGGACACCGTCTCCGCGAGGCCTTTGGCTGGCGTACTGCTGGAAAAAGTCTGGAACAAGTTTTGCATCTGATAAGTACCCATGAGGTCAATTGTATCCCCGGGTCTCAGCAATCCATCAAATGACTCTACCTTCGAGACCTTCACACTCCTTGCTCGCTTGCCAAGCTCGATCGTGTCAGAAAACCGGGTAGACTTCGTCTGCGTGACAGCATACTGAGTCATAGGTCTGCCGCGCTGGACGTCTGTAAGCAAGGTTCTGTCAACAATTGACTTCACATCTTTTGCCAGAAGCACATACGCTGGGGCAAATTTTTCAGGGATCTGCCGTGCCGCTAGGTTTTCCTCCAGAATTCGATCGCCGGCGCGCATATTCTGGCGAGGCACAATCACTCTTATCATTTTGACCGGCTCAGGCTCAGCAGCTAATCGGTATTTCTCTTCGATACTGTTCAAGAAAATGACTACGCTAACTGCGCCGATAATTCCTGCGATCAACGCAATCGGCAATAAACGTAGCGTTGAAATTTTCGACATTCACCACCTCTCGATCGCGGTCACCGCGTATATTTCAGAGTCATTGCAAAGAGATTTATTGCATCGAACTGATACCAGCCGATCGCAATTCAAGAATACCTTGTTGTAATCGTCATCTCTATTAGTAAGCTATCAGCATTAGACAAGGACGGAAACGTCTTTAACTAAAAAGAAGGTACCTATTTGATCCATTTGTGTTCTTTTGGCGGGGAGTCCTCGTGGAATCGACTGTGAGGCCGTTTTTATTGTGCTGAGACTACTAATAAACATATTCTTTCTATCGCTGGTGCAAGGTTCGGATGCTAGCTCTGAACCCTATTTCTCTCTAGCAGACTATGACGCCGCGTCAGACAGAGAATATATTGGCGCTGTGGGCATATTAAGCAGGCCCGATCTCGGCTTGGTCATCACCATTACAGTACAAAGCGGTGGGGCACTATTGCTGGGGGACCCGCCAGTAGACAAAATTCCCTCAACGGCAGTGAAGCGCGCCGTGTGTGGACAGGTCATAAGTTTTCCAAATCTTCCCGAGCGAAACTTAGTTTGTCGGTAAAAAGCCTCCCCTTGGCTGCAGAATCTTGATACTTATAAGAGCACTAATAGTTATTGTCACGCTTCAAAACTGCCAGCGACATAGAAGATGGGCCGACCTTACGGCAACAACCGGGTGGGCCGATTCGATAGTCCGCTCTCAGCGGGTCCACTTGCCGCCAATCGCTCTGACAAAGACTTAGATAACTTCATCTTTTACATTTGGCTGATACCCGCTGGGTAAGAGAATTGCGAAGAACACGGTGGGAAGCAAGAAAAATCGGGGGGTATGGCGGACACTATAAATCTCCCCAAAGCAAGCACCTGTATCGCTAAAGGAGGATCACTTATGGGGAAAAAATGGTCGGGACGGCAGGATTTGAACCTGCGACCACCACACCCCCAGTGTGGTGCGCTACCAGACTGCGCTACGCCCCGAGAGGCGCGGACATTACCAAAATTTCGTGAGGGATTAAACCGAGGAAAGCAAGGAGCGGGCTTTTTCCAGATCGTGCAGGCTTTCGCGAATGCCCGCCTGAATCTCAACTGGCGTGAGTTCCCGTCGCTCATTACTCAGGCGCTTTCTTGCGCCGCCAATCGTATAGCCCTGCGAATACAGTAAGCTACGAATCGTTCGCACAAGCTCGACGTCCTCGCGTTGGTAGTAGCGTCGGTTGCCACGGCGCTTAACAGGACTCAGCTGAGGAAACTCCTGCTCCCAGTACCGAAGCACGTGAGGCTTGACAGCACAGAGCTCGCTTACCTCACCGATTGTGAAATACCGTTTGCCCGGAATAGCGGGTAACTCATCGTTATGTCGAGGATCAAACATCCAGTATCCCCTCCTCTCCCATATTTACGTCAACACGAGCTTTCAGTTTTTGGCCTGGCTTGAAAGTCACTACCCGTCTGGCGGAAATGGGGATTTCTTCTCCTGTTTTTGGGTTGCGGCCGGGCCGCTGACGCTTATCGCGCAAATCAAAATTTCCGAAACCTGAGAGCTTCACTTGCTCGTTGTTCTCCAGGCAAATCCGTATCTCTTCAAAAAATTGTTCTACCAGTTCCTTTGCCTCGCGCTTGTTCAGCCCAAGCCGTTCATGCAACCGGTCAGCCATTTCGGATTTAGTAAGCGCAGTCATCTGGACGCTCATTGCCGTAGCGTGGCACCGAGCTTTTCCTCCAAAGATTCAATAACTTGTGACATAGACGCTGTGATCTCATCATCAGTAAGGGTGCGACTTTGATCTCTAAAAGTCAAACCAATGGCGAGACTTTTCGCTGTCGGATCAACGCCCTCTCCCTCATACACATCAAAAATGAGTGCTTGTGCCAACGACTTACCCGCTGCCCGCTGCGCGCAATCCAACACAGCCTGTGCTGGCGTCTCTCTTGTAACGATCACAGCGATGTCACGGCGAATCTCCGGGAACTTCGAAATTTCCTGAAAGTCTGGGACTGGTGCCTGCGAGATTTCAGCGAGACTAAGCTCCGCTACGTAAGTTCCGCTAGGAATATCCAACGCCTCAGCGGTAACCGGATGCACGCGACCCATCACGCCTACCGCGTAATTATTTAAGAGAATTTCAGCAGTCTGTCCGTCATGCAGACCGGCAAGTACGGTTGGGCGGAAAGAAAGCGCTCCAGTGGCGCCCCCTAAAAGAGCCTCAACCTCACCTTTCAAATCGTAAAAGTCCACAGTCTCAGCTTTTGCTGACCACCCCTCGGGCAAACGCGTGCCACACATGATCATCGCCAACATAGGCTGTTGCGTCACGGTATCTCCAGACATAAACCTCAGGCCCGTCTCAAACAGCTTGACCCTGCTCTGCTGTCGTTTAATGTTATGGGCAGCGGCCGCGACCAACCCGGGCATGAGAGAAGTGCGCATCACCGCAAGATCGCTCGAAATAGGATTTTGCAGTGGAACCGGCACCAGGTTGGGATCAAAATACTGCTGCAACTCTGGGCTGACAAAACTGAAAGTAATCGCCTCGCTAAAACCTCGCCCCACCAAGCGCTGCTTGATGGCTTCTTTCGATAACTGCGTTTCCGGCAATGATCCGACCGATGTCGCACCGCTTAGCGAGGCCGATGGAATATTGTTGTAGCCCACGAAACGTGCAATCTCTTCGATGAGATCTGCCTCGCGACCCATGTCAAAACGCCAGCTCGGTGCGGTGCATTCCCATGTGTCGCACTTTTCACCCGGCACAATCGTAAAACCGAGGCCAGTGAAAATCCTAACAATCTCTTCGTCGGCTACGTCAATGCCCAATATTTTCCTCACCGCGTCCTTGCGTAACAGAACAGGCTCGCGATTCGGCAGATCGGATGGAGAGGTCACATCCACTACGGGCCCAGCATCACCATCGACGCACTCAAGCAATAGTGCCGTAGCACGCTCCATCGCCTGATAGGCCAGCTCGGGGTCAACGCCACGCTCGTAACGATGCGACGCATCGGTGTGTAGGCCGTACTGACGCGCACGACCCGCAATCAATTCGGGAGAGAAATACGCTGCCTCCAAAAAAAGATGCCGTGTTTGGGAACCGATCCCACTTCCCTCGCCGCCCATGATACCCGCTATAGCCAACGGCTTTCCATGATCCGCGATAAGCAATGTGCCGGCTTCGAGCGTGCGCTCCTCGCCGTCCAGCAGCGTTATCGTCTCCCCGGACTCCGCTTCTCGGACACGGATGCCCCCGTTCAGCGCTTCAAGATCGAATGCATGAAGCGGCTGGCCCAGCTCCAGCATGACGTAGTTGGTAACGTCTACCACGGCATCGATGGACCGGATACCGGCACGCCGCAGCCGCTCGACAATGGTCAAAGGTGTCGGCCGCGAGACGTCCACATTGCGGATCACACGACCCAAGTAGCGTGGACACTTCTCCGACGATGTCACTTCAATGGGGATTTTGTCATCAATCGATGCGGCAACAGGCTCAATGGTGGAGACTTTCAGTGACAGATCGGTCATGACCGCAAGATCTCTCGCCACCCCGAGCACGCTTAGACAATCGGCCCTGTTGGGCGTCAAACCAATTTCAATCAATTGATCATTGAGGTCCAGGTACTCCTCGATCGGCGTTCCAATTGGAGCGTCGGCCATCAGGGGCAGCAGGCCTTCGTGATCGTCTGACAGGGCTAATTCCGCACCTGAGCACAGCATGCCCTGTGATTCTACACCTCTCAGCTTTGCTTTCTTTATCTTGGTGCCGCCGGGTAAGCTGCCGCCCGGTTGCGCGAGCGGTGCTTTCAGACCCGCGGCCGCATTTGGAGCACCGCATACGATCTGGACCGTCTCCTTACCTGTCTTGACGGTACACACCCGCAACTTGTCAGCATCGGGGTGCTGCTCAGACGAGACTATCTCCGCCACCACGACTCCGCTTAAGCCCTCTGCCAAAGGTGTGATCGAGTCAACCTCAAGGCCCGCCATCGTCAATAGATGAGCCAAAGCCTCGGTATCCAGTTCGGGAGACACCCACTCACGAAGCCAATTTTCAGACAAAATCACGATACGCTACCTCAGCGAAACTGCCCAAGAAAGCGCAGATCGTTCTCAAAATTCAGGCGCAAATCGCCAATGCCATATCGCAGCATGGCCAAGCGCTCAACTCCCATCCCGAATGCGAAACCGTTGTAGCGCTCAGCATCAACCCCACTCATTTCCAGAACCCGCGGGTGCACCATCCCGCAGCCCATCACTTCAAGCCAGCCCGTTGCACTGCAAATACGGCACCCCTCTCCCGCACATTTCACACACTGAATATCGACCTCGGCGGAAGGCTCAGTAAACGGAAAGTAAGAGGGTCGAAACCTGGTAGATAAAGAGTCCTGCTCAAAAAATGCATTCAAAAAATCTTGGATGACGCCTTTGAGCTGACCGAAACTTACATCCCGGTCGATTAGCAGGCCCTCGACCTGATGAAACATCGGCGAATGGGTTAAGTCTGAGTCGCAACGGTATACGCGACCGGGACAGATCACACGAAGAGGTACCTGACGAGTCTCCATGGTTCGAATTTGCACGCCCGACGTGTGCGTGCGTAAAACATGGGTCTTGTCAATGTAGAATGTGTCGTGCATCGCGCGCGCCGGGTGATGCATGGGGATATTGAGAGCTTCAAAGTTATGGTAGTCGTCTTCGATCTCCGGTCCTTCGACGACATCAAAACCGAGGGCCACAAAAAATTTAACCATCCGGTCGATCGTGCGCGTGATCGGATGCAGTGCGCCCAAATTCTCAGACCGGCCGGGCAGCGTGACATCCAGACTCTCACTAGCTAACTGCTCAGCGATCGCAGTTTGCTGGAGTATTTCTTTGCGATCTGAAATCAAACCGTTCAGCCGCTGCTTAACTTCATTAATCTTCGAGCCGGCTTTTGGGCGCTCCTCTTCAGAAAGCTGCCCAAGCCCTTTCAGAAGGGCCGTTATGCGTCCTTTCTTGCCTAGCCACTCAACGCGGACGTTTTCGAGCGAAGCAATATCCCGCGCTCCCGCAATTGCGGTAGTTGCTTCAGCTGTAATCTCGTCCAGTGATTGCATCGGCTTGGCGTCTCCAAATGACCCTAAATGGCTCAATAAAAAAGGGAGACAATAGCCTCCCCTCCCTTAACTCCGTTAAACAGAAGACATCGTCTCGACCGATATCAAGCCGCCAAAGCGGTACGAGCACGCTCAACGACGGCAGCAAAAGCATCCTTGTCGTGCACTGCAAGATCCGCCAGCACACGCCGATCAAGGGAAATCTCTGCACGCTTGAGCCCGTTGATAAATCGACTGTATGTCAGTCCGTTAGCGCGTGACTGGGCGTTGATACGCGTGATCCACAGAGCGCGAAATTGGCGCTTACGTTGTCGGCGATCGCGATAAGCGTATTGCCCTGCTTTTGTGACAGCCTGCTTGGCGACACGAAACACGCGTGAGCGCGCTCCGTAATAGCCCTTGGCTTTCTTGAGAATCTTCTTGTGGCGACGATGCGCCGTCACTCCACGTTTTACGCGAGGCATGAGTCAGTACTCCTGATCCAGTTAGCGTTATTTGGCGCGCAGCATGCGATCGACTAACACCGCGTCCGACTTATGGATCATCGATGTCGCACGTAACTGCCGCTTACGCTTGGTCGTCATTTTGGTCAGGATGTGACTCTTATAAGCGCTCTTACGCTTGTACCCACCTGCCGTTTTCTTGAACCGCTTGGCGGCCCCGCTGTGAATTTTTGCTTTTGGCATCTTTGCTACTCCGCATTTGCACAGACTGATAGCTCAGCCGTCGTTAAGTTCATCGGGATTAAGGGCATTCAGGGCCACTAAGTCCCTTTTTTTCTCGGGGCGATAACCATCGTCAGTTGTCGGCCTTCCATTTTCGGAAACTGCTCAACGCTGCCCAAATCGGCCAGATCCGCCTCCACCCGCTTGAGTAGCTGCATGCCAATTTCTTGGTGGGCCATTTCACGACCGCGATAACGCAGTGTGACTTTGGCTTTATCGCCATTTTCTAGGAAACGCGTCAGGTTGCGCAGCTTTACCTGATAGTCTCCTTCCTCCGTCCCCGGACGAAACTTCATTTCCTTGACCTGAGTGCGCTTGGCACGCTTACGCTGCGCCGCTTTCTGCTTCTTGGACTCGAAGACGTGCTTACCATAGTCCATAATTTTGCAGACTGGCGGGTCGTTCTCCGCCATCATTACCAAATCCATACCAACTGCTTCTGCGGCTGCTTGGGCCTCAGAATTGGTCACAATACCAACCTGCTCACCATTTTCATTGATTAGGCGGACATTGCTAGCCGTAATCTGATCGTTGGTCAGCGCCTTTTTACTGCTGCTTTCGCTCTTGATACTGCCTTTCTCCCATCAAGGTTTCTTTGAAGGAAGCTGCCATCCGGGCTACTGCGAACAATCTGACGCGTCCTCCATTACAAACA
The DNA here is from genome assembly GCA_902631395.1 of Halieaceae bacterium. Classification (GTDB taxonomy): domain Bacteria; phylum Pseudomonadota; class Gammaproteobacteria; order Pseudomonadales; family Halieaceae; genus Luminiphilus. The sequence continues at coordinate 16,459 of CACOYM010000009.1, read as the reverse complement.
GACGCGCGAGTTTACTGGCCGCGCAAGGGATTCACAAGCAAAAAGAACTGCAGAAAATGGCCGAACTGCCTGCTTTTTTGGGTATTGGTTACAGTTTTGAGCCAGCATATTGCTGGGCAAAGGAGGGATTCGCCTTGCCTATGGATTTTTAGCCATTTATGGACAAAAGAGGCGGCGAATTGCCGCAAGACTTTGGCATACTGGCCACCCGCCCTTACGGATACTAAACATGCTGCTTGAGACGAACCTCAAGATTTTCGTTCCTTCAACTACCATGGCATCTAGCTAAATGCTCTCGCTGTGTCTGCCGGCTAAAGGCCAAACTACCGGAGTATGGAAAGCGACGGCGGGAAGACTCGCAGTGCCTCGCCTGACAATCGCTCTCACACTGCTTTCACTATCGGTGCCTTTGAGCTCCTCAGAACTTCGGCCTGTAACTGGAGCGCAACAAGGAATTCAAATCGAATATGGTCGCGTAGCGCAGCACTACAAAACGAGTTGGTCAGATCCCGCTCTACCTGCGGGGGTGACGCGTGGCGCCCCACCACCCATTGATACCGCGCCTATTGTTATGAGCATGAATGACGATAACGTGTCAGGCTCACGCCGAATTCAAGAGTCTAAGGGCAACCCGGACTTTGCAGATCCAGCAATCTTGTATGTTGTGGATTTGGGCGATAGAGGGATGGAAATGATCCTTAGCGTGAAGACAAAAATAAGGCCAGGCAAGTGCATCGCAATAGAACGGTCAGAGGACTACACCAATCTCAGGACAGTTAACGCCGGCTATTGCGACATTGCTAATCATGAGATCATCACGCACTTAAGGTCCGTCGATGAGGCATCCGCACGGCGTTGCATGATGGCTCGACAATCACAACACATCGACGCACCCGAGGCTTACCGGGCCCTAACGCCAGCCCAGTTAGCGATGTTGTGCGACGGAAGTTGAGCTCTAAGTATCTGGGGGCTAGGGTGAACTCGAATTCCAGATAAGTGCCGAGCAAGGACTCTAAAAGGCCCTACACTCATCTAGCGAAGCTTTGCTCCAAAAGCCGCGCTTTGGGAAGATGAGTGAATCGGTACGCTTCCCGACTCCTAAGTCCTGGATGGGTTATCAGCGTCCAACCTGCCTTTGCGCCCCGTTTCATGGTTGAGGACCTCAAGCAACTCTGCGTTAGTCAGAGACCCCAGATCTCGCCCATGCCGCGCGCGCACCGAAGCCTTGCCTGACTCCATCTCCTTATCACCCACCACCAAAATATATGGCACTTTGGCCAGCTCAAGCTCGCGGATTTTGAAACCAATCTTTTCATTCCTGAGATCGGTCTCGGCTCGAAAACCCTCCGCTTGCAAAAGCTTCGCCACTTCCGTCGCGTATTTAGCATGCCTGTCAGTAATATTTACCACTACAGCTTGCCGTGGCGCCAGCCATACTGGAAATGCGCCCTCATAATGCTCTATCAAAATGCCGATGAAACGCTCAAAAGAACCCAACACTGCACGATGTAGCATAACCGGCACCCTCCTAGCGCCATCCTCAGCCACGTATTGTGCGTTAAGTCTCCCGGGCATCGAGAAGTCCACTTGAATCGTTCCCAGTTGCCATATGCGACCGATACAGTCCTTCAGTGAAAACTCTATCTTTGGTCCATAAAAAGCTCCCTCACCCGGCAACGTTTCCCAAGGAAGACCCTTACCACTTAGTGCTTCTGCAAGCGCGGCTTCAGCGCGATCCCAATCATGGTCTGACCCTACCCGCTCGACTGGTCTAGTTGAAAGTCGATATATTATCTCGCGGAAGCCAAAGTCCAAGTACACCTCGTGCAACATATCTATGAACCGCGCCACTTCCCATTGAATTTGATCCTCCGTACAGAAAATATGCGCGTCGTCCTGGGTAAAACTTCGCACCCGCATAATCCCGTGGAGGGACCCCGAAGGCTCATTCCGATGACAACTTCCAAACTCAGCCAGTCGCAGAGGCAGGTCTCTGTAAGACTTCAGTCCTTGATTAAATACCTGCACGTGACAGGGGCAGTTCATTGGCTTTACAGCGAATTGCCTCTCGTCCGCGTGAAGAGTAAACATGCCGTCAGAAAATTTTTCAGCATGACCAGATCGCTGCCACAAATCGATATCTACGACCTGTGGTGTTTTTATCTCTTGATATCCATGCGCTTTCTGCTTCTCACGCATGTACCGCTCGATGACTTGGTAAACACTCCAGCCAGCCGGGTGCCAAAAAACCATCCCCGGGGCCTCCTCCTGCGTATGAAATAAATCCAGCTTTTTGCCAATTTTTCGATGATCGCGTTTTTCAGCCTCTGCAACGCGGTCTAAATAAACCTTTAGTTGCTTCTTATCACCCCAAGCAGTTCCATAAATGCGCTGCAGTTGCTGATTTTTTGAGTCGCCGCGCCAGTACGCCCCCGAGATTTTAGTGAGCTTGAAGTGCCGGAGGAATTTTGTATTTGGGACATGTGGGCCACGACACATGTCAACGTACTCCTCATGGAAGTACATAGCCATTTGGCGCTCATCTGGCATTTCCTCAATCAGGCGTAATTTAAAGTCCTCGCCTCTATCAACAAATTGATCTATAACTGCGTCACGTGACATTGTCTTCTTTACAACATCGTAGTTTGACTCCGCGAGCTCCCGCATACGATTCTCGATCTTTTCAAGATCAGACGAGAGGAATGGCTGCTCTATTGCGATATCGTAGTAAAAGCCATCCTCAATCACGGGGCCGATAACCATTTTCGCTTCCGGAAAAAGTTGCTTAACGGCATGCCCAACGAGGTGCGCACAGGAGTGTCGAATAATATCCACTCCCTCGCTATCTCTTGAGGTTATTATCCGAAGGCTTGCGTCGTCACTGACTAAATCACTCGCATCCCTTAGCTGTCCGTTGACCTGCCCAGCTATTGTCGCAGCTGCAAGCCCAGCGCCAATATCGGCGGCGACCTCGAACACTGTTACGGGGGCGTCAAAAATACGTTGGGATCCATCAGGTAGGGTAACAACGGGCATAAACGCTCCTTATCCAGTGGCGACCACTACCATAGGCCGCATACGAGGAGATGAAGTGTCTCAGAGCAGTATCAGATTGCAAAGAGTAAAAGATACCGGGGCTGAGGCCTCACTCTTCTATAGCTGCAAGTTTTTTAAAAACCCAAAAAAGCCAGAATCAAATCTACCGGAACTATCCACACTGAAGTCCTGATCTTACACCGCGAGGAAAAACTATTGCTCGCCTCCAGATATGGCGGATCGGACGGCGGCCAATACGGCACACCCGAGGGATATTCTTAACCCGTGAACGCCACCTGCTTCAGCTCGGCCACCTCATCTCGAAGTGCGGCGGCCTCCTCGAACTCCAGATTTTTAGCGTGTTCAAGCATTTTTTGCTCCATGTCGGCGATCTTGCGACCGAGCGCCGCAGGGGTGAGGTGGCTAACCTCAGCAGAGAGCGATGCTCGATCACCTTTGGCAGGGCGCGACCTGCCGCCTTTGACCTTCGTGGGCATGCGCCGGGCACCCTCAAGAATGTCCTGCACCGACTTATGGATCCCTTTGGGAGTGATGTTGTTTTCCTCGTTAAAGGCCAGCTGTTTATTTCTGCGGCGCTCGGTCTCGGCCATCGCTCGAGTCATTGAACCCGTCTCTTTGTCCGCATAGAGAATCGCCCGTCCATTGATATGCCGCGCCGCGCGCCCAATGGTCTGAATCAGAGAACGATCACTTCTCAGGAAGCCCTCCTTGTCAGCATCGAGAATAGCGACCAAAGATACCTCGGGCATATCGAGGCCCTCGCGCAACAAGTTGATCCCTACCAGGACATCGAAGTGCCCTAGGCGAAGATCACGAATAATCTCAACACGCTCAACGGTATCGATATCGGAGTGGAGATAGCGCACGCGCACTTTGTGATCATCCAAAAACTCGGTTAGATCCTCCGCCATACGCTTGGTCAGCGTGGTCACCAACACCCGATCACCAGCCTCCACAGTCGTATGTATCTCGGCAAGCAGGTCATCTACTTGTGTGCTCGCGGGACGCACCTCCACTACGGGGTCGACGAGACCTGTAGGTCGCACAACCTGTTCTACCGTTCTGCCGGCATGATCGTTCTCATAAGGTCCAGGCGTTGCAGATACATAGATGGCTTGAGGGCAGAGTAGTTCCCACTCTTCAAATTTGAGGGGCCGATTATCCAGCGCTGATGGCAAGCGGAAACCGTATTCAACCAGTGTCTCCTTGCGGCTCCTGTCACCGCGATACATGCCGCCAATCTGAGGAATCGTCACGTGCGACTCGTCCACCAACACCAGCGCATTGTCGGGAATGTATTCAAACAAGGTGGGAGGAGCCTCGCCTGGCGCACGGCCAGAGAGGTAGCGGGAATAGTTCTCGATTCCCTGACAATATCCAAGCTCGCGGATCATCTCTACGTCATACCGGGTGCGCTGCTGCAATCGCTGAGCTTCGAGTAGCTTCTCCAAATCCTTGAGTTGTTTGACCCGCTCCTCAAGCTCAGCCTCAATCAAATCTACAGCTCCGAGCATCGTATCTCGCGATGCAACGTAGTGCGTCTTGGGGAAGATCGTCACGCGGGGGAGACGCTCGTCGACTGCACCGGTAAGTGGATCAAACGTGCAAATGTTTTCGATTTCTTCATCAAACAGCTCGACCCGAATCGCCAGCTCATCAGATTCGGCCGGAAAAATATCGATCACGTCGCCACGCACGCGATATGTGCCTCGCTTGAAATCAATGTCGTTACGGGTGTACTGAAGTTCAGCGAGCTGCCTAAGGATACCCCGCTGATCGATGATCTCACCTCTAGAGAGGTGCATGACCATCTTAAAGTATGACTCCGGGTCCCCCAGGCCATAAATCGATGACACAGTAGAGACTACCAAGCAGTCCTGTCGTTCCAGTAAAGCCTTGGTAGCAGAGAGCCGCATCTGCTCGATATGGTCATTAACCTGCGCGTCTTTCTCAATATAGGTATCGGATGACGGAACATAAGCCTCAGGCTGATAGTAATCATAGTAGGACACGAAGTATTCCACCGCGTTGTTCGGGAAGAACTCTCTGAACTCGCCATAAAGCTGCGCCGCCAATGTTTTGTTGTGCGCCATAACAATGGTCGGACGCTGCAGCGCCTGCACCACATTGGCCATAGTGAAGGTTTTTCCTGAACCGGTAACACCAAGCAGGATCTGCGAGGCCAGACCGGACTGGACCCCGGCAATCAACTGCTCAATCGCTGTCGGCTGGTCGCCCGCAGGCGCATAATCAGACTGGAGTTCGAAGGGTCGGCTCACGGGAGAGAATACCAGCTAAAACCAGTAGGATAACGGATCTGAAGGTTTGGCGAGATTCACTTGATCCGTGGTTGACTGGCCAAAAAGCGGCTGTGTACACTTCTTAGCTTCCTGAGTAATTCTTCCGCCTTAGCTCAGTTGGTAGAGCAGCTGACTGTTAATCAGCGGGTCGCTGGTTCGAGCCCAGCAGGCGGAGCCAAATTCCGGTAGTTAAGCCCATGTATATCAACGTCTATGGCGATGATATGCATGGCACTCCCCAAAACCACTACCCAAATTTTAACTAAGGCCCGCCATCTTCTCAGGTATAGCGCCTAGGTTTTGACTGCTTTGTATCGGGCGCGCTATCAGAGATAGACGCACCCGCTCTTGCTGACTGCAAGCCAGTAACACCCCCCGGAGGGCGATGACTGCCGTTGTAATTGTGATGGTTTCCGCCCAGACGCATTAGAAATTGAAATCAATGTGCAGGGTTGTTACCTCTAGCCCATGGTTTTCAAATCGTCACGAATAGCGTTTGCTCCATAGCTGGGAAACTACTTTTTGATCTCGATCAGATTATTAGGTAGAGCGCGGGTATGAGGATTGTCTCGCGATTGTTGGTTTGGTTGCCCCTGCTTTGGGTGGAGGGTATTTGGGCGGTCGATTGTCAGCAGTCCGACTACAATCTAGGGATTCAGGCAGAAGTTGATGCGCTGGGTGCTGCGAGTTGCGATAATATATCGGGAAACCTGGCCATCTGGCACTCTACCATCACCAACCTCGATGGCCTAGCCAACATCACCAGCGTTGGGGGTGATGTGTACTTGGTCGGGAACGACGCCATCATTAACCTCGATGGCCTGGTGAACCTAACCAGTGTTGGGGGTTATCTGGAAATCAGTAACAACGACGCCCTGACCAACTGTCAAGCTGTGGCCTTAGTGTTAGGGTGGCCCAGTGGCCCTCCTGATGACAGCGTGGGAGGAGTTATTGACATAGATGCTAATGGAGCTGGGTGCAATTCCGTAGATCAAGTGCTTGCATCGGTCTCTGGTGAGCGGACGCAGCCCGTCATCACTCAAGCACCTACCTCGCGCAACATCATCTCGTTGGGATTCAACCTATCAACTACCACTGATACGGCATTCCCCATCGCGGGCTATTCTGCTCGCTGCCTTGGGTCTGATATTGATGTTGCGGGTGCCCCAGTTACTGACCTAATCGATAACACGCCGATTGAAGAAACGCTAACGGTCGCTGGGTACGATCCCACATCTGTGCTGTCCTCTATCGAGATAGATGTTGATATTACCCATAGCGACCCCAGAAGGAACAGAACTGATTCTGTGGAATCAGGGAAGCAGTGGAGGGGAGGACTTGGTCGGTACGTTCCCGACGACTCTGACATCAGTGGACAGTCTCGACGATGTCACTAGACAAACTATGGACGGAGACTGGGTGTTATCCATTGAGGATATTGATGTCGGCCCGATAGTGATAGAGGGCGTGCTGAACTCATGGGGGATGCGCATTACTGAAGAACTAGCTAGGAATGGCTCAAGCTCACCTATTGAAGTCTCTGGAGCGACCCGTGGCAGGGATTACACCTGTACCGTAGCGCCAGTAAGCAAGCTCGGAACAACCCCTGTATCCGATCCTTGCACCGTATCTGTGCCTCTTGAACTGCCTTCAGTTCCAACCATCACCTCAACTGACTATGAGGACGGCAAGATTGTCCTCACTGTCTCGGTAAGTGATAACGGCGGCACGGACATATCTGGATACGAAGCGACTTGCACAGACGGCACCAACGCCTTCACAGGAACAAGCACCTCATCCCCGATCACAGTCTCTGGATTAACCAATGATGTCGCCTACACCTGTACGGTGACTGCTACGAACTCAGTCGGGACAAGCTCAGTCTCTACGGCGACCCATCCGATCACTCCAGAAGAAGCGTCTACTGGCCTACCCATCTGGCTTCTGTACCAGGCTACTCAGTAGCTCACGGAAACCGGTTGCCGACTGCTATTACCAACCCCAAAAGATTATTGGATGAGAACCGCAGGACTGTCTCAATGTCAGAGGTCATGTCAGAGCAAATATGAGAGGCTAATGTGACTGGTTATGTTAGAGGGGGTTGAGTCAACATGGGAACTATTTCTTGGCAGGATTTTGAGCAGGTAGACCTGCGGGTTGGCACCATTGTCACTGCTGAAGAGTTTGTGGAGGCCCGTTGCCCAGCCTACATTTTGCACGTGGATTTTGGTGGTGATATTGGCGTGCTCAAGTCAAGTGCTCAGATTACCGACCTCTACCAATCTGAAGACTTGGTGGGTCAGCAGGTGATCGGGGTGGTGAACCTCCCATCCAAGCAGATTGGCCCAATCCAATCCCAGTGTTTGATTACCGGTTTTTCGCAAGCTGATGGATCTGTCGTTTTGATTCAGCCGGAACGGCTCATAGCCAATGGGTTGAAACTCGTCTAAACCCCGCGCTTGTCTATACAGCACCCAGGCCGGTCAGGCACCGTGGCAGGCCAGAAACTGCTCCGCCCGCAGCACGGCCTCATCACTGCGGGCGAGTGATGAACAGAGATTTACCAACGCCAATGGGGCTCGAGCGGCTTGCTCGTAACAGACGGTCACGGGTCCAGGCTCACCGACCCACTCCTCAAGCAGCTCCGGGCTGACCGCGCCCGCCTCCGGCACCAAGGTAAAGTGCGCCAGATTGTTCAGGGCCTTGAGCAGTTTGGGTCCTATCATCTGCGGTGCGATATGCGCCACGTCGGCGCGCTCAATAATGGACTCGGAAAGATAGGCCAAAAACCCAAGCACAGGAGACGCGGGCGTAAAGCCCATAAATGCATTGTGGGGAGAATGATAGGCTCGCCAAGCGCCGTCTGCGGTCGGCTGGACCCAGCACTCCTCGCCAAAAAAGGTGTGCGCCGAATTCGGTACACTCCAGCTAGGATTCACGACCAAAGTGTCGGCATCGATCCAAACTACCAGACCGCCGCGCGCAGCCAGTTCCGATTCAATCCAGCGGAGCCGCGCCAAATCAGCCAGTATCGGCCTGCGATGCTGAAGCTTGTCGCGTGACTCAGACGTCACCAAATCAAATATGTCGTCGCCGATATAGTTATATTTGTATCCTTGGCGTTCAGACCAGTCGGCGACAGAAGTCATGCACCGACCCACCCAGTCAGGCCTCGCGTCCGCGGCAGATTGCAAAATCGTAATCGAGGTCATTGGGCACTCAGCGACTCACGCGATGCCATAATTATTCTGCAATCCCACCACCTCAGGTTGGTTTGGGCGCACCCCTTGGACGCGTCCCTGCGCCCTAAGCCAGCGCTCTACCACATCCCAGATGGGCTCACTTTCTACCGGCTGCATCGACGCCCAACCTGCCACCTTGTAAGTTTTAGTGGCATCAATAGGTTTGCTACCCAGGGTCAGCTCATTAATCCGCGATCCGGCTCGGGCCAGCGGCGAGATCGAATATTGCAACCCACCGGATCGCACCATATCCCCACCCTGTTGATAGTAAGGGTCAGGGTGGAACAAATTGTCAGCGATGTCCTCCAGAATCCGCTTGAGGAACGCACCGCTCATCTCGGTCAAAGTCACCCCGGGATAGGTAATCGCCACCTGCGCCATAAGGTCCTCCATGGTGATCGCGGTGTCAGGTAGTAGCGTCGTGCCCCAGCGGAAGCCAGGTGACAAGGCGATCGGCGCATCGAGTTCGTCCATCAACGCTTCACAAATAAGCTGATCGAAAGTGCCAGTGAAATTGCCGCGCCGATATAGCAAATCGTCCGTCATGGCCAAGGGTTGAGTGAGCTGCTCGGCAAAGGGTGCCCGAATGCGAGCAATCAAATCGCCCATCGCCGGATCAGGGGGCAGCAACTCCGCGAATACCGGCAACAGCCGATAAGACCAGTCCCGGATACGCCCATCGCGCACATCAAAGTCCAGTACGCCCAGAAATTTGCCGTTGGAACCGCCATTGGTTACCAGCGTCATACCGCCCGGGTTTTTAATTTGCAACGCACTGGGAATGGCGTCGTGGGTATGCCCACCCAAAATAGCGTCGATACCTGTTACCCGAGACGCCAACTTTATATCTGTGTCGGCGCCGTTGTGAGAGAGGAGGACCACCACTTGAGCCCCAGCGGCGCGCACCTCGTCCACTTTTATCTGAAGCTCACGCTCCTGAATACCGAATGTCCAACCTGCGGTGAGATAGGCGGGATTGGCAATCGGCGTGTAGGGAAAGGCCTGGCCAATGATGGCCACTGGCACCCCATTAATCTCTTTCAGGGTATGGCTGGCAAACACCGGATCACCAAAGTCCATGTCCTTAACGTTTTGCGCCACAAAGTTGATGTGCCCAACCAGATCCCGGTTGACAATTTCCATGACCCGATCAGTACCCAGTGTGAACTCCCAGTGGCCGGTCATCACATCAACGCCCAACAGCTTGCTGGCGTCGACCATGTCCTGGCCAGCCGTCCACAGCGCCGTCGCGGAGCCCTGCCACAAGTCTCCGCCATCGAGGAGCAAGGCACCGGGCCGATCCGCGCGGAGCCGCTTGACCAGCGTGGCGATGTGGGCAAAGCCCCCGGCGCGTCCGAACTGCTCCGCCGCGGCGAGATAATCTATGTGGGTTAGCGCATGAGCCGCCTGCGAACCCGGAGCGATGTCAAAATAACGGAGCAGCGCCTCACCGACCAGATGTGGCGGCCTGTTGCGAGCATCATGCACCCCAATATTGACCGAAGGTTCCCGGTAGTGGACCGGCAGCAACTGCGCATGCACATCGGTCATATGCATCAGATGCACATTGCCAAACCGCGGCAAATGATAGGCATCCCGACCCAGAGGCTGCGCGCGCAACAACGAGGGCAAAGACAGCCCCGCGGCAGCGCCAAGCCCCAACAGCTTGTAGAATTCTCTTCGATGCATGGGGCTTAAAAAATCACTCTACAGCCTTGTTGACCGGTGACGCAGGATCCAGCAAGTAGGCCATCACGTCTTTCAACTGTTGCTCGGTAAGAATGCCTTGCGCGCCAAAGCGCGGCATGTGAGAGCAGAGGTTGTAAACGTGGGTATCCCACAGCTTGGTCCAGGTGTACTTCAACATGGCCTCGGATTGACCCCGCGCGCCGTATCCTGTCAAAGAGGGGCCCAGGGTGCCGTAGGCGACTTCATCGGGGGCGAGTTTGTGGCAGGCGTAGCAGTTGCCGCCATTGGGTTTGGAGGGATCATCACTCGATTGCAGACCCCGCCCGTTACCAGCCACATCAGAGCCTCGCTGCCAGTCACCCAGGTATTGGCTATTTGCAGGCAGCACTACCGCCTTCAGGCGCTCTTGGCGCAATGTGGTCAGCATGTCATTGTTGAGGGGCATACCCCGCGGCGCGCTGCAGGCGGCCTGCACCGCATCGCGCTCCAACCGGTCCATGGTGGCCTGATTCTTGGCGACAAAGGAATTTTGTAATATGGCCTCTACATCGTCAGAAGCCATTGTCCATGTCACCACGCTCGCGAGGAGAGTGATGATGATCCCTTTAGAAAGTGCCTTCATCGCTTCAAACCCGGAGCGGCCATGGTCCCACCCGCAGCATTCACCGCCATATAAGTTTGTAACGCGACGCTGACCTCGGAGCCCATTTGCAGCTCAGGCCATCGCTGCTGGCGGAAGCAATCCCGCAGCCGCCATCCCATCGTTCGCACCAGCCCCTGAGAAATACGGTAGGCAGGCCAACTCCCCCACGCCTCGGAAGCGCCAGATTGGGAAGTCAGATCAGGCAGTGCCTGCAAGCGAATGCGCATACCGGATTGCTCGTGACAGGTGGCACAGGAAAAATCATGAGGACCTGCGCGATAGAAGAAAATCTCCTCTCCGAGGTTAAACATCGCGCGCTCGGCCGCATGGGTCTGCTCGGGTGCAATCGTGGCACCCTCAGATTCTGCCGCCAGCCAGGTCACGAGGGCTTCGATCTCCGTGCCAAAGTCCCCTCTTTGTGAGTAGGGTTTTGCCGTCAAGGTCTTGAGATCTCGGCCTTGAATTGTTGTCATGCAGTAGACTAGGCGCGATTCCAGATCCATCACCGCATCGGTATCGGCAAAGTAGCGTGGGAATCGCACGTAGGCGCCCGCAGTGATTCCTGGCCCCAGACCTAGATCACAGGCCTCCAGCGTGGTGGACTCAGGGCCTCCCGGCATAAACCACAGCTCCTCCCCCTCGTCGACGATAAAAACCGCCGGGTTTTCATCACCCATCAGATCTCGATACTGGTCGAAAACGCCTTCATCCGCCACCAGTTGCGCTGAGCACAACCATACCGCGAACTGCGCAACGCACAGATGATGCCTTTTCACAGCCGCTCCCCTAACATCCAAGTTCAGCGGATAGTGGTATCGCCCTCGCCGGTACCACCCTGATTGTCGGTCCACACAACACGGACGATATCGCCAGATTTCCCGCCTGCAAACCGCACCCCTAGAAAAGGATTGGCGGATACCGCCGCGCCCCAGTGACCCTGCATGACAGGCTGATCACCATGGAACACCGACACCTCGGTAATAAAGTGCGCAGGGATGGGATCCCCGGCCTGATCCTTGCGCATACCGGTTTCCATCGGATGACGCATCAGGGCCTTCACCTCTGTTATGTCGCCTTTTTTCTGAGCGCGAATCCTTATTCGACCTGCCATGGTGTCCTCCTTAACCGCCGCATCCGCCGAGGGTGACTTTGGTCTCTCTCGACTGCATGTATAACTGCCCGTCGGCCTCTGCCACTGCATAAAGCGTGCAGGTCTGCGCCACCTTCACCCGGGTCTCTATATAGACCTCGGTACCGGGCGGGATGTCAAACGAGGCTGCCAGCGGGTTGGGGTTCATTTCAACCAGCACGGAAACTTTGGACACGTTCGGCAGGACCTCGGAGTCAACCTGAATCCGGATGGGCACAACGGCACCGTTCTCAGCGATATCAGGCGTCATAAACTGGATGCCCTCATGCACCTGTGGCGCATCTCCCAGAGCCGCCAAGGCCTCATCAAGCGCGGTAGCGCTAAACGCTTCCTTGGGGCGCGCCACCGCGGCCCAGGCACGCCCCGGAAATGCCGCAGCGGCACTCAGTATCAGCGTCCAGCGTAACCAGCCTCGGCGCGAAATACACTTTGCATAGATCGTTGTCATCGTCTCGGTCACTCCTTTTTATTCTTCACCTGAGGTTAACCAGGCCACAATCTGTTGCAGCGCGTTGTCATCTACTGCAGGCATTGGCGGCATCGGCATGCTGCCCCACACCCCCGCGCCGCCATTGAGTATCTTGTCACGTAAATAAGCCGCGTGCTCCTGCCCGGCGTACCTCGTTCGGATGGCATCGAAGCTAGGCCCAACCAGTTGTCCCTCCATCTGATGGCAACCGGTGCATCCACTGCCTGATAGTGCGGTCTCTGACACCTCAACCACCATGCTCGTCGCCTCACGCTTTTCCCCCTCGACCTCCGTCCAAATTCCTGGGTAGGGGCCCCAGTCTCTAACTTGCTCGGCGAGGTTGCCGTGCGCGTTCATTGCGTAGGCAGGCAAGGATGACGTCACGGTGGTTCCCACGGTGCAGTCGGTAGTGCAGGACGAACCGCTGACATCCGGCGCACCAGCTACCGACCACAGGCCATGGTCAAGGCTCATGCCGTTTCTATTGGGCATGCGTGCCTGGGTCTCCACCATGTTGGTATCGGAAAGCACGAAATCGTCTCCAACCACGTAGCCCAGGTTCAGTAAATAGGCAACCAAGCCGTAGACCTCGTCCGCGCTCAGCGTCTTGGGTGCATTCCACGGCATCGCCCGGTAGATATAGTCCCAAAGTGTCGAGAGGGTCGGCACCTTCATCAATGTGGTCCGGGTCACGGCGGGGTCTTTGAGCGAGGCGACCTGCCCACTAGCGATATCCTCTTCCGTGATATTGCCCAACACCAGTGGCGCAAAAATCTCATTTGAATCGCCGAAGTCACCATGGCAGGAGGCGCACTGCGCCAGCCAAGTCTCCTCGCCCGCCCAAACATCACCACTGCCAGGTGGCAGACCTGCAAAGTCGGGGCGTACGTCGATATCCCAGGCCGACACCTCGTGCTCAGTCGCGGGCCTACCTAAAGCATCAAGGCCTTCTGGCATCGCCATGACCCACGACGTCGAGACCAACACAGTCAGGAATAACATCGCGAACTTAGCCCAGCTGGACATTGTGTACCTCTCCGTCACCGCTGATTCGCCACGTCTGTATGGCGTTGTTGTGGTAGATGGATCGCGTGCCGCGCGCCTCGATCAGCTGTGCACGGCTGGGCTGGGTATAGCCGGTTCTGTCGGTTACCCGGGATTGCAGTAGCACCTCATCGCCCTGCCAAACCCAATCAAAGTGGAATCGGGTAAGGGCCTTGGGTAATAACGGCTTCTCTAGGCGAGCCGGGCGCCAATTGCGGCCGCCATCGACCGACACTTCGACTTTCTCCACCGTGCCGCGGCCGCTCCAGGCCAAACCAGTGATGTCGTAATAGCCCTGCTTCAACAACTTTTGACCACCTGAGGGCGCTGTGATTACCGACTTTGCCTCCTGAATGGACGTGTACTGGCGGTGCGTGCCATCCGGCATCAGATCTACGTAGTGCGCGACCTCGTCTTTGGTCGCCCAGGGCGCATCACCCACTTCAAGTCGACGCAGCCACTTCACCCACGATACGCCCTGTACACCCGGCACCACCAAGCGGAGCGGATAGCCGTTTTCTGGCCGCAACATTTCGCCGTTTTGACCATAAGCCACCATTGCATCGTCCAATGCATTCTCCAGATTAATGGTGCGCGTCATACTGGAGCCATCGGCGCCCTCGGCCAGCAGGACCGTCGCGCGCTGGCGATCAAAGCCCGCACGATCTAGCAGAAGAGAGACTGGTACACCGGTAAACTCCGAGGCTGACAACATCCCGTGGCTATACTGCACGGTTGGCACCGCCACATTACCCCACTCGAGGCCTGTGTTAGCGCCACACTCGAGAAAGTGGATGCGCGACACGCTGGGCATGCGAAGCAGTTCTTCCATGGTGAACACCAGCGGGGTCTCCACCAGCCCGTTGATCATCAGTCGGTGTCGTCGCGGATCGATGTCAACCCAGCCCTGATGATGGCGCTCGAAATGCAGACCACTCGGCGTAATCATGCCAAACAGGTTTTGCAGTGGCGTAAACGACACGCTGGACTGGTCAGTCCGGGTAAGACCGGGACTTTGGCGCCGGACAATATTAGCCTCGTAAGGGGATGGCTGCCCGTAGGGGTTCGCCACCACCGGCTTGCCTAAACTGCGGGTCCAGCTGGGCAGGTTCACAATGTCTGGATCGTCATCCGCCATCAGCGACGGCGCCACCATGGACGCGGCGGCGGCTGCGGCTGCGGCTGCGGCTGCGAGAGCATTTTGCAGTAGCTTCCGACGGGCAGGATCGATGCCATCCCGGGAAATATCCTCAACCAGATCTTTGGCCAAAAAGGATTCAGGCGCAGGTTGGAGCTGACCCTGCTCGGCGTCTAATGCCATCCTTCTACTCCCCCAGGGTTTTCCTTTGTTCCTGCCTTCATCCGCGCTGTTTAAGACGCGCGGAGTTTCACGCTAATATTATTTTTTTACATAAACATATAACTTTATGCTAAATCACCCTTGCCGCGGTACCAAGCTGTACACCAGACACTAAGATACGCATGTTAACGGCGATACCGCCAGAGTGTAGCGTACCTGTGGTGCTGCAGGCGCTCGGAATTGACGTGCTAGGCGCAATGCCGAGGCAACCTAAACACAGGCACCAGAAACACCGTTGGCTTACATTAAGAGCAGCGCTACCAAAATCATCCGACCTATATTACCGGACCATCCTTAAAAGGAGACCCCTATGCCCCGATTGCTCATGCTAGCCTTACTCGCCTGTCTGACGGTATCGCCCGCGATCCGCAGCGCCGATGGCGAGAAACCGGGCGTCGTGTTTCACTTGAATTCCGAATCTAGCATGAACCGCATGCTCGCCCAGGTGGCACGGCACTTCGCTTTCAATCCGGATATTCGAACACGTATCATCCTGATTGGAGATGGTGTCAAACCGGCTCTAGAGGGTGCTGAAGACACCAATGGTGGGGAGTACAGTGCACAAATGGAGCAGCTGATGGCGTCGGGAATCCGCATTTTTGCCTGCGAAGCAACACTCGATTACTACAGCCTGACAAAGGAAGACTTAGCCTTTGGTGTGGAAACAGTCCCGTCGGGGGTCGCAGCTCTGGGAAGACTGCAGGCGCGCGAGGGATGGGGGTACATCAAGCTCTGATGAGAGGCACTCTGACAAGCGCTACGGTCTTCTTGGTCGGCTTAGCAGGACTGGCTGCCAGCACGACGCCGATGCCCGCGCAAGCTTCTGACGATACAACGGCCCACAGCGACTCTCCTGTACTTATTTACGTTTACAGTCCCAAATGCGGTGCCTGCCGGCAGTTCGACCGTGAGGTTGATACGATCTACAGCGAAACTGAAGAATCAGTGGCGCTGCCGCTGGAGCGGGTTTTGATCGACGACTGGCATGCAGACCGGCATCGGCTGGTCGAGTGTGCCTCAGCGGCTGTCATGAGCACGCCGGTTTTTTTACAAATTCGGAACTGTCAGGAGTTGGATCGCATCACGGGCTACTCAGATGCGGAGCTCTTTTGGCTGGGGCACCGTAGAATGATGAATCGCATCGACTTAGATCAGTGACAATCTCTCGGCGTTACAGACATCCCTGCGTCCTCATCGCGCTTCATTGCCTCGCAATATCCGTAAACGCTTTGAACCTTTTATCTTATCGGCCCGCTAGGGCAAGCATTAGCCAATAGCGAGGCACCCGCCTTGCGCTCAGGCAGGGGATTTGGTGCGCCTTATGCCCGGCGCAGGCGGCTCGGCTGGCGCACCCGCGAAACACTGTGCATTGCGCATCCAGAGCTCGGCTATGGCGCCCTCGCAAACCAATTGGGTATCGGCGATATTGCGGGTCTGGGTAACCACTTGGGCAAACTCATGCGCCATGCCGCTAATGACCTGGTCACTATCGGGGTTCCCATACT
>CACOYM010000008.1 GCA_902631395.1 Halieaceae bacterium | reverse complement strand
GGCGACGCAAGTCCTTGCGGAGAAGGCACGCTGGAGATTCGCCGCGGCATCGAAGTGGGACACATTTTCCAGCTTGGCACCAAGTACTCGGAAACCATGAACGCCACCGTCCTGGACGAGCAGGGCCGCAGCCAACCCATGATCATGGGGTGCTATGGCATCGGTATCACGCGCATTGTTGCCGCGGCAATCGAACAAAACCACGATGAGAACGGGATTATCTGGCCCGCCGCCATGGCGCCTTTTGATCTGGCAATCGTGCCGCTCGGGTTGGACAAGTCAGAGACCGTTCGCGAGGCCACAGAAGCGCTCTACTCGGCGTGCGAGACAGCGGGTCTGTCCGTTTTCATGGACGACCGTGCCGAACGTCCCGGCGTCAAATTCGCCGAGATGGAATTGCTCGGTATGCCGCTGCGCGTCACGGTGGGTGAACGGTCTCTGGCAGAAGGCAAGCTCGAGCTCACTTTGAGGCGTTCCGGTGAGACCGAGATGATCCCACCAGACCAGATCCTCGGTCGCATACAGCAGCACCTCACCGACGAATGAAACACGTGCTGGGTTGTAACGCTTGTGCTTGGCATGAGGTCACTACCAGGCATTTCCCGAGCCGCCCCGGATGACGATAGCGCCGCGCTATCTGCCTACCTAAGCACAGTGCTGAGCGAAGACAACGGGTTCTAGGATCGCTTTGATGCCGAGGTCTGGCTGGTCGACATGCAGTAGCGTCTGGACCGTTGGTCCCGGACGCGCAAGAACGTTTCGATCTGCTTACTCAGGTTCATCAGCAGGCGAGCCGAGTCGATCTTCCCCCGAGTTAGTGCTGGCGGTAATCGAAGTCGAGAGCCACTTTGATCGCTACGCGGTGTTGCGAGCCGGTGCATAAAACCTAATGCAGGCTATGCCGTTTTGGAAAAACGAATTGGGCCGACCGAAGGACAACCTCACCGATACCGCCACCAATTTAAGACACGGCTGGCATATTCTGAAGTTCTTTCTGGGTCGTTAAGACCAGCACCTGTCCTGCGCTCTGGACGCTTACAACGGCTCCATCGGCAGCGAGCACTGGCCCGACGAGGTTCGCGACGCGCGGCAGACACGGTGGCGCACCCAACCGATTGACTGGTGAGTGTAAGGGCTCAGGAGTAAACTCCAGCACCTAGGAGAGAACCCTGAAATGTACTCAGACACCGATTCGCTGTTATTTCAGCACCCCGCTATCGAGACGGTCGAGGCATTGATTACCGACTGCAACGGTGCGGCCCGGGGAAAATGGCTACCTATCGAGAAACTGCCTACTCTGTTGCAAGAGGGGGTCAAACTGCCCAAGTCCGCCGTTGCCCAGGACATTTGGGGGCGCGACGTCCCGCGAATTGCACTCGACAATGGTGACATCGACGGCTGGTGCAGGGCCGTGCCCGGCTCCCTCGTCCCGCTCTCAGGGACAGACCGCATCGATAAAGCCCAAGTGATACTGACCATGTTCAAGGACGATGGCGGACCGCTGCTCTCGGACCCGAGACAGGTACTGGCGCGCGTGGTCCAGAGGCTGGCCGACCAGCAATTAAGGCCACGCGTAGCCATCGAACTCGAATTCAACTTATTCAAAAAATCCGCTGAGGGGGAATCACTTCGCGACGCACTCCCACCTGAGAGTGAGACGGGCGGCAATTTATACGGGTTGAGCGCGCTGGATGAGCACGAGGCGTTGCTCAATACTCTGAAAGACAGTTTTGCCGTTCAAGGCCTGCCTTTCGAGGGCGTGCTGAAAGAAGCGGCGCCGGCGCAGTATGAGATAAACGTCGCTTACTCGGATGATCCGCTCGCTTACTGTGATCAGATCATTCGTATGCGACGCAGTATCCGCGCAGTGGCGGAACGCTTCGGTGTCACCGCCAGCTTCATGCCGAAACCGATGGAAAACCAGGCAGGCAATGGTATGCACGTGCATTGCTGCCTTATGACCGCAGACAATGACAATGCATTCGATAGCGGTAACACCGAGGGCGCGCCGCTGCTCAAGCAAGCCGTCGCGGGATGCCTGGCGCTCATGCGTGATAGCCACCTGATCTTCGCGCCCAGTTACAACGCCTATCGACGATTTCAAGCGGGCAATCACGCGCCCACCCAGCCGAATTGGGGCTACGACAATCGAACCACTGCGGTACGAATCCCCGCCAGTCCAAGCCACGCCACCCGCATTGAACACCGCGTAGCAAGCGCCGATAGCAATCCCTATCTCGCCGTCGCTGCCTTGCTGGCGGGTATTGCCATCGGGATAGAAGGGCAACTCAAACCGGCTGATCCCATTAGCGGCAACGCCTGGGTCGGAGACGAGGGCAACCTATGCCTGCCGGCCAACATGGCGGAAGCCATTCATCGCTTTTCACAGTCGGACGCGGTCAGTGACACGCTCTCGTCCGCATTTCAATTTGCGTATAGCGAACTCAAGAAGCAGGAGCTGCTGGAATTTGAGCGTCGTGTGACGGACTTTGAGCTGGAAACCTATCTGGTAATGTGAAAGAGTGCCCTGATCATTCGTCCCTGCGCTTCATTCATACATCATCCACCGTCACGTATAGTGCCCACCCCAACGAGTCAATATCGATAAAGCGGACCTACCGTCGCGGCAGCCGCCAATAGTCCGGCCGTGCGCGGACGTTGCGCACCGTAAAGGAGGTTATAATGACAACTGTGATGGATTTTTCCGCGGTTCTGGCGAACGGCAAGCCTCAGGACCTCAACGACTATCAGGGCAAAGTCCTATTAATTGTGAACACCGCGTCCAAATGCGGGTTTACTCCCCAGTACACTGGCCTGGAATCACTGCATCAAACCTATGGTGAGCGGGGCTTCTCCGTACTGGCCTTCCCCTGCAATCAATTTGGCGGACAAGAGCCGGGTAGCGAAGAGGAAATCCAGTCGTTCTGCGACTTCAACTACCAAATCAGCTTCCCGCTGTTTAGCAAGATTGAGGTCAATGGTGCTGCCAGCCATCCGCTATATGCACATCTTAAAGAGCAGGCCCCGGGCGCACTGGGCAGTAAGCGCATCAAGTGGAACTTCACGAAGTTTCTGGTGAATCAACAAGGCGAGGTAGTGAAGCGCTTCGCCCCGTCGACCAAGCCGGAAGCCATTGCCAGCGACATTGAAGCCTTACTCTAGCGTGCCTTAGTGTTCACGGGTCTCTCTAAAGCGAATATCGGGCCAGCGCTCTTCCATTAGCGATAAATTGACCCGCGTCGGTGCCAAATAAGTTAGGTGGCCTCCGCCGTCCTCCGAGAGGTGCTCGGCTGCCTTCTTGCGGAATTCGTCGAGCTTTCGCTCGTCCTCTGCTTCAATCCATCGCGCAGTATAAATATTGACCGGCTCATAGATCGCCTCAACTTTGTATTCGTCGGCCAATCGGTACACGACGACATCGAACTGCAGTTGCCCAACCGCACCCACAATCAGATCGCTGTTGTTGAGCGGCGAGAACACCTGCGTCGACCCCTCTTCCGACAGCTGTTGCAAACCTTTTTGTAGCGCTTTGGTTTTCATGGGGTCGGTGAGGCGGATGCGCCTGAACAACTCCGGCGCAAAGTGAGGAATACCAGTAAAGCGGATCACCTCGCCCGTGGTAAATGTATCGCCAATCTGAATGGTGCCGTGGTTATGCAAACCAATAATGTCTCCTGCCACCGCCGACTCGACGAGCGTGCGGTCCCCCGCTGTGAAGGTGACGGCATCGGCAATCCGCACATCCTTATCGATGCGCACATGTCGCATCTTCATGCCCTTGTCGTAGCGGCCTGAACAAATCCGCATAAAGGCAATTCGGTCACGGTGCTTGGGGTCCATATTTGCCTGAATTTTGAAAACGAAGCCAGTGAAGTTGGGTTGTGACGCCTCAATCGTCCGATCCGACGCGTCCCGGGGCTGTGGTGCCGGTGCCCACTCAACAAAGTCATTGAGCATTTCCCGCACGCCAAAGTTACCCAGCGCGGTACCGAAGAAAACGGGTGTTATCTGGCCCTTGAGAAACTCGCCCAGAGAAAATTCATGCGACGCGCCCCGGACCAGTTCAATCTCTTCGAGGAACTGGCCATACTCCTCGCCAAGCAGCGCGCGAGCCTCGTCAGTGGCTAATCCTGAAATCGCATCATCATCCGCCAGCACGGCACCCTGGCCGGCGTGGTAGCGGTGAATCGTATCGGTATACAAGTTGTACACCCCGCGAAAATCACGACCCATGCCAATAGGCCAGTTGATGGGCGCGCCGGCAATACCCAGTACTTCTTCCACCTCATCGACCAACTCAATCGGGTCGCGAATATCGCGGTCGAGCTTGTTCACAAAGGTCATGATGGGCGTGTCTCGAAGTCGGCACACGTTCATAAGTTTAATCGTCCGTTCTTCCACACCCTTCGCGCCATCGATTACCATCAATGCTGAATCGACGGCGGTTAGGGTTCGGTAGGTGTCTTCGGAGAAGTCCTCGTGACCCGGAGTATCAAGGAGATTGACCCAGCGATCACGGTACGGAAATTGCATAACCGAGGATGTCACGGAAATACCCCTCTCCTGCTCCAGCGCCATCCAATCAGAGGTGGCGTGGGGTCCTTTTTTACCCTTCACCGACCCCGCCACCTGAATGGTTTGACCGAGCAGCAACAGCTTTTCCGTCATCGTTGTTTTACCCGCGTCGGGGTGCGAGATGATGGCAAAGGTGCGACGCGCATCGATGTCGCGCTGTAATTCAGACATAAGGGATCCTCAAGGAGGCGGGATTATGCCAGCCAATAGCACTCGCGTCAGGCGGGCGTCGGTAGCGCCGACACCAACTGCGCCAAAAGCGACTCCGCCACTGTCTCCATAGCTGGGCATCGTTCTCCTAGCAATGCCGCCATAGAAGTCACCTCGAGCCCTTGATAGCCGCAGGGATTGATACCTTTAAACGGTGCAAGATCCATATCCACGTTCAGCGACAGGCCGTGATAAGCGCGACCGCGACTCACCTTGAGGCCCAGTGCCGCAATCTTGCGTCCATCAATGTAGACGCCGCGGGCCGAAGGATCGCCAGAAGCCGACAGACCCCACTCGCCCAACAGGGCAATCACCGCGTTTTCCAAAAGCGTCACCAACTCGCGGATATTCACATCCGCGCGGCGCAAATCGTAAAGAACATAGACTACCCACTGTCCCGGACCGTGGTAGGTCACCTGACCACCCCGATCAATTTGAATAACCGGGATCGCACCGGCATTGAGGACATGCTCGGCACGGCCGGTCAGCCCCTGCGTGTAGACCGGTGGATGCTGCAGCAACCAGATTTCGTCCTCGGTCTCTGCGGTGCGTTCGGCGGTGAAGCGTTTCATCGCATCAAACGTGAGATGATAGTCCACCACACCCAGACGGCGACATTGCATGGATTCAGATCACCATCGACACCAACCCGGTGCCCATCAAATCTTCGTGTATTTGCCGCAGCTGTGCCTCACTCTGCGCTTCGATGGTCACCGTAATCGAGTGGAAGGTACCGTTTCGGGACGGCTTCACCACGACCCGCTCCTCGGAGAAGCCCGGTGCTCTCTGACGAAAGATTGTCATCACTGTGGGCTCAAAAGCGCCCACTGCACGCCCTAGTACCTTGATCGGGTACTCACAAGGAAAGGTGATCTTGGGTGTGTCCTGACTCATCAAGCATCACGCCAATAGCTGCTGAAACCACAGCACAATACTGTCCCACAGCCGCGCGGTGAAACCGGCGGCTTCAACCGCTTCCAGAACCTGAAGCGGCACCTCGGTAACCGACTCACCCGCGCGCGTCAGCTGGACCCGACCGGCAACGTCGCCCACCGCAAGCGGTGCGACCAAAGGATCGTTGATGACGATCTCGATCGTCACGTCAGCAGTGCTGCGCGGTAACGTCAGCACCACATCTTGCAATACGCCGATCGATACCTGCTGTGTCTGGCCTTTCCACACCCGCTCCTCGCTGAGGGTGCTCCCTGCATGCAGCGGTCTCAGAGTCTCGAAAAAACGAAAACCGTAATTAAGCAAGCTCCGAGTCTCGGCCTTCCTACTCGATGTCGAGCTGCTGCCCATCACGACGGATACCAGCCGCATACCATCGCGTTTCGCCGACGCGACCAGGCCGTAGCCCGCGACGCTGGTGTAGCCCGTCTTCAGGCCATCTACAGAGTCGTCCTCGCGCAGCAGTTGATTTCGATTGTACTGAGTAATATCGTTGTAAGTGTAGCTCTGTTCCTTGTAAATAGCGTACCGTTCGGGGTGGTCGCGTATCGCTGCGACGGCAGTGCTGGCCAAATCGCGCGCCGTCGCCAGATGATCAGGATGCGGCAGGCCATGACTGTTCTCAAAGTGGGTGCCGGTCAGACCCATTTTCTCCGCGTATTGATTCATTAAGTCGACGAACGCCGCCTCACTACCCGCGATATGCTCCGCGATGGCAACAGTGGCATCGTTCCCGGAAGAAATCACTATACCTCGCTCAAGCTCTCCAACAGTGACGGGCTTGCCCGGCTCAATCCACATCAGGGAGGATCCCTGAAAAACAGGATTCTGGGACCACGCATTGCGGCTAACACGCACAATGTCATCTAGGGCCGAACGCCCAAGCGCTACCTCCTCGGCCAAAATGTAAGCAGTCATCAACTTCGTCAGGCTAGCAGGCGGGAGCTGCAGATCGGCATTGTTCTCGACCAGCACCGCACTTGTATCAAAATCTATCAGCAAATAAGAGTCTGCATTGATCCTTGGTGGAGAGGGTACCAGCGGCGCGTTAGCGGCCGCGATGAATGGAAATGCGAGTCCGGCGAAGAAGCACCACACTGGGATAAGCGGTCTCTCTTTCATTCCTAGCATATCTGGAATCTCCCGTAGGCACCGTTTTTAGACGGGCAGCAGTGTAAGCCCGCGATGAGCCGGACCACAATCTTTCTGTTATGGAAGACGTTGTGGTGATGGAAAGCCAGCGTCGATCAACACATCCCGGGCCCGTTCCAGAGATACGAGATCCGCAAATGGTCCGACTCTGACACGATGAAACTGTTGCCCGTTCACCTCCGCCTTAGTTATCGCAACAGGAAATTGCCACCCTGGTTGCGTACTTGTGTGTTTTGAAACCTTCTGGGCACCGTCTAGAGACAGATAAGCTCCCAACTGTAAATATCGATATCGGTTTGAGGCCACGACCCAACTGCCACTTGGCTCTGCCTGGCTAACTGCCTCAACCAAAACAGGCGCTATCCCCTGCTCAGCAAAGCCGAGTGCGAGGGCAGCACCATAAGACAAGTCAATTATCCTATCATCGCGGAAGGGGCCACGATCGTTGACCCTCAGTAAAACGCTCCGGTCATTGGCCAGATTAGTGACGCGAACGTAGCTAGGCAGGGGCAGTGAGCGATGCGCCGCGGTTGGTGCAAAAAGACTGTAGATCTCACCATTAGCTGTCCGCTTTCCGTGAAATTTGGTGCCGTACCAGGAAGCAGTGCCAGATTCGCGATATTGGCTGGGAGAATCCAAAACCTCATAACTCCGTCCCCTTACCATGTAGGGACTTCTATTCCCCCGCGGGGAAACGGGACCTGATATAGGTGTAGCATCTCGCCAGTCGGACTTTTTGGAGTGCAACGGTGGTCCGTCAGAAATTTCTTTCTTAGCAGTGGCGACCCCGCAAAAGGAGAGCCAAAGCATCGCCGCGCAGCAACAGGCAGCGTTTCCACTCCTCGGCTGTTTCATGAGTTGGAGCGCAGCAACGCAACAGCCTGACTCAGTTCCCAGACCGCCATGGCATACATCGCACTGCGGTTGTAGCGGGTGATGACATAAAAATTTTGCAAACCCAACCAATAGCGGGGCCCATTTTCCTCATCTAGCCTTATTGGTGTCACAACAGTCTCCGGCGTGAGCGTTTCTGCAGGGCGCACACCATCTAAAGCTAACTGACCGACCGTTTTATTCGGTCTCAAGCCAGATGAAAATACCGACGACTGGTCAGCAGCCGACAGAGCATCTACTACCACCTGCTCCCCTTTCCGCCACCCGTGGGCACGCAAATAATTTCCGACACTGCTGATCGCATCCTTAGGGTTGTCCCAGATATCAGCGGCACCACTGCCGTCTATGCTGAGCGCGTAGGCTCTATAACTAGAGGGCATAAACTGCCCATACCCCATGGCGCCCGCGTAGGAACCCTTCAGTTGAAGGGGATCCTTGCCTGATTCCCAAGCTAAAATGAGGAACTGCTCGAGTTCCTTTGTAAAGAAAGCCGAGCGCTTTGGGTAATCGAAAGCCAACGTCGACAACGCATCAATGACCCTGTACCTCCCCATAATGCGGCCATAAAAGGTCTCTACACCGATGATTGCGACGATAACTTCTACTGGCACCCCAGTGCGTTGTGATACATCAGACAATGCTGCGGCATGCTCATCCCAAAATCTGGCGCCCTCGCGAATACGGTTATCGGTAACGAAAATTTTCCGATACTCGTGCCAGGGTTTGGTCTTCTCTGCGGGTCGCGCAATCGCGTCGAGGATACTCTCTTGCCTGTCTGCATCGCCTATCAGTGTCTCAGCCCAACCGGGATCTACTCCCGCTTCCTCGGCCGCCACAATCACCGCGTGTGCAGCTTCATAGCCGCTGTAGTCGCCGGCGAACGCGTTCATAACCGAGACCATACAGAGAAGCTGAAACAGCGAAACCATGAAGTGTCCTGGACCGAAAAAACGTAATGGAGATAGCAGATTCAAACCAGCAGTCATCGCGAAATTATCCTTCTCTCCGCACTAATTGCTGAGAGAATTCCAAAACCAAGCAGAAGTGTGACAATAGATGTACCACCAAAACTCACCAGAGGCAGCGGTACACCCACTACAGGGAGAATACCCGCCACCATGCCCATATTGACCACTACGTAGACGAAGAAGGTCAGCGTGACAGCACTCGCTAGCAAGCGCCCATAACTCGTTTGTGCGGTAAAACTGATCCAAAGCCCACGCGCCACGATCAATCCGTAGAGGATCAGAAGGAGTAGCACCCCCCTCAATCCCCATTCCTCAGCCAAAACAGCGATAATAAAATCTGTTTGGCTCTCAGGCAGGAAGTCCAACTGAGACTGTGTGCCCTGCAGCCATCCCTTACCAGACCACCCTCCCGAGCCAATCGCAGTTTTCGACTGGATAATATTCCATCCTGCCCCCAGCTTATCTGCCTCGGGGTTGAACAAAGTTAGTATCCGCTGCTTTTGATAGTCGCGGAGCAAAAACAGCCACGCAGGCCACACACACGCGACCGCCGCTACTGCGCCGCTAAGTATCTGCCACCAACTGACGCCCGACATAAACACGACAAACATGCCGCTAGCCGCCACCAAAATTGCCGTTCCGAGATCAGGTTGAGAGGCAATTATGGCGGCGGGAAATCCAACGATTAACAGTGCGGTAAGGGTGACTCTCGGGCGGGGAGGCAGTCCGCGCCTCACTATCAAAGCCGCCACTGCAAGGGGCATCATTACTTTCATGATTTCCGATGGCTGAAAGCGAATAAATCCTAAACTCAGCCATCGTTGCGCACCTTTGCTGCCAACGCCGAAGAGCGGCACCAGCAAGAGAAGTAGTAGCGCCGCAAGGTACAGCATAGGCGCCAAGCGCTCCAAAGTATCTAGCCGCAGCTGCGCAACCACTAAAAGCACGCCAAAGCCAATGACAAAATTGCGTGCCTGTCGCGCAACGGTATCCCAGTCGCCATCCGCTGCGCTAAACAGAACGAACATCCCCATAGCTGCCAGAGTAATGATGGGCGACAGCAGCACCAAATCGAGGTGGAGACGTTCTGCCAGTGTTTTTGGTCGGGAGAAATCTCTGCCGGAGCCCTCAAGAAAGCGCACGTACTCAGACATCTCTCTACTCCACAAGCCACGAATCTATGACGCGCCGTGCAATGGGATACGCAGCGCTACTCCCCCCACCATTTTCAGCAATTACCGCCACTACGATATTTGGATTCTCTGCGGGCGCAAAGGCAACGAATAGTCCGTGGTTCCGGTTACGCTCACTGATCACGTCCTCGTCGTAGACCGCGTCCTGAGCAATGCTGATGACTTGCGAGGTGCCCGTCTTACCCGCTATTCGATAGTCGATACCCTCAGCAATCGACGCAGCAGTCCCGCGGGGCGAATGCACTACGTCTATCATCCCTGCCAATATTGCCTGCCAATGCTCATCGGCAACAGATAAAGACTGTCGCTTTGTGCCCCCTACTGTTAACCCACCGACACGGTGGACCAATGACGGTACAAAACTCTGTCCTCTGTTGGCGATCACCAACGTAGCTTGCGCGAGCTGCAAGGGCGTCGCCAACATGTATCCCTGGCCGATGCCAGCGCTGATAGTCTCGCCTGGAAACCATGCCTCTCCCAATGCGCTGCGCTTCCATTCGGTGCTGGGCAAGATTCCTCGTTGCTCTCCGGTCGTATCAATCCCGGTCGCCTGACCTAACCCAAAAGGAGCCAGCAACTTTGCCATCGTATCAATCCCCATGCGATGAGCGAGCTCGTAATAGTAGGTATCGCAGGACTCGGCTATGGCCATCCTCAGATCAACCTTGTCGGCATGACCGGACCCTCGCACTCTCAGCGTCCAATCACGATATCGCCGATCATCACCGGGCAATTGATACCATCCTGGATCAGAAACTGCTGTCTCCGGAGTAATGTAACCCTCAACCAGTCCACCCAAAGCTAACATTGGCTTGATAGTAGACCCAGGCGGGTACTGACCCTGCACCGCGCGATTAAGGAGCGGCGTATCCATCGATCCCCTCAACTCTGCATAGTCAGCGTAGCTGATCCCCTCAACAAATAAATTCGGGTCATAACCGGGGTTGGACACCATCGCCAAAACCCCTCCGGTCAGAGGATCCAGAGCGACCACTGCGCCGCGTTGGTCCCCCAACGCAGCCACAGCTGCACGCTGCAGATCTAAGTCCAAATAGAGGCTTAGGTCTTGACCTGGCTCCGGGGACTGCCGGTCCAGCACACGCAACACACGGCCGTGAGCATTGGTCTCGACGTGCTGAAAACCGGGCTTGCCATGCAGCAACGGTTCGTAGCGTTTTTCAAGTCCTACTTTCCCCGTATGCAGGGTACCTTGATACCGAGCCTGATCAAGCTCTGTCAGATCGTCAGCGCTGACTCGCCCCACGTAACCCAAAACGTGACCCAACTCATGGCCGTAAGGGTAATAGCGAGTCAGCTGAGCATCCACCACCACCCCGGGCAGCTGATGCAAATCCACCGCCACTGATGCGAGTGCCGTATCGTCGAGGCCCAACTTAAGTGGCACTGCCTCGAAAGGGCGTCTTCGGGAAGAGCGCTCACGAAAAGCTTCCAGCTCGAACTCAGTTAAAGACAAACGCTTCGCCAAGGTCTCAATCAATGCGTCGGAATCCCCGCTGCGCTCGAGAATCACCCCAACAACAAAAGTCGGTCTGTTTCCGGCCACCACACGGCCTTTGCGATCGACAATTTGTCCCCGCGGGGGTGGGATCGCCTCGACGCGGATACGGTTGCGGTCGGACTGGGTTAGAAAATCGTCATGCTGGGTAATCTGCAGGGAGTAGAAACGGTAGATAAGCACCGTAAGCAACACTGAGATGCCTAAAAAAGCGGCAACCAACCGGGAACGGTTGATTGCCCACTCGCGGCGGGTATCCCTCAGCGCATCCATAGGGCGGAGCATCAATTACCCCGGTGATAGGGGTGGCCAGCTTGCACCGACCAAACGCGATAAAGCTGTTCCGCGAGAATGACGCGCACCAGGTAGTGCGGCAGCGTAATACGTCCAAATGACCACCGCTCTGCAGACCGTCGTAGCACAGAGGCATCCAGCCCATCTGGTCCGCCGATAACAATACTCACATGCTGACCCTGCATTTGCCATTCGTCGAATCGGTCTGAAATTTTCTCGGTGCTGATGGTGCTTCCCGTCACATCGAGCGCGACAAGGTGGTCTGTCTGAGCAAGGCGCGACAGAATCAACTTACCTTCCTGTTCGCGATATCGTCGCGGAGAAGCGGTACCTCGCTTGGCTGGCGCAATATCAACCCACTCGACCGAGTATTGTTTTGGCATGCGGCGCGAGTATTCCGCGACGCCCTCCGCTACCCATTCTGGCATTTTTTGCCCTACTGCCAGCACACGTAATCGCATCAGTTGTCTTGCGACTGCTCCGCTTGCACCGACCACAGACGCTCAAGGTCGTAAAAACTCCTCGCAGCAGGTTGCATCACGTGCACCACGACATCACCAAAATCCACCAACACCCACTCGCCTGCACGCTCACCCTCGATACCCAACGGCCTGACACCCTGTTCCCTAGCCTTTGTCAGCACATTGTCAGCTAAAGACTTCACGTGCCGGCTCGAGGTGCCGCTGGCGACAATCAGATAGTCCATCACCGAACTTAATGAGCGAACATCCAGCACCACGGGCTCAACCGCCTTAAGATCTTCCAGAGCATCTTGCGCGACACTTAGAAGAACACCGCCCTGCGCAGGATTGTTACCCGATTGTTCTACCGTCATGCGCTGCCGCTATTAAAAAGGTTGTGGTGTTCAATATACTCCATTACCGCGTCGGGCATGAGGAAACGGGGATCACCGCCTGCGGCAATCAGGGACCTGATCTGTGACGAGGCGATGTCTAGCAATGGTTGCCTCACAAGGACCACACCACCAGCCGGCTGTGTGACTGCCTGCGCGCCCTCTTTTAGATGTGCTGTGATCCATTCTGCAACCTGATGATCAGGCGCGTCTGCTCTGGGCCTAGCCATGACGACAAGGTGCGCATAATCAAGTAGCTCCTGCCAACGAGCCCACTGCCGCAGAGTAGCCAGGATGTCGGAGCCGACGATCCAGAACAGTGGCCGCTCTTCACCATACTCGGCGCGCGCTGCGATGAGCGTGTCGATCGTATAGGAAGGGCCCGCTCGCTCCAGTTCTCTCGCATCAACCTCAAGACCGGGGACGTCATCCACTGCGATTCGCAGCATCGCCAACCGGTGTGCTCTCGGAATTGCTGCGTCGCGCTTCAGAGGCGATTGCGCCGCGGGAATCAAATCGACGCGCTGCAGCGCCAGCTCCTCACGAACCGCCATCGCGCCGCGCAAGTGTCCAATGTGAACCGGATCAAAGGCACCGCCAAGCATACCCAGCGGATGAAGTCGTCCGAGCGTCATGGAGATCTTACCTCTCTCCACGAGGAGCTGGGATCAGTGCCGCACTCACTGACGAATGTGACCATCACCCCTCACGATGTATTTGCGTGAGGTTAGACCCTCTAGTCCGACCGGCCCTCGGGCATGGAGCTTGCCAGTCGAAATGCCAATCTCGGCACCCAGTCCATACTCAAATCCGTCTGCGAACCGGGTCGAGGCGTTGTGCATGACCGAGCCGGAATCGACCTCTCGTAGGAATCGTGCGGCAGTAGCTTTATTTTCCGTCACAATGCTCTCGGTGTGATTGGAGCTATATTGCGCGATATGAGCCATCGCCTCGTCGACCCCGTCAACGACCCTAATCGAAAGAACCGGAGCGAGATACTCGGTCGCCCAGTCAGCCTCTGTCGCGTCGACTACAATGGCTGGTGCCGCGTCGCGCGCACCGTCGCATCCTCTGACCTCGACACCTTCTTCCTGAAGCGCAGTTACGAGCGCGGGCAACATTCCGGTTTGCGCCTTGGCAATGAGGAGTGTCTCCATCGTATTGCAGGTGCCATAACGCTGGGTCTTGGCGTTGACGGCAATACGATGTGCTTTTTCGGTGTCAGCCTCCGAGTCGATATACACATGGCAGATGCCGTCGAGGTGCTTCAGGACCGCCACCTGACTCTCGGCCATGACACGCTCAATCAAACCCTTGCCACCCCGCGGCACTACCAGATCAATAAATTCCGGCATGGTCACCAGCGCGCTAACCGCGGCGCGATCCACAAAGGGTACCACTTGCGCCGCACCCGCGGGCAAGCCGGCCGCTGCCAGTCCACTCGTTAGCGACTCACCGAGCGCAGTGTTGGAGTGAATAGCCTCAGACCCGCCGCGGAGGATGACGGCATTGCCTGCTTTCAAACACAGTGAGGCAGCTTCAATCGTCACGTTGGGCCTGGACTCATAAATCAATCCGATGACACCCAAAGGGACACGCATCGTCCCCACCGAAATCCCCGAGGGCATGACGCGCTCATCGCTGATTTGACCAATGGGGTCAGGTAACGCGGCCACCTGAGACAACCCCTCCTCCAACACGTCAAGTCGTGCCGGGGTGACGGCGAGACGATCCAGTAAGGCCGCATCTAGGTCGCTCTGGCGACCGATCTCGAGGTCCTGCGCGTTAGCAGCGAGTAACCGGTCGCGATCAGAGGCCAAAGCCCGCTGAATCTCTATGAGTGCTTGATTGCGCTGCTCGACACTGGCCCCTGCCACCATACGCTCAGCATCGCGGGCAGCTCGCCCCATCTCTGTCATCGCGAATTTGATATTCATGGTGCTTTCCTGTTTAAGAGTCAGGCGTCATCTGACGTCCCGGCAGCGCCCGCTACCAACTCTTTCAATTCACCGGCAGACTCCAAGTCACAAACAATGTCGCAACCGCCCACCAACTCCCCATCAACCCAGAGCTGAGGGAAGGTGGGCCAATTGGCGTAGGTAGGGAGATTCGCCCTGATCTCGGGGTTACTGAGGATGTCCACATAAGCAAAACGCTCGCCACAGGCCATGAGTGCCTGAACGGTGCGAGCAGAGAAACCACACTGCGGTTGGTTGGGTGACCCCTTCATGTAGAGGAGGACCCGATTGCCTTCTATTTGCTCGCGGATGGTATCCATGATATCCATGCTTGTCTCCGTGCGGGCGGCGAACCGCTCCGAGTAGTGTGTTTGGGTAACGATATTGTAATACGAGTGCCGCTTTGAGGCAGGGTTTACAGCGGCAAAATGCAGACCCGGCAATTTGACTCAGCCACCGGCTCCGCTAATCTTGAACCCCAGCCTGCGCTAGCACTTAGAACGATGCCTGAAGCACCCACCGCCATTATGCCGACCTACGGTCGCTTACCCGTGACGTTCACTCACGGCGAGGGCGCTGTGCTGTATGACACCGATGGACGTTCTTTCCTGGACGGCGTATCCGGTATTGCCGTCACCAACTTGGGGCATCAGCATCCGCGGGTGACAGAGGCCATTACCGAACAGGCCAAGCGGCTCGTCCATACCTCCAATCTCTTTCATATCGGCTTACAGGAAGCTGTTGCGGATCAATTGCGCAGTCTCACAGGCATGGAGAATATGTTTTTCTGTAACTCTGGTGCGGAAGCTAATGAGGCGGCCATCAAACTTGCTCGGCGCCTCGGGCACTCTAGAGGCATTGTCTCTCCAAAAATGATCGTGCTGGCTGGTGCCTTTCATGGGCGCACACTGGGCGCGCTCTCAGCCACAGGCAACAACAAAATACGCCAGGGATTTGGACCACTCTTGGAGGGCTTCCTTCACGTCACGCCAAACGACTTGGCGACAATCGACTCCCTAGCAGCCGAACGCGACGATATCGTATCGATTATGGTTGAGCCGATTATGGGTGAGGGCGGTATCCGACCACTGGACACCGACTACCTGGAAGGGCTCCGGCAGCGTTGCACGCAAAACGGATGGCTACTGATATTCGATGAGGTACAAACCGGTAACGGCCGCTGCGGGTCGACCTATGTCTTCGAGCAGTTGGGCGTAACACCGGATGTTTTATTGACTGCCAAAGGTCTGGGCAACGGTTTACCAATCGGCGTCTGTATGGCCAAGGGTGAGGCATCAGAACAGCTAGGTCCTGGGGACCACGGGTCTACATATGGCGGTAATCCATTATGCTGCGCGGCAGCACAAGCTGTGCTGAGCACCCTTATCGAGGAGCCCATCATGCAACAGGCGGGATGCATTCGTGAGGCACTGTTGGAGTCACTCCACAATCACATTGTTGACCCTGCACTGATCGCGGAAGTCAGGGGTCGTGGTCTCATGATCGGCATTCAGCCCACCACCACCACGGATCAAATTGTTGCGCAAGGACTTGCGAGAGGCCTACTTTTAAACGTAGCAGGCGGCGACACCATTCGCGTACTGCCTCCTTTGGTGATGAGCACAGAACAGGCGGGTGAGCTGGGTGCGGGTATTGCGGATATACTCAATAACGTTGCGCTTCAGGAAGGTCGCGCATGACGGAGCCAAAACATTTTTTGACCCTAATGGATCTGAGTGCGAATGAGATCCACAGTCTTATCAAGAGGGCCATTGAGCTGAAATCACTGCGGGATCAAGGTCGGCCACACAAGACATTGGAAGGTAAAGTGCTGGCAATGATTTTCACCAAAGCCTCGACCCGCACACGGGTATCTTTTGAGGCTGGCATGGCCCAACTAGGGGGCAGCGCACTCTTCCTCTCGGGCCAAGACACACAGCTCGGCCGTGGTGAACCGATCGCAGACACCGCGAAAGTGATTTCCTCGATGGTCGACATCGTCATGATAAGAACCTTCTCCCACGCCGATGTCGAGTCGTTTGCGGCGCATTCGAGAGTACCAGTCATTAACGGTCTAACTGATGACCATCACCCCTGCCAAATTCTTGCCGACCTGCAAACCTATTTTGAAACGCGTGGCGAGATCAGCGGCCGCAGAGTCTGTTGGTTAGGTGATGGCAACAACGTTTGCCACTCTTGGATGAATGCAGCCCGACGCCTTGATTTTGAGCTAGTGGTCGCCTGCCCGGAAGGCTACGACCCCGACGCCAAACTTCTCTCGGACTGTGGCAACCACGTGCGTGTAGAGCGTGATCCAACCGAAGCGGTAAAGGGAAAAGATCTGTTAATCACCGACGTGTGGGCTTCGATGGGGCAAGAGCACGAGCAGACGGCGCGCGGCACCAGGCTAGCGCCCTATCAACTCAATCGACGGCTTCTCGACAAGGCGGCTCCCGACGCGCTCTACATGCACTGTCTGCCTGCCCATCGCGGTGAAGAAATCAGCGAGGAATTAATGGACTCACCCGGTACTGTCATCTGGCAAGAAGCGGAAAACCGGCTTCACGCTCAAAAGGCACTGATGGAAATGCTCCTAGCAAGCAGGTCGCCCTTGGGCTGAGCTAATTCAACCTCCCTTTTTTAACAATCTCTTCTGCTGCCATCACGCGTGCAGCGCCGGATTCTGGGAAACACCACTCTCCGCCAATTTCGCGTAAAAAAGCCAACGCACTGTTTCACACGGGGATAACTGAAAATTAAGAAGTAAACTCAGTGGCTTAGCGCCATCTGGCTCGCTCGGGCCCACGATTACTCACAGAATGTCCACATAAAAGACCCAGCATACTCTGCTTGCATTGTGAGTCAGACCCGCCTATCTTGGGGTTTCCGGTCGGGGAAACCCCCAGATATAGGTATTGAGCGCCAAAAACCACACGAAGCTCAATTAGAGCCTGTTCCCGGAAAAAAGGAATCCGACAAGAAAGGCGTTTCAGAGGCAACCCAAAATATGCAAACAGGCAGTGAGTCAGTAGAACAAAAAAAAGTCGCCACAACTCCAGCAGCGACTCGCGAAAATCCAAATCCGACTAGATTATCCGCAACAGCTCCCGGGCAGCTTCGTGTGATCAAAAGGAATGGGACAGTTGTGCCTTTTGAAGAAAGCAAAATAACCGTGGCAATCACCAAAGCCTTTTTGGCGGTTGAAGGCGGAACCGCGGCAGCCAGCAGTAGGATTCATGAAACGGTCGCCAACTTGACGGCTCAGGTCATTGCGACTTTTAAGCGTCGTATGCCCTCTGGCGGCACTTTGCACATCGAAGATATTCAGGATCAAGTAGAGCTGGAACTGATGCGAGGTGGCGAGCATAAAATCGCACGGGACTACGTGATTTATCGTGAAGCGCGTCGACAGGAGCGCGACGCCAAGATAGAGCTGTCACCTGAGTCACAGGCCGCCGCAAAAGGTATCAACATCGTTCACCCTGATGGCATCAGAGCTCCGCTAGACATTGACCGCATTAGCACGATCGTATCTGAAGCTTGCGCAGGCCTTGCGGACGTTAGCGAGTCGGCGATTATCGATGAGGCCCTCCGCAATCTTTACGACGGTGTATCTGCAAAAGAGTGCAGCACGTCACTGGTGATTACTGCGAGAACACTCATTGAGCAAGAACCAAACTACAGTTATGCCGCAGCGCGGTTGCTGCTGGATGACCTGCGTGCAGAGGGTCTGTCGTTTATGGGCGTGGCCGAGTCGGCGACTCAGGCGGACATGGATACGTTTTATCCGAAAGCGCTGAAAGCCTACATCCAGCGAGGTATCGAGCTCGAGTTACTAGCCCCCAACTTGGCTGATTTTGACCTCGACATGCTCGGTGAGGCACTGCAAGCTGATCGTGACCTGCAGTTTACCTACCTTGGCCTGCAGACGCTGTATGACCGTTACTTTATTCACAGTGACGAAGTACGCTTCGAGCTGCCGCAGATTTTCTTTATGCGCGTCGCCATGGGTCTAGCCACCCGCGAGGACGACCCGAACGCACGAGCCGTTGAGTTTTACCGATTACTGTCAAGTTTCGACTATATGAGTTCTACGCCCACCCTTTTTAACTCAGGCACGCTGCGGCCACAGCTTAGCTCGTGTTACCTGTCGACAGTGCCAGATGATTTGTTTGGCATCTACGGCGCGATTCAGGACAACGCCATGCTATCCAAGTTCGCTGGTGGCTTAGGTAATGACTGGACGCCAGTACGAGCGTTGGGTGCCTATATAAAGGGCACCAACGGTAAGAGCCAGGGCATCGTGCCGTTTCTAAAGGTCGTCAACGATACTGCTGTAGCAGTCAACCAGGGCGGAAAGCGCAAGGGCGCTGTTTGTGCGTACCTCGAAACGTGGCATATGGATATCGAGGAGTTTTTGGACCTACGAAAGAACACCGGAGACGATCGCCGCAGAACCCACGATATGAATACGGCTAACTGGATACCGGACCTCTTCATGAAGCGAGTGTTCGAGGACGGTGATTGGACGCTGTTCTCCCCCAACGACGTGCCTGATCTGCACGACCTTTATGGCAAAGCCTTCGAGGATCGTTATGAGCAGTACGAAGAAATGGTGCGCAAAGGCGAGCTGAAACTTTTCAAGACACTCAAGGCTCAAAACCTGTGGCGCAAAATGTTGGGTATGATTTTCGAAACGGGACACCCCTGGATGACCTTCAAGGATCCGTGCAACCTCCGCTCGCCCCAGCAGCATTGTGGGGTAGTGCACTCCTCCAATCTGTGCACGGAAATCACGCTCAATACCAACGCGGAAGAGATAGCCGTATGCAACCTAGGTTCGGTCAACCTGCCGCAGCACATCGAGAACGGCGACCTGAATCTTGACAAGCTGCGCGGCACAGTGCGTACCGCTATTCGCATGCTCGATAACGTAATTGACATTAATTATTACTCAGTTCCTCAAGCCGAGACATCTAACTTCCGCCATCGTCCGATCGGTCTGGGTTTGATGGGCTTCCAAGATTCGCTTTACAAGATGGACGCACCCTATGGATCAGACACTGCAGTGACTTTTGCTGACCGTTCAATGGAAGCGATCAGCTACTTTGCGATTGAAGCCTCTAGCGAGTTGGCCAGTGAGCGTGGCAGCTACTCCTCTTATGAGGGGTCGCTGTGGAGTCGAGGCATTTTCCCATTGGATTCACTAGATATGCTGATCGAGCAGCGCGGTGAAAAATATATCGAGGTCAATAAAGACAAGTCTCTCGACTGGGACGCCCTGAAAGCCAAGGTGGCAGCAGCTGGTATGCGCAACTCCAATGTGATGGCGATCGCGCCTACAGCGACCATTGCAAATATCACAGGGGTGTCGCAGTCCATCGAGCCCACGTATCAAAATCTGTATGTAAAATCGAACCTCTCGGGGGAATTCACCGTGGTCAATCCCTTCCTGGTCAACGATCTCAAGAGTCGAGACCTCTGGGACAAGGTCATGGTGAATGATCTGAAATATTTCGACGGCAGCGTGCAGACCATTGACCGCATTCCGTCAGATCTCAAAGCTAAGTACGCAACAGCCTTCGAGGTTGAACCACGATGGTTGGTCGATAGCGCAAGCCGGCGCCAGAAGTGGATTGATCAGGCGCAGTCACTCAATCTTTATATCAACAACGCTAGCGGAAAGAAGCTTGATGTAACGTATCGCATGGCATGGTTTAGCGGACTCAAAACGACCTACTACCTGAGATCACTGGCCGCAACTGGAACCGAAAAATCAACGGTGGACACCGGCAATCTGAACGCCGTATCGAGTGCCGCTGAAACCCCTCAACCAGCTCCCGTGCCTCAAGCATGTTCGCTGGATGACCCGGACTGTGAAGCCTGTCAATAAGGGCAAGCGGTCAGTTGTAAAGGAGAACACATTATGTTGACTTGGGACGACTACAATCAGGAAGAAGGTGTTACACCGGCAGCAGCTACCCCGGAACCAGCAGTCGTAGCAGCTGCCGCTGCCGCGCAACAGGTTGCTGAGGCGCCAGCGGCCCCAACCGATACTTTGGAGCCGAAAGGCGCAGCTGTTGCTATGCAAGCAGCAGAAGCAGCTATTGCCGGTATGGATACGTCAGCGGGCGAAGAAGAACTCGAGATGGGTGCAGCGCGCATATCTGTTGACGAAAAAGCAATGATCAATTGCCGTGCTGACCTCAATCAGCTCGTGCCATTCAAGTATGACTGGGCCTGGCAAAAATATCTTGATGGCTGTGCTAATCACTGGATGCCACAGGAAATTAACATGACCGCTGACGTCGCGACTTGGAAAAGTAGCGATGGCCTGACCGATGACGAGCGTCGAATAGTAATGCGCTCACTTGGATATTTCTCAACAGCCGACTCACTGGTGGCCAATAACTTGGTGCTGGGTATCTATCGCTTGGTTACGAATCCCGAGTGCCGTCAGTACCTGCTTCGCCAGGCCTTTGAGGAAGCAATCCACACTCATGCCTATCAGTACTGCATCGAATCACTGGGTATGGATGAGGGCGAAGTGTTCAACATGTATCGGGAAGTGCCCTCGGTGGCCAAGAAAGCTGCTTGGTCACTCAGCCATACGCATGAGCTATCAGATCCCAACTTCTCTACAGGTACGACAGAAACCGATCAGCAGTTGCTGCGGAATCTAATCGGCTTCTACGGCGTGACAGAAGGTATCTTTTTTTACTGTGGCTTTACCCAGATTCTGTCAATGGGTCGCCGCAATAAGATGACCGGTGTGGCAGAGCAGTTCCAATACATCCTGCGCGATGAGTCGATGCACCTGAACTTCGGCATCGATGTTATCAATCAGATCAAGTTGGAAAACCCGCATCTTTGGACCGAGGAATTCAAGGAAGAAGTCACGCAAATGATCCTTGAGGGTACTGCACTCGAAATAGCATACGCGCGCGACACGATGCCCCGTGGCGTCTTAGGTATGAATGCAGCGATGATGGAAGATTACCTGCACTTTATTGCCAACCGGCGCCTGACTCAGCTGGGTCTGAGTGAGCAATTCCCGGGGGCAACAAACCCCTTCCCATGGATGTCTGAAATCATGGATCTGCGCAAGGAAAAGAACTTCTTTGAAACTCGCGTTATTGAATATCAAACTGGTGGCG
The DNA here is from genome assembly GCA_902631395.1 of Halieaceae bacterium. GTDB lineage: Bacteria > Pseudomonadota > Gammaproteobacteria > Pseudomonadales > Halieaceae > Luminiphilus. Next base: position 86,177 of record CACOYM010000008.1, on the reverse strand, counting down.
CCTTGAGCTGGGATTGAAAAAAGTCAATTGAAGAGAGGGCGCACACAGTGCGCCCTTTTTTTTTAATCACGTTTAGCGCTACACATGAAGCCCCCCTCTCCGTTTAAACTTCTCTTCCCATCTAAAAGGAGCAATTAGCTATGTCACTTTGGGATCGGATCGACATAGAGAGCAAAGGTCCACTGGAAGCCCTGTGGGACGAGCTCCCCGGGGGATTCAACGGCATACCGGATATCGTCGCTCGCCGCACTGCACTGTCGGCATCTCGAGCAGCTCTAGAAAAAGGCAATTATCCCCATCTCACTGTGACCACGCATACTTACCCCGGCCCAGCCGGCGAGTTATCACTGCGACTTTACCGCCCAAACAACGCACCATCAGCGGGGCCAGGCCTGATTTATATACACGGTGGCGGCATGATCATGGGTGATCTTGACAGTCAGGACGAAAACATACGGGAGGCGGCTACGGTGCTAAGCATCCCAATCGCATCTATCGACTACCGCAAAGCACCCGAGCATCCCTACCCCGCCGCACCCGAGGACTGCTACGCAGGTGTTTGCTGGGTATTCGAACATGTCGCCGCCCTCAATATGGATACAAACAACATCGGACTAATGGGCGCCTCTGCAGGCGGCGGCTTGGCACTGGCCGTCGCACTGATGCTCCGCGATCGAAAAGGCCCAGCCCTGAAGTATCTGCTACCCATTTACCCTATGATTGACGACCGCCATGAAACAGCGTCTTCCCATGAAGTCGTTGATATCGGCATTTGGGACCGTGCAGGCTCAATCGAGGCCTGGAACTGGTATCTGGGAGGCGCGGAGGCCGATGTTTACGCTGCACCTGCTCGCGCTCAAGATCTATCGGGGCTGCCACCCACCTATATAGATGTCGGTGATTTGGACCTGTTTCGCGACGAGGATATCGCAATCACACAACGTCTCGCAGCAGCCGGGGTGCCCGTAGAATTTCACCTATGGCCAGGCGCTTACCATGCCTCTGAGCTCTTCGCACCCAATGCCCAGCTAAGTCAGCGAATCTGGCAAACACGCTATGCCGCGATCCGCCGTCTGGCCAGGTTACCCGATCAATGATCGCGATTAAAACTAATAATACGCAACGAGCGACGCCGTCTCGGCAATTCCCCAGCCCACGGCGGACTGTTAAAGTCGTTAAGGAGAATGCTGCTATAGGAATAAAGCAATGCAGAAAGGTCGGTGTTTGTGTGGAGATGTACAGTATGAATTCGACGAATCCCGAGTTGGCTTTGGCTTGCATTGCCACTGCAAGGATTGCCAGCGGGTTACCGGCTCCGGAAAAGCGACGGTCATCCTGTTTCCCCTCGACGCCGTGAAGATCGAAGGCGATTACAAAACTTACGCTTCGCTAGGTTTCGAGGGCTCTCATGTGAACCGAGGATTCTGCCCCAACTGCGGTAGCCAGATGTTCACCTTTGTAAATGAACTTCCGGGGCAGATGTTTATCAAAGCGGGCGGCATGGAAGACACAAGTTGGCTATCGGTGGAGACAACCTGCTGGAGTAGCACGGCGCGCGATTGGTCACCAGCCGACAAAGATACCAAATGTTTTGAAATGAACCCCGGGCTGTAGTCTCTCGGACCCGCCAAAAAGATTAGTCCTCTGCGGGGTGAAATAAAAAAACAAACATCCCTGTTTGCACTTTCAACGAATGTGTGACAGCCTCCCGACGTCAGAGTTTGCACCTTTGTGGTGCATCCCCAAAGTAGCACTTGGTAAAATCATAATAATGTTCGGAGCTTTCTCATGAAATCCATGCCTTTCGAAAAATGTCCCAGAAGCATCCCATTAACCATCTGCGCAATTACGTTTGCTAGCGCTATCCAGGTATCACCAATTACTTTCGCGCAAGACAGTTTGATTGAGGAGGTTGTTGTCACAGCCCGCAAACGAGAAGAGTCCTTGCAAAATGTTCCGGTAGCGGTCAGTGCCTTGTCACCATCACAGATAGAACAAATTGGTTCATTGACAGTAATGGACATCTCTCGACTCGTTCCAAATGTTGAATTGCACCAGAATACGTTCTCTGGCCAGGCGCTCAGCGCCTCTATCCGGGGAATGGCCTTTGACGACCTTGAGAAAAGCTATGAACCGACCGTTGGCGTTTCAGTTGATGGTGTTTTCATGGCCTCAAACTCTGGCGCTGTAGTAGACCTCTTCGATCTAGAAGCTGTCGAGGTGCTCAGAGGCCCTCAAGGAACGCTATATGGAAGGAACACCATCGCAGGCGTCATCAATATCAAGCGGACTCAGCCAACGGGAGAGCTGGGTCTTAAGCTTGAGGGAACTTTTGCAACACATGATCGACAGGATCTTAAAGGCATCTTGAATCTTCCCATCGGAGAGAATGGCGGATTAAAACTCCACTACCGTGACCTGCAACAGGATTCCCATCTTTTCAATACCTTCAGGAATGAACGCCCTGAAAATCGTGATTCCAACACTTGGGGCGCATCTTTTCGATACGATTTCAGCGACAATTTCACTGCGACCCTGTCATATGACGACTATGAACATTGGACACAACCACCTGACCCGGTTGCGACAGGCGTCTCTCCAGACACCACCTTCTGCCTTTTAGGTGCAATTATAAACACCGCGGGATCCTGCAACGAAAACTCAGCCGCGCTTTCTCAGGCTAATGGGTATGAAACTTCTAATGCCTCGGAGCAAATCTATAGTTATATGTGGGGAGAAAATATAACTCTGAATGCTCAATACACGGGAGATAATTTCACACTTAAATATATTTTTGGCGTGATGGACTTTGATGAAGATGCGAAATTCGACTCATGGGGAGCGCCACAGCCTCTTTATCAGGTCCGACGCCAACAAAACTACGAGCAAACTTCGCATGAAATACAATACTTATCGGATTGGGACGGCCCAATAAACGTTGTTGCAGGTCTTTATTACCTTGAAACCGAGTCTTACATGACTTCCGGCCCGGACCTGTCAAGCCGGCCGGTAGGCGTGCTAGCGAGGAATTTTGAATCCGCTCAGGATGCAGAAGCGAGAGCGGTGTTCGGAGAAATAATTTGGGAAATTGATGACAAATGGACAGCCACCGCTGGCGCAAGATGGACAAATGAGAAAAAAGATCTCTTTACTAGGAGCTTTGGATCTTTGAGCGATAGGCTTGCTGGTGGGCCATCATTCGGCCTGCTAACACCGAACTATGACGACGATAATGTAACCTACAGGTTTGTGTTGCAACGAGAAATGAGTTTCGGCATGGCCTACGGATCTTACTCGACAGGCTACAGAGCCGGGGGATTCAATTCACGAGGCAACAACGTGCAAACCGTGGGTCCCTTCGAATCCGAGGAAGTTACAAGTATTGAGTTAGGCATTAGGTCACAGCCTACTGATAATCTACAACTTAATGTGACAGGCTTCAGTGCAGATTACAGTGACAAACAGCAGTTCGTAGTTACCGACGGCACGCAGTGTGGTCTAGCCGCAACCGCTACCTGCACTTTCGTGAGGAACATTGCAGAAACCAAGAACCAAGGTCTTGAAGTTGAGGCCATTCTCGTCGCTTCCGACAACCTTACTTTCCGGGCATCTTATGGGTACCTCGATGCTGAATTTGAGTCTTACAATTTCAACGGGCGAGATATATCTAGCACAGCACCTCTGATTTACGCGCCAGAGAACACATGGAGTCTTAACGCTCTTCACATTTCATCGGTAATGGGCGGCAATCTTGCGTTGTCTGCTACCTGGAGCTATCGAGACGAGGTTTGGGGAGCTGCTGAATACGGCTTTTACAATTTCGACACTGGGCCAAAAATGAATATTGAGTCCCACGATCAACTCGATCTCAGTGCAACTTTCTTGAGAGACCTCGGCAATGGGCAGTTGAAGCTCGTAATTTATGGCACAGACGTTCTGGAAGCAGACGGTCGGGTATCGCGGACTTTTGATGCCGGCGCTTTTGCGTGGCACGAGCTTGTTCCGGGTCGGCAGCTAGGCTTAACCGTAGGGTATGAGTTCTGAATTAATAACTGGTTTGCTAATGAGCCACCTTCGGGTGGCTTTTTTATAAGTCATACGACACTCTTAGCGATACCCTTCAATAAAGTAAAAGGTACGTCACCATGATGCAATCTGTGGTTCTTGCACGACGTCCCGAGGGCAATCCGGTCGAGGCTGACTTCGCCATTCGGGAGCACCCCATACCAAAAGTTGTCGACGGTGCTTTTCTTACCCGAAACGACTTTATTTCGTTAGACGCGGGATTTCGGAATTGGATGAACGAGGACTCAGGCGATGAGATTTTGCCCGCTATGTCACTGCATGAACCAGTGATGGGTTTAGTGCTCGCTGAAGTGATTCAATCAAAACACCCAGACTATGCTGTGGGCGAAAAACTTATGGCACGCTTTGCTTGGCAAACGCATACCCTTAGCGATGGCAGCGAGTTTATAGCCCGACTACCCGATGCCCTGGAGTTCGATCCCAGCGCCTATATGGGCGTGCTCGGCGACACCGGTATGTCGGCCTACTTTGGCATGAGAGACATCGCCAAACCGACTGCCCAGGACTGCGTGCTCATAAGTGGCGCAGGTGGAGCAGTAGGCACAATCGCCGGCCAGATAGCAAAGTTAGAGGGCGCACGCGTAGTCGGCATTGTGGGCTCTCAAGCAAAGGCTGACTGGCTTTGCCACTCGCTTGGTTATGACGCAGCGGTGTTACGAAGGGGCGACACACCGTTACCAGACGCCATTCAAGCCGCTTGCCCAGATGGGATCGATGTTTTTTTTGACAACGTAGGCGGCCAATCGCTCGAGGCGGCTATTACTAATATGAATCACCGTGGCCGTCTGGTGCTGTGCGGCGCGATCTCTGGATATGGGGTAACTCCTCATGGTCCGGGGAATTTATTTGAAGTAGTCACTAAAGAACTATCGATCGAAGGCTTCATGACGCACTTCCGGCACGAGCGCTACGATGAGGCGCGGGATCAGTTATCGAATTGGTTGCGAGAAGGCATTATCCAATCCCCTGAGCATCGCATGGTGGGCATCGAAAACGTCGGCAAAGCGTTCGCCGATCTATTTGCTGGGGAAAATTTTGGCAAAACAATCGTCGAACTTTGATGCGATCATTATCAATGGTTAATTACTATGCACTGCCGCCTGCCGCTGGACGATTACATAAGCAGTATTAAAGATAAGTTTCGCTATCTAAGGTTACCTTGATAGGCAGCGTATCCAACCCCATGGTCGTCCCACCATGTCCGGTAACTGCCTCTTCAGACACCAACTCAAGCGATGCGACGCGCTCGAAAAAGGCCTCCATCACGACCCGAACCTCCATTTTCGCGACGTGCAAACCAATGCACTTGTGCGCGCCGGCGCCAAACGCATGATGTTGATTACGCTCTTTCTTGGTGCGATCCGGTTTAAAGATGTCGGGGTCAGCAAACATCCGCCTGTCGCGATCAGTAACAAAGCTTGGGATAACGATATTGTCACCAGCAAGAAACTGAACACCATGAAACTCTGTGTCTTGCTCACAAATCCGATTTAGATTGATAAAAGCATGCATACGCAAAAACTCGTCAACCGAGTCGCCGAGTTTACTGCGATCCAATTTGAGGTTGTTAAATAGCGCCGGATCTCTCGCCAGATGACGAATAATGAAACTAAGCATGGTGGCCACCGTATCGATGCTAGCGAGGAACAGCAGATAGCAAATCGCGTGCACCTCTTCTATGGAGAGCTTCTCGCCCTCCACATCAACATTCAGCAACATATCCACAATATCGTCCTTTGGATGATCAGCATGCTGTGTGACCACCTCAAAAAGATATCCGCCAATTTTTTCCCCGCAGGCAACACGCTCTTCCATGGTGGGCGCACGATAAAAGCCCGTTTCCCATTTGTAGAATTCATGAAGACGCTCAGGCTCCAACCCCAACTGGCGAACGAACAGCCCCATCGAGATTGGTTTTGCTGCCCTCCACAAAAAGTCAAACTCCCCAGCAGGCAACACTTCGTCGAGCACCTCAGCGGTTAGAGCTTCCGCTCCTGTCTGCAGACGTGCCACGGCCGATGGTTCAAAAATAGGAAGTAGTAGGCGTCGATAACGACGATGTTCGCTCGCATCGCTCTCCAATGGGATTAGCCTGGGGCGCTGTTCCATGTTAGCGGGTATTCCGATCGGGAAAGAGCCAAACAATTCGGCATTGCTGAGTATTTCCCTTGCCAATTCATGCGAAGTTACCAGCCAATGACCACCATTATGGGGCGTATAAACGATGTCCCTTGGGTCTTTAACTAGTGAATCTAATAACAACTGCTGCGGATCAGCAAAAAACCCACTGTCTCCAACAATATCGAAATCGCTTAGAAGCTGTTCAGGGACCTGATCCACTTTTGTTGGCATAGGTCAGTCCAGTTTAACGAGGCACTTTCCCCTAGATGCGCCATGCATCATGTCGCAGAAAGCACGCGGAGTCTCAGACAACCCCTCATAAGTCTGCTCAAAGCTTCTGAGGGTGCCCTCAGCCAAGCGATTTCCTAAGTCATCTAAAATCATAGGAAAGTCTTGCACGTAGTCGGTCACCATAAAGCCTTCCATGCGAGCTCTCTTGGTAACCAACTCATAGCTGTTCGAGATAGCTTCCACTGGACCCTCGTACTCGGAAATAGCTCCGGAGAGAACCAGACGAGCACCTTCTCTAAGTTGGCCCATTGCGGTATCCAAAACATTGCCCCCTACGTTGTCGAAGAAAAGGTCTATACCCTCCGGAGCAACTTCGCGAAGGGTCATATCCAAGTTAGGTCGCGTTTCTCGATCAATAACGATGTCGTAGCCTACTTCCGTCTCTAACCAATCCGCTTTATCGCGAGTGCTGGTGAGACCGATAACCTTGCAGCCGGCTGCTTTTGCCAACTGACCTGCCACCGTCCCCACTGCGCCCCCGGCTGCACTGACGACCACTGTCTCACCAGATTTTGGATGGCCTACTCTATGCATACCAACCCAGGCTGTCATCCCAGTCAGCCCTAGCGTCGACAGATACAGATGCAACGGGACGCCCTCTGATGGCGACAACTTGGTGCAGAGATCTGTTCCATTTAGCACGCTGATCTCCTCCCAAGCGGTTCTAGCATTAACTATAGATCCCACGGGATACTCGATATTATTTGATTCGACGACTTCTCCAATAACTACACCCTGCACAGGGTCGCCGATTTGCATTCCGGGCAGATAGTTGTCGCCGGCTCCCTCGGCCATCCAATGGCGAAATCCAGCATCTAGAGATATCCAAAGATTCTTTGTTCTAAAATAGCCCTGATCACAAGAATCGATAGGGCGCTCGTCCAGTTTAAAATCGGATTCCAGAACTTTTCCTTTTGGATGTCTACTCAATACTATTGCTCTATTCATATCTCAAAAGCCTGACCAAAGAATTCAAATCGCTCTTTAATTAGCTTACCCATTTATCGTGAAGCTCGCTCGCAGCAAATTAGGTCACTGCTACTTCAATCATCCCTGCTACTTCACGTACCTGATACACAGTCAGCGGTGTTTTAGTTAGTTGTCCCATAGCCGAACCATCCCGCAAATCGAATCGAACACCGTGTAGCGGGCATGAGATAAAACAGCCTCTTATACGCCCTCCCTCAAGTTCCGCGTCTTGGTGAGTGCAACGATTCTCTACTGCATACAATGTCCCCCCGGCGCGGCAAATCAGCACCCTTTGACCACTAATGGTAACAGCCCGGCTGTCGTTGTCAGACAGTTCGGCATCGGCGAACGCAGGCTGAAAATCAGTCACAAACCTCTCCCACTAGAGTGCCTTGCTAAACATTACGTGCTGGACCCGTGGCAAATGTTAGCACCCGTTTTAGCGAAAAAAACCATCCTGCTTGCTTATTTTATGAGCGCTAGATAGGCTCGCTTGATCATTCAACACAGAAGCTTGAGGTCATAATGAGCCACGGAAATAAGCAGCAATGGATTTTAGTCAAGCGCCCTGAGGGCATACCGGATAACTCTGAGGTGATCTTGCAAGACGCGCCAATCCCACACACAAGTCCTGGCATGCTGTTGGTAAAAAATCATTACATTTCTCTGGACCCTGCTATACGGGGCTGGATGTCTGATATCCCCAATTACCTTCCGCCCATCCCAATCGGCGACCCCGTCCGTGCAACTGTGGTAGGTGAAGTGCTGGAGAGTAGAGCAGATCACATTAAAGCCGGCGATTATGTGTTTGGGCTGGGAGGCTGGGAAACGCACAGTACGATACCCGCGGAGTTCTGCACCAAAGTCCCCGAAGACAATCCTTTTCCACTGCACTATTTCGTCAACATCCTAGGTGCAGTTGGCTTAACACCTTATTTCGCCATTGCTGATGTGGGCAAAGCACAACCAGACCAGACTATGCTGATGAGTGCCGCTGCAGGTGCTGTAGGTTCAGTGGGTGGTCAAATCGCGAAGCTAATGGGATTGAGAGTCGTTGGGATCGCGGGCACTGATGAGAAATGCCGCTGGGTAGTAGACGAGCTCGGCTTCGATGACTGCATCAACTATCGAACGGCGAGTGATATGGAGTCAAGCATTGGCAGGGCTTGCCCAGAGGGAGTGGACTTTTATTTCGACAACGTGGGCGGTGAAATTTTAGATTCTGCACTGATGAATATGAACAAGGACTCCACGCTTCTATTTTGCGGCACTATAAGTAACTACAACGCGATTGGGCCGATACCAGGGCCGTATAATTATTGGCAAATACTGGCTCGCACCATCACTGTAAAAGGCTATCTAGTCAGCGACCACTATCATCGCATTGAAGAGGGTCAGGCTGCGCTAAGCGCATGGCTCAAGGACGATAAGATCAAATTCAGAGAACACATCAACGAGGGTATCGAAAATTGTCTAGATACCTACAACCTGCTATTCACAGGAGGTAACGAAGGGAAACTGATGCTGAAAATTTAGTATCAATAGGCTTCAATCAAAGACTGGGTGTCCCGCCCTGACACCCGAGGGCCAGCTGTTTTTTTAATGCATGGATACCTGCCGCAATTCAAAGTTTTGGCCGCGGCGCGTCTGTGTCACCGTCGCTATACCATTTTACCCACCTATGAAAATATTGGTTTCCGCGCTCGTTACGTCCAAACATCACGTCTTTCATTAGACCAGTTTCTAGGCCCTGTTGGATCTTTAATCCTAATCCGTAATCCTCGTCTTGAACCACATCGCGGAGCCAATCAGCCATTTCATTACGAGCAGTATTATCTTCATCGCTTTGCGGCTCCTGAGGGTGTAAGAAATGAAGGACCGTGGTATTTTGCAAAGGACCGGGGCCTGGAATCATCTGGGCAATTTGCGTGATTTCAGGCGCAATAAAAATCGAGACGTTCGGAAAGAAAAGCCTTATAAAATCGTACCCTTGTGTCTCTTGCTGCCATAAATCTTGAGAGTCGAACTCCCTAAGCTTCATAATGTCCTTTGACGCGAAGCCCACGAACATATGCGGACCATGTGCGTCGTATTCCATTACATTTGAAAAAGTTCTAGGCTCGATTGTCTCAGGATGGGCGGCCTTAAAGTGATAACCCTCTAGGTAGCCGTCGTAGGCCACTTTCCAGTTGGGTCCTTGAATTACCCTGTTCCCCACATAAGACCAATTGTCCATGCCTTTTGCGGCCACATCGTCCATCATGTGACCTAGGTATCCTCGAATATCAACGTCACTGTCGGGGTCTAAAACAGCGAATATGAGACCACCCTCCTCGTGACAACGGAATTGGACTAGATCTCTCTCACCGGGGCACACATTTCCAAACTTTACTGGATCAGCTACCGCTCTTAATGACCCATCCGACTTAAATGTCCACCCATGATAAGGACAGCTAAACATCCGCTGGTTACCATTGGACGCAGAAGTCAAAGTCATGCCCCTATGGGTACAAACGTTCATGAGAACCCGAGATGTGCCATCCTTCTGCCGAGTAATCAGAAGCGGTATACCTAGGATTTCAACTGTTTTGAAATCTCCTGGATTTGCGATTTCCTGAGATATGCCTACTAAGATCGGTAAGGACTTAAAAATATTTTCCATCTCAAGTTGCCACTGAGCCTCATCAGTGTATTCCGTCGAAGGAATTTTCATGGTGTCATCTGCCCAATCAGTGGTCCCTAACTCCACATGATCGATCAGTCGTTCAGCCATCCTGCTATATTGCTTTTTGCGCGCTTCGACCAATGGCTGGGTCCTGTCCAAAGAACTCTCTAGCGAAGACTTCAGGTGCTCAGTTTTTAACTCTGTATTCATGTATTTCATCCAGCGACTGTAATTCCGATCCTAAGACAGAATTGCCAACTTTCTTACCACGCTTAGTACTTATCTGCTTACCCCCACATTAACTCCGTTAGACGGGGCAACATAAGACATTTTCAAGTAAGCATCCAAATCTTCCCGAGATACCTACTGCTCTGGAAGCCATAAAACACAGGGTCGAATGTGTTCAGAACAGTCCCATGTTACTAGAACCCCACCTCTTTCCGATAACCCCACCTCTTTCCGATGGCTGACACTATTGCCTTAAAAGCTCGCGCATAGCGTGACACGCTATCTGCTCCGAGTTCAATGCGGATAGTGACATCTGCTGTACTCTTTACATCGCTTCTGCACAGCACAGCGCGGGTTCAACGTAGATTTCAATAAAGAAAAAGTCAAGCTTGCTTGCTTTTTCTTAGGGGCCTACCTACCCTGAAGGATTAGTAGGTTACGTTGTTCTTCAAGATCGCCGAGCTCATCCGTCACTGCATCATGACTTCGGTTAAATTGCTGGGACTAGACTGCATCTAGCTGTAAAAAATATTGAGTCCGGTATTGCTGAAACGAAGGCACTTTTACAATGTTACGTCAGTACGCGTCGAAGGAGCCAAATAGTGACGAATCGACTACAGCATAAAGTTGCCCTCATTACCGGAGGCACCAACGGGATTGGCAAAGCAACGGTTCATGGCTTGGTACGCGAGGGTGCCCGAGTCATATTTACTGGCAACAACATTGAGGCCGGGGGGCAAATTGCTGAAGAAACTGGCGCAATGTTCATTCAGCACGCAGTACAAGACGTAGCTGGCTGGGAGGTAGTAAAAACCGCAATTCGTGAGCACTTTGGGCGGTTAGATATCACTTTTTCAAATGCCGGTACGAATGCTGGTGACAGTGATATTGAAAATGTTGAGGTTGATGCGTGGAAAAATCTTGTTGACATCAACCTCACTGGGATGATGCTTGCAGTCAAATCAAGCATTGAGCTCATGAAAACGAATCCTGGTCAAAGCAGCGGTTCTATTATTTTAAACAGCTCAATCAACGGGTTTCTTGCGCTCGCGGGGGACGTGACTTACTCCACGACCAAGGGGGCGCTCAGATTATTGGCTAAATCAGCAGCCGTGCATCTTGCGAAGACTGGGACTGGCATTCGCTGTAATTCCATACACCCAGGTGTCATCGAGACCCCGCTGATTCAGAGCGCTATAGAAGGCGCTCAAGATCCGGATGCGGCTCGGGCTATGCTTGAGGGAATTGCGCCCGTTGGGCGCCTCGGCGATATGGAAGAAATCGTTTCATTAGTAATCTATCTTGCCTCTGAGGACTCACGCTTCATCACAGGATCAGAGATTATTATCGACGGTGGCTCAACGGCGGGGTTACCCGGCGTATGAGCACACTGTGTCGAGATTTATTCTCCATGCAAGACGGTAAACACGCGGCGACTGAATTTCCATTCGCCTAACTCTTTGACACACTCATCGTCGTACTGACCTCTGGGCCGCAATTCAGTTCCATCCTGCATGACCGCTACTTCATCGGTATAGCTTCGCATAGTCGCTTTATCGCCCTCTACGCGGATGAGGCCAGGCATAGCCATCATATTCACGAACGAGAACATTTTCATGGCATCGGTCCACGAAGCAACAATCATCCCACGGCCTGTAAGCCCCTCCATACCCAAGTGTGGCAGTTCCCACACTGCGTCCACAGCCCACGTAGAGCCCCAAATGTCAGCATCTCGCTGGTTGACACCATCACAATAACGCTCAAGCAACTCACGAATGGCTTGTTGGTCTTCAAAATGCTGATCCGACATACTTGCCCCTTCCTCCTCGTCTCTGATTTTGCAAATATATTTATCCAGTCTGCTCGTAGTTGCGTTACTGGTTGATTAATCCTCCGTCTATGACCATCTGGGCACCTGTCATATAACTAGAAAGATCTGAAACAAGGAATAATGCTGCATCAGCAATCGTGTGCGGAGGACCCATGAACCCCATCGGCACTGCAGCATTTAATTTGACGTATTCCTCTGGATTTTCGATCGAGGACTGGCGTTGCATGTTGGTATCAATCAATCCGGGATGAAGAGTATTACAACGAATTCCATCTAAAGCCGTTTCCGCAGCAACGGTCTTGGTAAAGCCAATTACGCCGCCCTTAGCGGCAGCGTAAGCACTGCACGCAGGGACTCCAACCAAGGCCGCCACTGACGACATATTGACGATTGAACCTCTAACGCCGGTATCACGCATGATGGCGACCGCCTTTTGCGTACCCAGAAATACGCTGGTCATATTGACAAGCATCTGGCGGTTATAATCTGAAAGCGAAAGATCAGGGAGTGGTTTGAGAACGGCAATGCCGGCGTTGTTGACTAAGGCATCAAGACGGTCGTGCCGAGTGCGAATCTGCTCTAAGGTAGCATTCCACGCTGATTCATCCGTTACGTCTTGCGCCCAAGCCTCAGCCTTGCCTCCTTCAGAAACTATCTCTGCAGCAGTAGTGGCAGCGCCCTTCTCATCGACATCAGTCACGATAACAGTGGCACCCTCATTTGCCAGTTTGTGCGCGATTGCATGTCCTAGGCCGGGGTTAGACGCCCCACCAGTGACAAGACAGATTTTTCCATCAACTAAGCCCAAAGTCCCCTCCCCCGCAAACTTTTGGTAGCGGTCTGTATAGACGCCGGGCGTGCTCGAAATTCATATCTGTAATACTCATTGCGACCCTGTATCCGCCAGGTAAATGCGCTCGAGGTGATCTGTCACCATATCAATCACCCTTTTTGCGCGCTCCTCACGATTAGAGGAACCATGAGCCACGCCCATTCCCTGCATCACAAACTGCACCATGTCGTGTGCCGCTTGCAAAGACTTTACCTGCTCCCAGTGAGGAAATACTGCACGCACTGTTTTGAGAAATTCACGGTCAAAATCTCGCTCTACCTCTCCGACTGCGGCGGCCAAAGTTTTGTCGGTGCGAGCAGCGGAGAGCAATTCTTGGTATGCAATAAAAGAAGGGAGGTTGACGTATTTCCATGCATTCTCAACAGAAACGCGGATTGCTTCTCGGGTTAAGGTCTGATCTGGTGAATCAATATCGGCCATAAGTGCACGATATTCCTCTAGTCTGCGGACGTGGAGATAGCTCACCACAGCATTCATGACAGCAGAGCGTGAGGGAAAGTGGTGCATCATTGCGCCGCGCGAGACGTTTGCCTCTTTTGCAATCATCGCTGTAGTCGTATTAGCGTACCCGTAATCCACAAAGCAGATAACCGCAGCCTCAAGAATAGCCTGACGAGTGAGGGCACTTTTTTCCGCCTGCCATCCTTCTCTGGCGCGCCGCGATCGTTGAATATGCGAGCGCTCGGATCCCAAACGTCGAGCCTCGACAGCAAGATTTGGCGTCGTTACCTCCTCGGTTGATGTCATGACTTCCTCTTTTTACGACGCAAATCGTTCGGGCTTTCCTGAATCAGTTTTTAACGATGCCTATCATCTCTGTCTCTACCGCTAGCATGCGCTATTTTTCGCGAGTCGCGAGCCGCAGCACACGTCTGACAGCAAACAATCTAGCTTGCTTTTTTTGTGACCTCTATCCTAGACTGATTTCAACAAAGCTACTACCCCAAGCCAGGCGCGAAATGGGCCACGGCGCCCACGTCAAAAACTTTTCAGGAAGCCACTATGGTTGCAGCAAAGCCACTTCACGAAGGTCTTTTTAGCTGGCCTACGGAAATACCAAATTTGATCGGCAGCCAATGTCTTGACTGTGGCGAGTATGCGTTTCCCAAACAAAATTCATGTCGCGCCTGCTCTGGCCAAAACATGACAAGCGCAGATCTCGGTAATGCAGGCAATCTTTGGACCTGGACAGTTCAGTCCTTCATGCCGAAAACGCCTTATCATACTCACGAAACGCAAGAAACTTTCACGCCGTATGGGGTAGGCTATATTGAAATGGCATGCGGTTTGAAAGTTGAAAGCCGGCTCAGGGAAAATTCGCCTGAGCTGTTGAAGATTGGTATGCCTATGAAGCTGGAGATCATCACCGTTCGCACAGATGATGAGGGCTCAGATCTGTTGACCTTCCAATTTTGTGCTGCAGAGGAACAAAGCTGATGGACGTCGCGATTATAGGCTTGGGGATGCACCCATTCGGCCGTTCACCGAGCATGTCGGGGCTCGAGCAAGGCGCTGCCGCAGCGCGAGCTGCGCTCAAGGACGCCGGAACTGATTTCAAACGGATGGAATTTGCTTTTGGCGGCAGCCAGGACAGTGGTAACGCAGATTCACTCGTTAATTTGTTGGGATTGACAGGACTACAGTTCACAAACGTCGCAAACGGCTGCGCCACAGGCGGGAGTTCGCTCAACGCCGCCTACTCTGCAATCAAGAGCGGGCAATACGATATAGGCCTAGTGGTAGGTTTCGACAAGCACGATCGGGGTGCATTTAACCCGAAGCCATCGGACTGGGGACTGGACGATTGGTACGGCGAGACCGGGTTGATGCTCACGACTCAGTACTTCGGGATGAAAATACAGCGTTACATGTACGATCATAATATTTCGAAAAGCACCTTGATCCGAGTGGCAGAAAAGGCTTTTCGTAATGGCTCCTTAACCCCCACGGCTTGGCGCCAAACGGCGCTATCATGGGAAGAGATCGAAAATGCGCCGATGGTAAGTGAACCTCTAAATAAGTATATGTTCTGCTCTCCAGCTGAGGGTGGATGCGCGTTAGTCGTGTGCAGGGCAGACATCGCTCACAAATTCCATACTCAACCCATCTACTTGAAAACAGCGGTTGTTCGCTCAAGAAATTACGGTAGTTTCGAGGTTTTTAGTCCATCTCAACCCCCAAAAGTTGCCGACTCGCCTACCGTCACAGCGTCTCAAACCGCTTTTGAGCTGGCTGGGATTGGTCCTGAGGATATCGACGTCGCGCAACTGCAAGATACGGAGGTGGGCGCAGAAATCATGCACATGGCGGAGAACGGTTTTTGCGAGCATGGCGAGCAAGAAAAATGGCTTGCCGACGGCGTAACAGAGATTACAGGCAGATTACCGGTGAATACTGATGGGGGCTGCCTAGCAAACGGGGAGCCTGTCGGTGCATCGGGCTTACGGCAAGTTCACGAGGTATGCACGCAACTGCGCGGTGACGGTGGGGCTCGCCAAGTGGCAAATGATCCAAAAGTTGGCTACACGCACGTGTACGGGGCCCCAGGCATTAGTGGCGTCAACATTTTGGCTAGATAAGCAACAGCAGCTAAGCACAGACAGATTCTGAAAGGAATGAGTATGGCACACGCGGAAAGAAAGCAGGCCGCACAGGCGCAAGAAAAACAACAAGGTGATGGCGGCAGATTCGTTGGGACAACCTGGCAAGATCTGCTGGACCTGGAAACAGTGGATGTTCCTGATTACTTGAGAATCCAGAACAATCCTGACATGGGAGATGAGGATCTATCTGTAGACCGTTACATCAGCCAAGAATTCTTTGACAGAGAAAAAGAGGAGATGTGGCCACGAGTTTGGCAGATGGCCTGTCGCGAGGAGGATATTCCCGAGCCCGGTGATCATCACGTCTACTGGATCATCAATCGCAGCGTGATTGTGACGCGAACAGAGTCAGGGGAAATAAAAGGCCTGATAAACTCGTGCCGTCACCGAGGGCGCTGTCTTCGGGACGAATCAGGCTCAGTGCGGGAATTCCGCTGCCCTTTCCATGGAGCAACTTGGGATCTCGATGGAGAGTTCAAAGGCATCCCAAACGCATGGGACTTTGAGCATATTGCGGACCGCGATATGAGCCTCCCGCAGGTAAAAGTGGCAACATGGGGTGGGTTCGTATTCATAAATTTCGATCAGGATGCGCAGCCCCTAGAAGATTACATGGATGTGCTCCCGGACCACTTTAAACGTTTCCCACTCGAGGACTACTTTAAAGGTGTCCACGTACAGCGAGTAATGAACTGCAATTGGAAAGTCGGAGCCGAAGCGTTCATGGAGTCTTGGCACACCGTCGAAACCCACAAACAGATTTTAACCTTTACCGGTGACGCCAACTCACAGTACGACACCTTCGGCGACAACGTCAGTCGCTCAGTGACGCCAATGGGCGTCGCAAGCCCCCACTTAAGCGGCGTCTCAGAAGAGACCATTACGCGGGACATTCTAAAACTATCAGGGCGAATGGCGACGGATAGCGACGAAGGGGTCGATATGCCCTCAAACCAGAGTGCACGCGAATACGTTGCGCAGATGAACAGGGAAATGTTCGAAGAAGCTGCGGGGGAGAAGTTCGACAACCCAACTATGGCAGAGTTACAGGATGCCATCTTGTATAGTTTATTTCCGAACTTTCAGGTTTGGATCGGCTATGGTGGAAATATCGTTTATCGATTTTTACCAAACGGCAATGACCCGGACAGCTGCATTTTTGACGTCATGATCTTATTGCGTCATCCCCGTGGCACGGAGCGTCCGATGGCAGCTGAGTGCGTGGTAATCCCTGCTGACCAACCCTTTGCATCGCATGAGGCGCTTGGCTCGCTAGGCGGCGTCTTCGATCAGGACGACGCCAACCTGCCTGCAGTGCAAAAAGGCATGAAGAACTCGGCTACGGGCAAGGTGATTCTAGCCAGCTACCAAGAAAGTCGCATTCGCCATCTGCATCAGACCATCGATAAGTACTTGAGCTAAGTCAGTGCACAGACACAAAAAACCCCGCATCGTGGGTCTTTTTTTGTGTCTCAAAACTCAGGCAGTCTGTTACCCGTAAAACGCCCACGCATCCACAATTGGCTTCGGGTCAAAATAGTAGGGACGGATTTCACACACCTTATCGTCCCGGAAACGGAACAACTCGGCCAGCCGCGCCGGTGACAGACTCGGATCCTCGAAGCGGAACGATATGAGGTTGATGACGTAA
Organism: Halieaceae bacterium; assembly: GCA_902631395.1. GTDB lineage: Bacteria > Pseudomonadota > Gammaproteobacteria > Pseudomonadales > Halieaceae > Luminiphilus. The sequence goes on along the minus strand of CACOYM010000008.1, from coordinate 68,879 downwards.
TCTCCACCAACTGTCATACCCTCAGGTTCGAAAGCCGCAACCCGCAGCGTTCCGAAAACATGCGAGTACAGGTCGCGGAGTGCGGTTTTTCCTCGGTACTCCCCCGCCATGGGCAAACCCTCAGCCTCGATTATAAAAAAATCATCTGTCAGCATTGTTTCTGCAGCATCAAAATCACCCGTTCCTGTCACAGTGTATAGCTGCTGCACGAATGCCATCTTCTCGTCATCTGTCATATTCCTCCCCTAGTACGACCTACCACAAAGCGGTGATCCACTCATTTTGATCCATTTTCAAGACGCGTCTTGTGCGGAGTCTAAGGCCGCCTGATAACGCTATACCCTCGCGCAGCAAATAATCATGCTTACAAGTCGCTCTTTGCGCATACAAACCTCACACCACCCAAGCTCGTGCTAGGCAGAGGTCTCAGCATAGTGCCGAATAATCCGCTTACCCAAAGCCATCTGATGGACCTCATCCGGGCCATCAGCCTGCCGGCACCACCGAGCATAATTAAATTGCTCAGCCATGCACCAGTCTTCGGTCAAACCCCCCGCGCCGTGCATCTGAATGCATCGGTCGATGATCGCCTGAATCATCAGCGGCACACTGATCTTGGTTGCGGAGATCAACTCAATGGACGGCTTCACACCATAGGTATCAATGTGCCAACAAGTCTTGTGCACAAGCAGTCTTGCCATCTCCAGTTCAGCGTAGCTCTTAGCAATATTTTCCCGGATAGATTGATGCTGGCTCAATTTCTTACCAAAAGTCTCGCGGTCCTCAACGCGCTGGCAAGCAAGCTCTAGAGATCGCTGCCCTGCACCGACCAGCCGCATACAGTGATGCATCCGCCCCGGTGCCAACCGGCTTTGAGCGATCTCAAAGCCCCTACCCTCGCCTAGCAACAAATTATCGACGGGCACCCGCACATCATTAAAGGTCACCTCTGCGTGTCCGATGGGTGCATCGTCGTATCCAAGGGTCGTCAACGGGCGGAGTACTTCCACGCCCGGAGTGTGCTTGGGCACGAGGATCTGTGTTTGTTGTAAATGGCGGTTGGCATTCTCAGCATCACTTTTACCCATGACGATGAAAATCTTGCAGCGCTCATAGGGCGCGCCCGTGATGAACCATTTGTGTCCATTCAGCACCCACTCATCGCCCTCTCGCCGAATGTCGAGCTGGATATTTGTCGCGTCACTGGAGGCAACTTGCGGCTCCGTCATAGCGTAGGAGGACCGGATTTCTCCGGCGAGCAGAGGTGCTAACCACGTTGCCTTCTGCGCCTCGGTCCCAAATTTCATCAGTACTTCCATGTTCCCGGTATCCGGTGCGTTACAGTTGAACACCTCCGGCGACCAGATCACGCGACCCATTTCCTCTGCCAGCGGAGCGTAATCCAGAAACGTCATTCCGCCGTGATCGCTGTATTCTGCATATTCCGGCGGCACAAAAAGATTCCACAGGCCTGCCGCTCGCGCCTTGTTCTTTAGACTCTCCATCAGTGGCATCGAAGCAAACCGATTTTCAGCCGAACTCAGTGCCTCCTGATGCGCCTTTTCACTCGGAAGAATATTCTCTGCCATGAATGCCCTTAACTCGAACAGGATTTGCTGACTCTTATCACTCGGTGCGATCATGAATATCCTCAATGGCAAGATCCCGCGATTCGGCGCAATAAACGCAGAGACTCTCTAAGTCTCATTCATTGTAGACGGGATAAACAAGCAGGTTGGTTTGTTTTCAGGCGACATCATACTATATAGTCATCGACGCAAAACAGGAACTACTGCATCGATCTGGCAGGTCGCTCACCGTCATCAGTGCAGAGTCAACTTTGGAGACTTTGGCGCTCTAACGACCGTATTGCGCAGCAGCGCGTTCCGGAGGGACACGTGAATCTTATAACTGACAATTCATACAGAAATGTGACGCTAGCCAAAGTAGCGCAGGAGCGTGCAACCAATCGCCCTGACGAGACCGCTCTGTTATTTGATTCGGGCGTGCGCTTGTCTTACGGCGAGGCTTGGGCGCAAGCAAACCGACTGGCGCAAGCAATTCATAAACTAGGCGTGAAACCGGGCGCGACCCTAACGTTTCAACTCCCGAATATCCCAGAGTCTGTTCCTTTGGCTATCGCTGCTTCCATCTGCGGCTTAGTCATTAACCCCGTTGTTCCGATCTACCGGGGGAAAGAATTGAGTTTTATCTTAGGTGATGCTAAGACTGAAATCCTATTCATCCCGCACCGAATCAAAGGATTTGATTTTGTGGCGATGATCCGAGAACTTCATCCGGGCCTGCCTCACCTCCGCCATGTTGTATGTTGTAATGCAGACGATGACCTCCCTGCTGAAATTCTGCGGTTTGAGGCCCTGATTAATGAAGCAAGCGAGGCGCCAGCGCCCATTGCCAAGGTGGGCCCAGACGATACTAAGGTAGTCCTCTATACCTCTGGCACGACTGGTGACCCCAAAGCTGTGCGGCACAGTCATAACACCCTCGCCAAAGCGCTTGATAACGGCGTCATGGCATGGTCGCTGGACGCCCGAGACATGATGCTGATGCCCTCTCCCGTCACTCACATTACAGGCTACGTTAACGGCATAGAGCTTCCCTTCTTCACCGACACCAACGTGCTTTTAATGGAAAGCTGGATTGTCGATCGCGCGTTAGAACTTATTGAAATCCATCAGGCCACAACCTGTGTCAGTGCTACGCCCTTCCTGCGCGAACTTGTGGATGCAGCGCGCCAAAAGAGCAGAGATTTACCTAGTTTTCGCCTTTTTGCCTGTGGCGGGGCCGCCGTACCCTCTGCACTTATCTACGAAGCCAGCAAGGTCCTCACTAACTGCAGAGCCGTGCGGGTTTACGGCTCAACCGAGGTGCCATTGGTAACCGTAGGGTTCGTTGGCGACGGAGAGACTCAACTGGCAGCTGAAACCGACGGGCGCGTATGCAATTACGAAGTTCGAATCTGTGATGACGACGGCAACGACTTGGGCCTCAATCGTGACGGAGAAATCTGGGTTCGCGGCCCCGCAATGATGCAGGGCTACCGCGACGCTGATCAAAACGCAGCCGCTTTTTCAGAGGACGGTTATTTCAAGACTGGCGACATTGGCCAACTGTTAGAGTCGCAAGCGATTGTCATCACCGATCGCAAAAAAGACATTATCATTCGGGGAGGCGAGAACCTCTCGGCACGCGAAATTGAAGAAGTAGTAATGCTCCACCCCGCCGTCTTCGAGGCTGCAGCTGTTTCAGCACCTCACGCTCGGCTCGGAGAGGGCGTTGCAGTTTTTGTCACGCTGTGCGAGGACCAAGCGCCTGACTTAAGCGATTTGGCCGCACTCTGCGCAGAACAACGACTCGCCAAACAGAAGTGGCCTCAGTGGCTCGAGGTGATTCAAGAAATGCCAAAAACGCCATCGGGAAAAATTCAAAAGGCGGTACTCCGACAACAACTTCAGGTTAAAGCTGTCCAGCTTGCCTAGGCAACCTATCAGGAGACAAAAAAAGTGAACGCTTCCAACCCTATTCCCACCGACTACGAGACCTTTAGGGAGGGCGTCCGAGCCTTTTTAAAAGATGCGCTGACTCCGGAATTGGTCAGAGCCGGAGAGCGCACAACCAGCGTTTTCTCTGACTTTGAGGCGGGTCGCAAATGGCAGAGTATTCTGCATGCCAAGGGCTGGGGCGCACCGGAGTGGCCAATGGAGCACGGCGGCACCGGCTGGGATATTCAACAGCACTACATTTTTTTGGAAGAGTGCAAGCTGGCCAATGCGCCCAATCCGGTGATGATGGGCGTTCAAATGCTCGGGCCCATGCTGATTCATTTTGGGACAGAGGCGCAGAAGCAGAAATTCCTGCCAGGCATCATTTCCTGTGACGATGTTTGGTGTCAGGGCTATTCGGAACCCGGATCAGGCTCGGACCTTGCATCGCTCAAGACGACTGCGGAACGGGATGGCGATGAATATTTAGTCAACGGCACCAAGATATGGACGAGCATGGCGCACCACTCAAACTGGATTTTCTGTCTGGTTCGGACAAACAAAGAGGTGAAGCCACAAGCCGGTATCAGCTTCCTGCTAATCGACATGGCAACACCTGGCATCACAGTCGCGCCATTCCCCAGCCTTGATGGTGAGGTAGAGCAATGCCAGGTGTTTTTTGAGAACGTTCGCGTACCCGTTGCCAATCTGCTGGGCGAAGAAAATCAGGGCTGGACGGTCGCGAAATACTTGCTCGAATTTGAACGCGGCGGCCAACACTTCACCATCGAGCTGAAAAAGCAGCTCAGCAAACTACACCGGCTCATGGGCAGTGAGATCAACAGGGCAAAGGGTGACCCCACCTACGCTTATCGCGTTGCGGAAACCGAGATCGACATAATGGCACTGGAGCAGACTGAACTGAGAATTAAAGGCAGCCTTTCTGCGGGCGATAACCCGGGCGCGCTGTCCTCACTGGTCAAGGTCTCTGGTACAGAATTGGGCCAACGCTGCGCCGAGCTTCTAATCGAAGCCGCGGGCCAAAGCGCTATCCCTTGGCAAAGCGCGGTATTGGCTCCCGAGTACACCGGAGATACGGCGGCGCCCGCAGAGTGCATCACCACAATGGCTGAATACATTAATAGTCGCGCGACCACCATCTACGGCGGCACTGCAGAGATTCAACGCGGCATCATCGCCAAACATGTGCTCGGGCTCTAAGCGATGACGGAACAGATGACAGAGGACCAAACGCTTCTGAAAGTTACTGCTGAGCGCTACCTTAGCGACAACTATGATTTCAACGACCGCCGAGAACGCGTCGCAATCGGCACTTACAGCGATCCCGCACAATGGCAGGCGTTTACAGACCTGGGGTGGCTCGCGCTCCCCATCTCAGAAGATCTAGGTGGCCTAGGTCTGGGCGCGCGGGAAATGGCGATTCTCGCCGAACTGTGCGGTCAGTTCTTGGTGACCGAACCCCTGATTGAGTCGATGGCTGTTAGCCACGCGATTCTCAGCAACAGCCCGCGAGCGGAAGCACTGCTCATGCAAGTTGCAGAAGGCACCATAATTCCCGTGGCCGCTATCGACGAGGCCGGTGAAGCAACCCACCTCTCACCTACTAGTCAGCTGACCGAAGATAGTGGCCAGTGGCACCTAACCGGATCCAAAAAGTGGATCAGTGCCGGTGCATCGGCGACGCACTTGACGGTGTTGGCCAACAGCGGTGCTGGCCTCGCCTGGGTACTAGTGCCCGTGGATGCGGACGGCGTCACCCGTGACATCTACCCCACTCACGACGGCCGCGGTGGTGCGAGCTTCGATTTTGATATCAGCCTTGATGACGCACACATTATCGCCACGGGCGAGATTGCACAGGACTCGCTCAACGCCTACCGCGAGCTGGCCATGGTACTGAGCAGTGCCGAAACGCTCGGTGCTACCCAAGCGGCGCTCGATACCACCGTCGACTACACCAAGCAGCGCATTCAGTTCGGTCAGCCACTGTCGTCCTTTCAAGCACTGCAGCACCGTATGTCGAATATGTTGATACAAACTGAACTGACGCGCTCACTAGTCTATGCTGCCTGCGACGCAGCGGATGCTGGGCGCACAGATTTCGGCCGCTTCGCTCGTGCTGCAAAGGTCAAGGCCGCTACGGTAGGGAGGAAAGTCTCTCAGGAAGCGATTCAGCTTCACGGTGGGATTGCGACCACCGATGAATATATCGTAGGACACTTTTTCAAGCGCATTACCGCGCTAGAGAGCTGGGTGTGCTCGAAGGGCGAGGCTTTACAGGAATTTATGGCGCTACCCACTGCACAACACTAACCGCTCACAGACAGGCGAACGAAGCTGGCTGTTACGGCTTAATGACTGCAGCATTTCACAACGAGGAGAAAAATAATGGATCTACAACTGAAAGATAAAGTGGCGCTGATTACAGGCTCGACTAAAGGCATCGGCCGCGCTATTGCAGAGACACTTGCAGACGAAGGTAGTCACATTGGGGTGTGCGCACGGAACGAGGCTGAAGTCGAAGAAACTGTCTTGGCGCTAACTGCGAAAGGTGTAAAAGCCTGCGGAAGTGTTGTCGATGTGACCAACGCAGACTCGCTTGAAGCCTGGGTCAAACAATGCGCCGAGACACTCGGTGGTATCGATATTTTTGTTCCCAACGTATCCGCAGGTGGCGCGGATAGCTCGGAAGCGGGATGGCGCGCTAACTTTGAGGCCGACATGCTGGCGACGTGGCGAGGTGTGGAGCTCACTACGCCCCACCTCAGCGAGTCGGGTAACGGCGCCATTGTTGTGATCTCCACCACCGCGGCTGTTGAAGCCTTCGCTGGCCCTAGCCCTTATGGCGCCATCAAGGCAGGTCTGCTCAACTACGCCAGCAACTTGTCACAGGCACTGGCATCGTCGAACATTCGAGTGAACTCTGTGAGTCCCGGCCCGATCTTTTTTGAGGGTGGCGCATGGGAACAGATCAAAACGCACATGACGGACTTCTATGATGCAACGATCGCCAACATTCCCATGGGAAGAATGGGTACTAACTATGAGATTGCCGATACTGTGGCTTTCCTTGCCAGTCCCCGCTCCTCTTTCACCACAGGAACCAACGTTGTAGTAGACGGGGGCTTTACCAAGCGAGTGCAGTTCTAGGCCACACCGCCATCGGACAGAAGAAACCCTGACTCCGCTCAGGGTTTTTTATAGACCCTAATCTAACGCTGTAATCAGCTGGTCAAGCTTCCGCAGCGCACTCATCAGTGATTGCGTCGGCAAGGACCGTTTGCCAATCGTTTCCTCGGCCATTGGCGTGATTGCGCAACGCTCAGGCAGTGCGTCACCTGTCTCTAAAATTCGGTAAAGCGTCGGCATGAAAATGAATTGAAGCCAATGCTCAAAGTCCATACTGTCCATTGCAAAGGGCTGCTCGGATTGCATTGCATCAGCCGGAGGCGGCTGATCTGACCACAAATCTAGCTGCCTGAGAGCGGCCTCCAGATCGATCAGTTGCGCGGCAATATCATTCCTTGGTCCCTGTAATGTCATGTACAGGCTCCTAACATCAAAATAGCGTCGCACGTCATGTTGCCGCGCCTCCTGCCAAAACCATCATCTTCGCACCGCGGACGGTGTGCCGGAGCGTCGCGCTTACACAGCTATTTCCATTGTGAAGCTTGGCAGGGTCGCCAGTATGGCACGGCCGTAGCGGCGGCTTATTAAGCGACGGTCAAGCAAAGTGATTCGACCCTCGTCTGCCTCGGTTCGCAACAAACGGCCACTGGCCTGCACCAGCTTTTGTGCAGCATCGGGCACACTGATTTCCAAAAAAGGGTCGCGCCCTTGCGCCTCTAGCAACTCGGAGTGTGCGGCAGCAATGGCGTTATCAGGCACAGCAAACGGAAGCTTGGCGATCACAACATGGCTGCAATAAGCGCCCGGCAGGTCGATGCCCTCGAAGAAGCTGGCTAAACCAAATATGGCAGAGGACTCACCGCCATCAATATGCCCTCTGTGTTGAGCGAGTAAGGCGTTTTTGTTTAGCCTGCCTTGTACCAGGATACGGTGCAGGAGCTTTCCTTCTACCACCTCAAGAACAGACTCCATCTGACGACGAGAGGTAAACAGCAGCAATGCTCCTTGATCGCTGGCGATCAATTCGGGAATCATCTCCGACAGCTCAGCAGTGTGTCGCTCTGTATCAGAGGGTAGAGACGTCATGGCGGGCACAGCAAACACAGCTTTGCTGGCATTAAACGGACTGGCAACCCTTTTCCAGCGCGCTGTCATGGGCACGCCTGAACGCTCTTGGAATCGATCAAACGTACCTAGGGCCGACAAAGTCGCTGAGGTGACGACCGCACCCGCTACACGCTGCCACAGCGACTCATGCAGCAGCTTACCCGGGAGGATCGGACTGGCCTGGCATTCGGTGCTGTTGAGTCCCCCGCCGTGTTGGCACCAACGCGCCCATCCATCGCTATCTGAGCCTTCGGCCGGAGCATCAGAGAAGGCGCGCCAGACTGCGATTTGCTGCTCCGCGCGTGCCACCAACCCCTGTGCATTCGCCAGATCAAGATCCAGATCGGACAGCGGTTCACTAACGTGCTGCGATAAGCGACCATCACTCTGAGCGTTTTCAAGCATCGCCTCTACACGGTTGGCATACCGATAGAGCTGCCCCCACTGCGCGAGCAATCCCAAAGATTGCTCAATGAGATCACCAGGTATTGCGCCATACGGAAACCGGTATTCCCCCGGTTCCTCACCGGCATGAGGTATCAGTGAGTGCAACAATGTGGCAATGTCCTCGCTCCTTTTTGTCAGATCGGTGAGCAAATCCCTTACCGCTAATACCAGATTTTCCTCGGGGCCCGATTGCACCCACCGGGCACTCCCGGCGGTGAACCACCGATCGGTATCGCGTAAGCCTTGCAAGACCGCGCCCGCGTGGAATCGCAGGGCGAAATGATTCAGGCACTTGGAAGGTAACTGATGCCCCTCGTCGAAGACGTACAGACAGTCCTCTGGATTCGGCAAAATCACGCCGCCTCCCAAACGCAGATCCGACAGTACCAAATCATGATTTGTCACAATAATGTCTGCTTCTTCGAGACCGTCACGGGCGCGGAAAAAACTGCACTGACTCACGTGTGGACATCGCCGCCCGGTACACTGACTTTGATCTGTTGTGATTAGCTGCCGCGTTCCTGCGGGGATTACTTCCGGCCAGGCATCCAGATCACCGTTCCATTCCCCATTACCTAAGGCCTGAATCATCTCCTGTAATATCGGTCTGGGATCCAACTCTTCTACGCCCAGAAACTCATCTGGGTACAGCGGAATAAATAGGTCACCACCCCTTTCTGAAAGTTGGTGATCGACCTTGAGCAGACAGATGTAGCGCCCCCTGCCTTTGGCAAGTGCCGTATCAAATACAAGCTCACTGTGCCGCATCAGGTCCGGTAGATCCTTGAAGAGTAGCTGCTCCTGAAGTGCCACGGTGGCAGAAGCGACAACCAATTTTTTCTTTCTGGCACGAGCGATGGGGAGTGCTGCGACAAGATAGGCAATCGTTTTGCCAGTGCCGGTACCAGCCTCTACCACCGCAATAGGAGTCTCAGCATCAGGATCGCCGAGAGCGTTAGCGACCTCGGCGATCATTTGCCGCTGACCCCAACGTGGCACCAGGCCCATGGATTCGGTTAGCTGCTGATAAGCTTCGCGGATAGCATTCTTTAGCCCCTCATCAACCAATGAGTGAGTCCTGATTCTGTTCGTTCAGCGCTAATACGCGGGTCACGGGATTTGCATACATGGTCAGCAACTGCTGCCGATGTTTTTCGGGTACCGCGTTGATCCGGGCGTCGAAGGACTGACGACTGATTGATCCGGGTTGAACATCGAGGTTGTCAGGGAGGACTCTCCCCGCCAATTGCTCCCACGCCCAGACATTTGTAGGGTAGAGACGATAATATCGCACCATTTGCGCATCAATTGCAGCGACCACCGCTCCCACATTTAAGTCTGGTGAGATGGGGTCGCCGAAATGCAGGTGCACGCAGCCTTTTTCTCCGGTAATTCCCTTAGCGATAGACGCTACATCTTCAAACTCCGTCTTAACATAGCCAGCTCCGGCGACGAGTTCGGCCGCCTTCAGCGCATCGCAGGGATCCAGTTCATAGGAAATAATCAGGGGCACAATGCCCAGCTCGGAGAGCACCGACTCCGGACTTTCATCCCGGCGCCGTGAAAGGGTCAACATTTTGATCACCGCCGGCTCCGTCACGTCACAGCCGTCCTTCGCTCTGCCCTCCCGATGGGCAATCCATACGGGCTGCCCTTCCAGACTTACTGCTTGGCGAATGTAGCCCGCCAGTAACTTCGTCGCTGCCAGCAACGCTCTGGGCCCATTTACATTGCGCTTCACTATAAAACTTTTGTTCAGGCGCATCAGATCAGCCACCCAGGGCTTAGAGAGCAGATTATCGCCGATGGCAGCCGCGAGCGTCCTAGCACCCATCCTGTGCAATGCGTAATTGGCGTAGGCCGGGTCCATTGCAATGTCGCGATGATTACTCAGATAGACGCGAGCCTGATCTAAATTCAGCGCCTCAAAGCCAGATACTGAGAACTGCGAGGTTTTTTTGATCATCCGCGCGAGGTTAGGCGCGATCAGATTTTGCAAGTCTTCCACTGTAGAGAGGTTTCGCGCGGCCATCTGAAGCCAGATACGCGCGAGGGACTTGGCAGCACCGCGCCACACTCGATACGACGCAGGGAAACGCCATGTGGCGATTGTCTCGATCAGTTCCCCATCACGAAGCAGGCGCCGAAATACGCCGGGCGCCTCAAGGTTCGAGAAGGGCCTGATCTCTGCAAAGGGATCGTCAGGCTGGATCGTAGAAGATTCAGTCATATTGCTGCCATAGTATATAGCGCGCTTATTGTGCCGTTGCGGAGAGCTTTCTGATACCCTGCCGAACGGTGCGCAACTTACCGTTCAGGGCAGACAAATGGAAGCTTCAAGTTCATTTTTGATTACCCTGGGCGTCGCGTTCCTTTTGATCAGTTGGGTGCTGCTTCTCATCACCGCCTGGCAGGAAGAATACGCGTGGGGCATGTTTGCACTGCTCCTCCCACCGATAGGTTACGGTTACGCCCTCTTCCGCCTCGACAAAGCGGGTGGTTCAGTGGGTTGCGCGTTACTTGGCTGGATACTGATCTGGTTAGGTTGGTAGTGCGGTGTAAGTTCCCAGATCTAGCGCCATCAGACCGGTACCCGGTTGACATTACACACCGTTACGCTGATCATTCGCAGCCTTTTTTGACCCTACTGGAGTTTAGCGGTGGCCAATTCACCTCAAGCACGGAAGCGCGCCCGGCAGAACGACAAGCGTCGTACACACAACGCGAGTCTTCGATCTTTGGTTCGCACCAAGATCAAGCAAGTCATTGCCGCACTCGATACCGGCAATTCAGATGAGGCGCGCACGGCCTATGAGTCAGCCGTACCCGTCATTGATCGAATGGCCAATCGCGGCATTATCAAAAAGAACAAGGCGGCCCGGCACAAGAGCCGTCTGAACGCGCGCGTCAAAGCGCTGGCTAGCTGAACAAGCGATCAACGGCCGGCATCGTCCAAATACGATGTTAAGCCTACTTCAATCTTACGCGTGATGACGCTCTTGAGAGGGCGTCTCAAGACTCCGAGATTGATATCACACTCGACGTGACTCTCACCCAAAGTCACCGTTCCGGCGAGACCCTTGCCTTTAAATTCCAACACCCACGCCTGACGGGTGACTGCCGCGCCCAGCACCTCACTAAGGTATACGGACAATTCCTCAAAAGCTCGCTGCCGACGTGTTTCATTCAGCTCATGGCGCCGGCTGATACTAATAATAGACATTCAACAATCCGATTGGGGTAAGCAAGGAATACCGCTATCCTACATCCCCGCTAGAGTCGGTATTCGCTAAAAATGGATTCACACACTGACAACAGTCAACGCTTCCTTTTTGACGAGGCAGATGTGCGTGGAGAGTCTGTTCGGATAGGTGACGCGCTAGACCAAATGCTAGCCAACCGACCCTATAGCCCCGCACTCCGTATGTTATTAGGTGAATTCGCTGCAGCCGCAGTACTGATCAGCAACAACCTCAAATATACCGGTCGCATCATCCTGCAGGCGCGCAGTGAGCAAGCCGTCTCACTGGTGATGGTCGAGTGCTCCAGCGATCGCCATATTCGCGGCATCGCCCAAGGAGACCTGGCTGCGGAAGCAACCAATCCGATCAATCTGTTAGCCGGTGGGCAGTTGGTGCTGACCGTCGAGCGGGATGCGGGACAACGGTATCAGGGCATCATCGCCTTGGATCAGAGATCCCTAGCTGAAGCCCTAGAACGCTACTTCTCTCAGAGCGAACAGCTTGGGGCACGATTCTGGCTGACCTCAAATGGGCAGCAAAGTGCGGGGCTGATGCTGCAGCAACTGCCCGAGCAGGTTGCTTCCAGGGATCTTCGTAATGAGCAGTGGAATGCGCTCTGCATTCTGACCGACACGCTTCAGCCAGCGGAGCTGATGGAGCTAACCTCTGAGGAGTTGTTATTCAAGCTTTATCAAGGGGAAACCCTTACGCTATACCCAGCCGCTCCTATTTTGTTTAAATGTCGATGCAGTCGTGAAAGGAGCGCAGACGCGATAGCGCTCTTGCCAGAGGCAGAACGGGAGGAAATTATCGCCGAGCAAGGCAACATTACGATGACATGTGAATTATGCGGGCAGATCTACCGATTCGGTCGAGAAATTCTGCTGCCATCCATTGCAGGGAATACACTGCACTGAACAGCAATTCCCTATATGCATTGATCAAAACAACAAGTGCCAGACGGCGCGTAACAGAGTACTCAGCACGGAAACAGACATGAGCGAAGCTGCCCCCCTTTCGACCCCGGATATTCATACGGGGCTCACTCCCTCTGAATTGATCGATATGGCACTGGCAAGGGGCGAAGGCATCTTGTCAGATACCGGCGCCTTGCGTGTCGAGACCGGCGCGCGCACTGGACGATCTCCCGCTGACCGGTTCGTCGTGCGCGAACCGTCGAGTGAAGACGCCATCGAATGGGGGAGCGTTAACAGGCCGATCGATGAGGACCGATTCAATGCGCTATGGGAGCGGGTGAAGTCCCACGCTAACCAGTCTGAGACCTGGGTACAGCATCTGCACGTGGGCGAGCACAGCGACCACTACCTGCCTGTAAAAGTTATCACCGCAACCGCATGGCAGTCCTTGTTCGGCCGAAACATGTTTATTCGTCCAGTTTCCTACAACCCTGTCAACAAACCCGAATGGAAGATTCTAAACGTTGCCGATTTTGTGTGTGACCCCGAGCGCGACGGCACGCATTCCGATGCGACAGTGATTATTAATTTTGGACAACGCAAAGTACTGATCGCGGGGATGCGCTATGCGGGTGAAATGAAAAAGGCGATGTTCTCCGTACAGAACTTCTTGCTGCCTGAGAAAGACGTAATGCCTATGCATTGTTCCGCCAACATTGGCGAGAACGGTGATACTACCTTGTTTTTTGGTCTATCCGGCACAGGTAAAACCACACTCTCCGCCGATCCCAGTCGCTACCTCATTGGCGATGATGAACACGGCTGGTCGAAGGGCTCCGTTTTCAATATCGAGGGCGGCTGCTACGCCAAGACCATTGACCTCAGCAAAACAAACGAACCGGTCATTTGGGATGCTATTCGCAAAGGGGCTATTATCGAAAATGTGGCCCTCGATGATCAGGGTCATGCTGATTATAGCGACACCCAGCTGACTGAAAACGGTCGGTGTTGCTACCCACTGGAGCACGTCGGAAAGCGCTCTGCCCACAACGCGGGTGGAGAACCCAAGTGTGTTATCTTTTTGACCTGCGACGTGTTCGGGGTATTGCCGCCGATCTCTATCTTGTCCAAAGAGGCGGCAGCCTTCCATTTTCTGTCAGGCTATACTGCGCGCGTCGGCTCCACCGAAGTCGGCGCCGCCGCCGGAATCAACCCCACTTTTTCGGCCTGCTTCGGCGCGCCTTTCATGCCGCGCCCTGCAGGTGACTACGCCGAACTCCTCATCAAGCGCATCGAAGACTTTGGCAGTCAGGTTTACCTAATCAATACAGGTTGGACTGGTGGCTCAGGCGCGCCTGGCGGGACTGGCTCACGCTTCCCCATTCCTGTAACACGTGCGGTCGTCAAGGCAGCACAAGACGGAGGATTGGTGGGCGCAGAAACGTTTCATATCGACAGCCTCAACCTTGATTATCCCGTCAGCGTCCCCGGAGTCGATTCGCAATACCTCAACCCAAAAGCAGGGTGGGGCAATGATGAGGCATACGAAGCGCAGGCGGAGCAGTTGGCAGCGCTGTTCCTTGAAAACATCGCGAACTTCGACGTCAACGACGCCATCATCGCTGCAGGGCCGCAAGCGAAGTAATGCGCTCTGCGAAACAGCCCAGCCGGCTTTAGCGTTGCTACGAGGACTGCGAATTTGCTGTGCGGCATTCTGATACAGTCGCTGGCGACTTGTCAGCACACTTCGGGGCCCTTGCCGTCACACCTTTTTTAAACTCAGATTTCTCGTGAGTGGGCCGAACCGCCAGTTTTTCCGCGCACTTCTCACCTGCAACGCTCGCTCATAGTGATCTTTCATCTCGCGCACTCACAAGGCCCGGTTGTCGATATGACGGGTTGTAGTGAGAGTTAGCAACTATCGGTGAGGACACAAGCATTCATCACATCCCTAAAGAGGGGTGGCTAACTGATCAGTTGCGGAGTGTATTCTCACTAAATGTCGTCAGCGTGCTTTATTAAGCGGTGGGGGTTTAACGCGCTCAATAAATGCTCAAGCGCCGGTTGGCGCTGAGGTATCGGAATACGGATTCTTGCGGCCTAAATATGCTCCCCTCCACGCCGACGCGTCCTCCGCAATCAGGTATAGCGCGGGCACCAGTACCAGCGTAACGCCCGTCGCAAACAGCACACCAAACGCGAGCGACGTCACCATGGGAATAAGGAACTGCGCCTGCACACTGGTTTCCGACATGATCGGTAACAACCCCACGAAGGTGGTCAGCGAGGTCAGGATAATTGGGCGGAACCGATCCTCGCCTGCCTGCAGCAGGGAACTAAGCACATCTCTACCCTCCTCACGCAGGCGGTTGATTCTATCAATCAAAACCAAATTATCGTTCACCACCACGCCGGCACAGGCGGTCACGCCCATAATAGAGAACATACTTACCTGCCAGCCCAACAGCATATGCCCAAAAATTGCGCCCATCAAACCAAATGGCACCGCCGTCAGAATCAATATAGGCTGCCAATAAGACCTGAAAGCCACTGCCATGAGGGCGTAAATAACCATCATTGCAAGGGCCATTAACCGGGCAGTAGCCTCGCGAAACTCTATTTCCTCCTGCAATTCCCCATCAAGATTGACAAATAAGTCAGGGTACTGCTGCTGCCACTTAGGCAAATACTCGCGAAATACGGACTGCACAATAGCGCTTGGCGGTGGACCATCCGTCTCGACATCTGCCTCGACCTCCAAAGTGCGCAGGCGATCTAACCGTTCGAGCTTTTGATAACCTGCCTCAACCCGATAAGTGGCTACCGTCTCAAACGGCACCTCTGAACCTGATGGCGTACGAATGTACATATCGTTCAAATTGGCGATGGCGAGCCGCTCCGCCTCGGGATAACGGACCATGACCTTGACGTCTTCTCGCCCTCTCGGAATCCGCTGCGCTTCCGCACCGTAAAAGGCCTGCCTCACTTGTCGGGCTACATCTACTAGACCAATCCCCAGTGTTTCCGCCGAGGGCTTTAATTCTAGGACGAGTTCATCTCGAGGGCTGTCGAAACTATCAGATACATCAAAGACACCAGGGTAAGAGAGCAGGGCCTCTCGGACGTCCTCCGCTAATGCCTCTAAGTCCTCAACCTTTTTAGAAGCGAGTACCAATCGAATCGGCTTGCCGGGATCACGGATGGTGTAATCCATTCGGACTTCCTTGGCCTCGCTTAGCACCCCTGAGTCTGATCTAAGCTGTAAGGCGAAGGCTTCGGTATCCACGCCTTCAGCCACGGTAGCTATCGTCACTTCTACTGCGTTTTCATTGGCGCGGCCCAAAATACTGCCGATGGCTGGCATATCCTGATATTCAGGAAGCTGGTTCCACTCCACCTTCAGCGCTTCTGCAGCATCCACGACACGCTGCATTACAAGTTCTGACTGTGAAAAAGATCCGCCCTCTGGCATGACAATTTTAGCCTCGACAAAATCCGAATTGATGCGCGGAAAAAACGCCGATCGCAACCAGCCTCCTCCGTACAGCGCAAGGCTCAAACTGAGCATGACCAAAAAGAAACCCGCGACCAGCAGATGGTGCTGGAGTGCCCAATGCAAAAACGGCCGATAACGTGTTCGCGCGAAAAACACTAACCAATCTGCGCAGCGATGCCGCCATCTCTCAAGTCGCTTCAAAAGTGGCGTAATCGCAGGCGCTTCGGGGCCCAGTCTTGATAGATGTGCTGGGAGGATCCACAAGCACTCAATCAAAGAAAACATCAGCACCAATAAGACTACAACGGGAATCCCCCGCGCAGCGTGGGCCCATTCTCCAGGCATGAACATCATGGGCGCAAAGAACACCATAGTACTTATTACTGCGAAGAGAACCGGCTTGAAAACTTCACGGACGCCCCAAAAAGCAGCGGATTCACCCTCTATACCTCTCGTTTGTGCGGTATGAATGGACTCGCCGACAATGATGGCGTCATCCACAACAATGCCTAACACCAGCAAAAAAGCAAACAAAGAGATCATATTGAGGCCAACGCCCGTGGGGGGCAGAAGAAAAAAAGCACCGAAGAACGCCACCGCTATGCCCACGGAAACCCAAACAGCGACTGCAGGCCTGAGAAATAACATCAGCACTAAGAAGACCAATAGCAGGCCACCGACGCCGTTTTTTAAAAGGGTTTCCACTCGCCCATTAAAGGGTACCGCGGCATCACGCCAAAAAGACAAAGTGGCGCCCGCTGGCAGATTCGGAGTCTGCTTGGTTACCCATTCGTTGATGACGCGGGAAGACTGCACCACATCAGGGTTAGTGGTGACATATGCGTACAGCCCGTGACCAGGCATACCATCGAAGCGACTGATGGTATCAACGTCTTCAAAGCCATCGTCTATTGATGCGACTTCACCCAAATAAACTTGGGTGCCATCTCTGGCCGTCAACAGCACGATGCGCTCAAAGTCCGCTCGATAATAGGCCTGACCTCGGGTTTGCACGCGGATATCGCCATCCACACCCTTGATAGCGCCAGCGGGTAAATTTAACGACGCTGACTGAATCGCTTGTACTACATCATCAAACGACAGATTGTGGCGCCGTAAGTCAAGCTCCGAGACATTGACCGACACCTCATAGCGACGCGGAGATTCAAGATCAACGGCCGATACCCAAGGTTGGCGAGCTAAGTCGTCTCGGAGAGTTTCGCCAAGCTCCTTCAGCTCCCACTCATCAAGATCACCTGACAACTGCACCACACCCACCAAATGCCGGTATACCAACTCAGTAACAACAGGTCGCTCTGCGTCGACGGGAAAGGTCGTGATTGCGTCGACTCGGGTTTTAATCTCATTAGTGAGGCGCAGAGTAGGATAGCCCGGCAACGCCTCAACAATTACCTTGCCTACACCGTCTAGCGCAATCGAGCGCACCTCTTTGATTCCATCCAGCTCGTGAATCGCCTCTTCGATGCGCACACAAATTTGCTCCTCCACCTCCTTGGGGCTTGCGCCATCAAAAGGCATAGAAATGTAAACCTTATCGATCTGAGGGGTAGGAAAGAACTGTTTGTCTAGGCCTGGGATGTTGTATAGCCCGCCTATCACCAAAACCACCATCAGTAAATTGGCGGCGATCGGGTTGGAAATAAACCAGCCCAGTAGACCAGGCTTATCAGCCATTGTTTTCCTTAACACGCGCGATTTCAATCGTAGCGCCAGCAGCCAAAAGGCCACTCTGCTCGGCCACCACGTTCTGACCAGCCGCAATACCTCTTACCCAGACGCGGTCGCGCTCACGCCGCAAAAGCTCCACCGGCAAGCGCTCGAGACGACTATTTTCATTCACCAAGAGCACCGTGTTATCGCCCCGCAAAGCTGTTGCAGGCAATTCGACAGACTGTCGAATGGGCTTGCCGGCGATACTGGCCTCAACAAATAGGCCTGGCGTTAGTGGGGGGCGCTCTGAGTCACTCTCGGCGAAAGGATTACTCACCTCTGCGATGGCGAAGGTCACTCTGCTATCGCGATCGATTCTCGCCTCAACCCTAGATATCTCCCCCAGCCATTGCCAGCGCTCGCCACCAAAACGTGCGCTTAGAATAACCGCGGGGTAAATGGTAGCGGTTGTCTCAAACAAGGGAAGGTCTAAAAGCGCCAACTGCGAGTCACTGATAGGCAGATGCACCTCTATCCGATCGGTAGCATAAACCTGCGCCAATACGGTGCCGGGCGCTACAAACTGCCCAATATCAGCTGATTTGCTCTCAAGCCGCCCGTCAAAAGGAGCCCTGACTGTGGTGCGATCCAGTGCCAACTCGGCTGCCGCTACATCAGCTTTGGCAGCCACCAATGAGGCTTCAGCCGCACGAAGCTGAGGTTTCCGCAGGAAGAGTTCATTGGCTTCACTAGCACCAAGATCGCGCCATTCGCGCTGCGCTTGCTGGTTGCGGCCACGTTCTTCTGCCACTCGCTGCGCCGCTGCAGCTTCCTGCGCTCGGGCTCTGGCAATGGCAAATTCGTAATCTGCTTTTTCAAGCTGTAAGAGCGTGTCGCCCGCTTTAAAAAAACGCCCGTCGAGAAACAAGTCGCTGACCGCTTCAACCTTGCCACTGACCTGCGCTACGAGTCCCACCCGCCGGACCGGTTCTACCGTTCCCTGAGTGCGCACCGTGATGCTATGGTCCGAGGGCAAAGCAGTGATGACATCGACTAAAGGCCGCCGTGCCTCCAGAATTTGCGTCGGCTGAGTTGCAGGCTTGCCGACCAATACTAAAAAACAGAACGCCAAACCCGCGCCCGTAAACGCCACCGAACCGAATAACCGGCGTCGGCTAAAGCGACTGCTCTTCTGGCTGGTTTCTGTCACGAAAGGTCGCTCTGCTCCGTTAATTTTCTTGATAGGTTCTCTAGGATGGCCTTCAAGGTCTGCCGCCCTTCAATTTGCCACCTTGCAAACCATGTTGATCGCCCCTCTGAGGCACACCGCATTCTTGCGTAAGCATGCGGACCCGCCTGCAGTTCGAAGATTTTAACGCACTACGCGTTAAGGGGCATTTGGGCCAGTATGCAAAGCTAACAAACGAGATTGTCCAAAGCTCTGCTCATTTACTCTGTGCGGCAGACACAACGCGCATAACCGCTGCTGCAATGATGTCCGGCACCTCTTCCTGCAGGAAATGGCCAGCATTGGTCTCAGTGGTGGGCGCAGTTGGAAACATTTTCTGCATAACGGGCAGGCCCTTGGCCAGAATGGGATCGCTCATTCCCCAGATGAGCTCTGCCGGGATGTCCAATTTCTCCACATAGCGCTCAATGTCCCGCAGCGCGGGCGAACTGGCATGGTCAGGTCCATCTGCCACCATTCGCATTAGCGCCAGCGTCGCTTTCGCATTGCCGCTCTGCTGCAAAGGTCGACGATACAGATCTATCACTTCGGTTGGCATCGTAGCGGGGTCACCCTGCACCTCTGCCAGCCGCTTAAAAAACATGGGAGACATCCCCTCGACCACCAGCTCACCAACAAGCGGTGTTTTCACCAGCGCATGTGCTCTGCTTAAATCCATGGGTGCACGAGGAGCACGAAACCCTGTATTCATAAGCACAGCTCCTTTCAGCACCCCTGGTGACAGTGACAAAGCTCCCATTCCCACTGGCCCACCCCAATCCTGGCCCACATAAACTAGCTCAGCGAGGTCAAGTGTCTTTAAAGCTGTGTGCATCCAGCGCATGTGATTGGCGAGGGTGTGCTGACTTGCGGGAATCTTGGTCGAGTACCCAAGACCTACCATGGTCGGCATAATGACCCTGACGCGATTCAAAGGTAACGATGCAGCTACCTTTCGATATAGCAAACCCGTTGTCGGATTCCCGTGTTGTAGATAAACCGGGTACCCCTGACCGACCTCAAGCACATGGATTTTGATCCCGGGCTCGACTTCAATGAAGTAGCTTTTATAGTCATCACTGACAACATCGGCCGCGTAATCAGGGAGCGGGAATGCCTCGAACTCACCTGCTTCCAGTTCAACCCTACCTACCCCTTGCGGGACTATTTTCTCGCCATCCCGCAATAACATTAGGATAGCCAGCGCGAGTAAAGCGCCAAGGACCGCCAACACTTTTAACGTTGTTCCCATCGCTAATACCCTCTGGACACGAGATGAATTGACGGGTTCTTCGCAACTTTATTTCAGCCTGTGGAAAATTGCCAAGGTGACCAAGGTTTTTAGAGGGCAGATTCTAATTTCCGACGGCACTCTCTATGATACAAACGTTTTGATTTAGTGAGGAGAAATGCATGGCAACAGCCAAAACCAGAGCAACACCCAAAGCCTCGGAGAAAGAGGCAGTGGTGAAGAAAGCACCAGCTAAAGCGAAGAAGGCACCGACAAAAAAAAAGTCGAGCGCAAAAACCAAGGCCAAGACAGCAACTAAAACCAAGACCAGAGCGCGACCTAAAGCGATCAACTCCGGTCGCAATGCACTGCTCGCAGGCCTCGGCGTTTACGGAAAAGCCTACGATCAGGTTCTGGAACAGTTTTCCAGCCTGCAAGAGCAGGTCGATGAGGCGCAGAGCCACCTGACTGAGCGTCGCAAGCAAGCCGAAGATCTATATAAATCGTTAATCAAGCGCGGTACCGCGGTTGAGAGAGAGGCACTGAAAGCGCTGGCTGATCTTGAACTCGATTCACTGGCTGACCGGTCGAAGCTGGAAGCACAAATGAAGAAGGCAAAGTCACGATTCGACGATCTGAAGTCCAAGTTTGGCAAGGCCGCTTGAACTGTCCCTTGAAAGGCGTTTTTTGGAGGGGAGCGCTGCTTCCCTTTTTATTTTTTGACGGATATTGAGGGGCCTCCAGCACGAGGAATCGTCCACCCTGCACGCTGACACTGCTGCTCGCCGAAGGCAAGCGAGGCGCTCACAAACGACGCGCCGAGGGCGCATTACTAACACATCACACTCCGCTTCATCAGTTACACTCTCAGCTGATGAGGACATCCGAGCGCATTCTGATTACCGCCACCCAGCTTTTCAACGAACGGGGTGAGCGCAATGTGACCGCCAGCGATATCGCTCTAGAGCTCGATATGAGTCCCGGAAATCTTTATTACCACTTCAAGGGAAAAGACGCGATTCTCGGCGCCCTATTTACGAGATACTATCGAGCATTGGCTGGTATTCTCGCGACACCCATTCTGGAATCATCTTTTCTCGAGGACGAGAATGCACTCGAGCGTAGCTGGCTATTTTTGACGGTTTTGCTGGAAACCATGTACGACGTTCGTTTCCTTTACTCCAATCAAAACGATTTAATGCAGCGATATCCAGACATAGATCGCGGCATGCGCAGATTGATGTCGTTAAAAAAAGAGGCGGCGAGGCAGCTCGCCACCACCTTACTCGTTTCCGTCGATATCAGCTCGCAACCACAGCGCCTCCAACATGTGTCGGACAGCATGGCGCTGACGCTCATGCACTGGCTCAATTTTGAGCAGCTGTCGGCAGACCCTGTGTCACCACAGCAAACGGTTCATAGGGCGGTGTTGCAGGTTTTATCGCATTGCGCCCCCTACCTAGGCGACAAACAGGCCAATTTCTACGCAGAATGTGAACAAATCAACGCTCGACTACTCGACGATCGCGGTGCATGAGGTACTATTCAACGGTTGTAAGTAGCTGGCTGCGCGGCATCAAGCGCGAAAGAGTGACAACCGAGTCTGAACCTGAAAAGAATGGAGCTAAATCATGACTATCGCCGTAGGAGATTGCATCCCAAACTGTACCTTGTCCGTTATGGGTAGCGAGGGCCCCGCGCCAGTTTCGACTGCAGACCTTTTCAACAATAACAAAATCTTAATGTTCGCCGTCCCGGGAGCCTTTACCCCCGGGTGCTCGATGACCCACTTACCGGGTTACGTCGCCAACGCGGATAAAATCAAAGAGATGGGAGTGGACGGAATAATTTGTCTGTCTGTAAACGACGTGTTCGTAATGCATGCTTGGGGCGAGGCGCAAAACTCTAACGATTCGCTCGTGATGTTGGCCGATGGCAATGGGGAGTTCACACAAGCCCTTGGCCTCGAGATGGATGCTACTGGGTTCGGAATGGCCATGCGTAGTCAGCGGTATGCCCTGATTGCGGAAGACGGCCACATCACACATCTCAACGTTGAGGAAGGGCCTGGTGTCGACGTCAGCTCTGCCGAGACCATGATGGCGCTACTCTGATGAACTCCTGCGCTGCGCGCCCCGCATAATCAGGACGCGCAGTAACAATGCACCCGGCCTGTCTATCAATTTGCCGAGATGCGCCGGGGAAGCGATTTCTTCTCGATGGAGTCCCCCCAGAGCCTCAAGCCAAAGTAGCATCGGCACACCGGCACCTGCATCTGTGACTCCCTTAAAACAGTCTAAAGCAATATCAGCCAAGCAACGCTGGCAATCACCCCCGCTCCGATCAGATTCAACACAAACCCCTCTCGCACCATGCGCCGTATGGACAACTCGCCACTCCCAAAAGCGACCGCGTTGGGTGCCGTCGCTACAGGTAGCATGAAGGCACAACTAGCGCTGAGCGCTGCCGGGACCATCAACCAAAGCGGATCTATTTCCGAGGCGATTGCCACTGCCACCAGTATGGGCATCAGCAAGGCCGTGGTAGCGGTATTAGAGGTTGCCTCGGTGAGGAATGTCACGCAGAGCGCTAGCAGTAACACCGTAGCAAAGCTGGGCAGCTTCGTGACCAATGTCATCGCTTCTCCCACTTCATTGCTGAGGCCCGAGGCGATAAAAGCACGCGCTAAACAAATGCCGCCGCCGAATAAAAGCAGTACCCCCCAGGGAATTTGGCTCGCCTGCTGCCAGGTAATAAGCGCATTACCCCGACGGTCCCGCACAACGAACAAAGCTATCACCGCCAGCAAGGCGACAGATGCGTCATTAGAGGTGGGCAAGTCCATCCACTGCTGCCAACCGCCAAAGGGTTCCGCGCGCGTAATCCATGCCAGCGCCGTCAGCCCAAAGATAAACAGCACCCGCCGCTCAGCACTGCGCCATGGACCGGCTTCGGGGAGCACTATATCCAGCTCACGGGGCACACTCCGAGTGACCCACAACCACGCAAGAGGTAGCAGCATGCTAACGACAGGCAAACCCCACGACATCCACTGGCTAAAGCTGACCACTTGCCCTGTATTTTCCTGAAGGACCTGGACAAGAATCAGATTAGGCGGCGTCCCAATGGGTGTGCCCAGCCCACCAATACTGCAAGACCAAGCTAATCCCAGCAGCAGCGGCGGTGCCAGTTGCGCTCGATCTGAACAGGAGGCGAGCACAGCTAGCGCCACTGGCATGAGCATCAGAACAGACGCGGTATTGGAGATCCACATGCTGAGCAACGCGCCAGCCAACATGAAACCCAGCACGAGCTGGCGAGGCCGCTGTCCGCCCACTAGGTTGACGACCGTCAGGGCAATCCTGTGATGCGCGCCAGTGCTCTCCATGCCCCGGGACAGCAAAAACCCGCCCATCAAAAGAATAATCAGCGGCGAACCTACAGACGCAGCCACCTGCTCGGCACTGAGAATACCCGTTACGGGAAACACTGCTATCGGCAGCAGCGATGTAACCGGGATAGGTATGGGTTCAAAAATCCACCACATCATACACAGCCATGCCACGACCGAGGTGACCATGATCGGTTGGGTTTGCTCGGCGGCGGATAGCAAAAAGGCGAGACACAGACCGGAAACCACGCCGGGGAAAATGGTCTCTCTAGGATCAAGGTATGTCGTCAGCGTCATCTATTGTATCCTCTCCAACATTCGATCTTGTGTAAACTCCCCGACATGCCGCCCACTCCTCCCGCGCAGCTGATTGATAGCTTCGATCGCCGGATCTCCTATCTGCGTCTCTCCGTCACTGATCGCTGCGACTTTCGATGTCAATATTGCATGGCCGAGACCATGGAATTCCTGCCCCGCGCAGGGGTACTGACGATTGAGGAATTGATCAGAACAGCTCGACTTTTCACAGAGCTCGGGGTTCGTAAGATACGCGTAACGGGTGGAGAACCCCTGATTCGCCGCGGCGTCGACGAACTTTTCGCTGGCCTAGGCGAGCTGCCCGGCCTCGAGACACTTGCTCTGACCACCAACGGCAGTCAGCTTGCCAAGCAAGCGACTCATTTGCGCGACGCAGGTGTTAGCTCAGTTAATATAAGCTTGGATAGTCTAAGCCCGTCACGTTTTCACGCGATTACGCGTATCGGTCATCTCGATGCTGTGATAAGGGGCATTGAGGCCGCCATTACCGTGGGCCTCAAGCGGATCCGGCTCAATGCAGTGATCCTAAACGGGGTCAACCGCGATGAAACGCTATCTCTAACGCGCTTCGCTATCGACAAAAACATCCACATTGCCTTCATTGAAGAAATGCCGCTTGGTCACGTCAACGTAGGAGGCAAGGCTCTCGCCTATGTGTCATCGGACGACATAAAAGCGGAACTCGAGCAGCACTTTGAGCTACAAGCGCTTAGCAGTAGGGCAGACGCAGGTCCCTCGAGAGACTTTCGCATTGCGGGTACCCGCACCGAGGTAGGATTCATCTCACCGCACAGCCACAACTTCTGTTCACAGTGTAATCGGCTGCGCATTAGCGCCGAGGGCCGTTTACTCATGTGCCTTGGTAACGAAGAATCCATAGACTTGCGTGACCTGCTTCGCTCTGGCTACAGCGATGAGGACATTAAAACCTTTATCATAGACAGCCTGTCCATCAAGCCTGAGCGACATATCTTTGACCGGCCTAATGAACCACAGATCGTTCGGTTCATGAATGCGACAGGTGGCTAACTTAATTAAACTGAGAGAACCCTGTGTCTGATAACCACTATCCCGCCCTGCACGATGTCGATGCAATTCAGCAGGCTTTTGAGTGTGCGGGCTATATTTGCACCCGCCGGATCGCCACAGTGGTTCGATTAGCGGCTGCTCTGGAGAAGCCCATGCTGATCGAGGGCCCGCCAGGCGTCGGCAAGACCGAGCTAGCAAAAACCTGCGCGATGGTAGTCGACCGACCCCTGGTCAGGCTGCAATGCTACGAAGGGCTGGATGAAAGTAAGGCGCTTTATGAATGGAAGTACGGTAAGCAGTTGCTTTACACCCAGTTACTAAAGGAGCAGTTAGGCGACGTGCTGGAAGGTGCTCAGGGATTATCCGAGTCGATGGCACGGTTGCGCCAGTTTAGTGATGTTTTTTACTCAGAGGATTTCCTCGAGTCGCGGCCGCTGCTCAAAGTCATGGAAGAGCAGCAAGGTGGCGTTCTCCTGATCGACGAAATTGACAAAGCGGACTTCGAATTTGAATCCCTGCTGTTGGAAGTACTGTCTGATTTTCAAGTTTCCATTCCAGAGCTGGGCACGATTGAGGCGCGATCCAAACCATTGGTTTTTTTAACCAGTAACGACACCCGGGACCTGTCAGATGCGCTCAAGCGGCGGTGTTTACACTTGCACATCCCGTTTCCCACCGTCGGACTGGAAGCAAGGATTGTGGAAAGTCGTGTCCCAGATCTCACCCAATCGATGACCGAACAACTGGTTCGATTTGTACAGGCGGTTCGCTCACTTGATCTCAAGAAAGCGCCCGCCATATCAGAGACAGTAGATTGGGCAAGGTGTCTCGTACTGTTACATGCTCGCGATCTGGACAGTGAACTGGTTACCGACACACTAAATGTGCTCCTTAAATACGAAGGGGATATACAGACTGCGGAAGGGCATTTACCGAAACTCATGGCGGCCGCGGCGGGCTAGAGACATTGAAGCCCGTGCCTGAGGCCAAGGTCTCACCCTCCGCCAGCAGTGATCAACTTCTTGATTTTGTGCAGTACCTGCGCGGGAAAAAAATTCCAGTGTCGCCAGCCGATACACTCGACGCGGTCGAGGTCGCCGAACTGACAGGCTATGCTGATAGAACGTTACTCAAGCACGGCCTCGCAGCTGCGCTCTCGAAGACGAAGGATGAGTTGACGCTGTTTGAAGTGGCGTTCGACGAGTACTTTCACCCCAGAAACTTGAATAGTCTTGCCAACCAATCCCCCATCCACTCCCAGAACGATGTGGAACCCTCGCCTGCGCCGGACAGAGGACCTTCAAGTGAGCAGGCGTCAGAACCCAATCTGGAGCCTCTGGAAGGCCTCCGTGGCAACGCGCTCTTTAACGCATTGGAATCGCAGGATGAAGCGTGGCTGTCTGTCGCCATTGAGGTCGCGGCCGCAGAAGCGGAAGTGGAAGAAATCATTCTATTTACTCAACGTGGTCAATATGTCCGCAAAATGCTAGATGCTTTGGGAGACGAAACGTTAAGGGAAGCCGCTATCGAGTTTGAGCAGAGTGAACCCGCTGCGTTTGAGGCGGTCCAAGCGCTGCGGGAGGAACTCCGCGAGCGTGTCAGAGATCGCGTTGAGCGCGCCTACCTCATCCACGCCAGCGCTGCGACGGAGGACCTGCTCGATGAATCTCTGTCAAAGATCAAGTTAGGTAACGTCGATCACGGCCAGATGGCGCGCCTAAAAAGATTGATTGATCGTATGGCGCGCAAGCTCGCCGCTCGGCACGGGCGTCGCCGGCGGCGCTTTCGTAAAGGCAAGTTGCATGTCGCCGAGACGGTACGCCAAGCCATCCCAACTGATGGCGTGCCGTTTCATCCTCGCTGGCGCAAAACAGAGCGAAAGAGGCCCCAGATCATGGCAATTTGCGATGTCAGCGGTTCAGTTGCGGCTTACGCTAAGTTTTTGCTGATGTTTCTGTACGCGCTTCAAGACTTGCTGCCACGAACGCGAAGTTTTGCCTTCTCGGCAGCGCTAGGCGAGGTCAGCGATCTGTTTGCCCAGCTGCCCGTTGAGGAAGCGATCGAGCGGGTCAACTTGAAATACGGCGGCGCGACGGATTACGGGCGGGCACTGCAGGACTTCTCAGACTTGGCGCTGGCCGAGGTTAACAGCGCGACCACGGTCATCATTCTGGGTGACGCCCGGAACAATCAAGCCGACCTAAAAGCCTACCTGTTAGGGGAGATTAAGGCGCGCGCAAGGCAAGTTATTTGGCTCAATCCCGAATCACTCCGGCTTTGGGGCACCGGCGATTCGGAAATGTTACAGGTGGAAAGACACTGTCACATGGCCAGAGAGTGCAATAACTTGAGGCAACTAGAAAAGATTGTTGACAAACTGCTGTCGGACCGACGCTAACAAATGTCAGACGAATTGGTCACAGTTTTATCCGGAAGCACCGCAGCAGCCACTGAGCATCGATACTTAATTTCAATAAGAAGTCACAGTGATGGGCTTCGGATGAAAGTCACAGACATTCGGGCATCAAGTGGGGTAAAACCCACCACAGGGCGGGCAAGCGGAGATAAAAAGAACAACGTTAAAGTCACTGCCCCCTGTCATGACTGATGATCAGTTGTTAAACAGCATCGCAGATGCCGCTACTTGTATAAGCGCCCCATCCGTGGATTTAAAGGTTCCGTATATAGAAACGAACTCTGTACGGTGCCTGTCGCGCCCCGTACACTCCGCACCACCGTAACTTGGCCCCTTCTGGCAATTGCCTAAGGGCATAAGCATCAGCAAGTCACAGAGGAGCCCTTGTGGCCAGTAATGCGTCCGTTTTCTGGCAGCTTCTTGAGGCTGAGCCCAAATGGCTTGGCCAGTTACGGCGTGGCGTCGAAAAAGAAAGTCTGAGGGTGAGCCTCCCCGACGCAACACTGGCACAAACTGCACACCCTCAAGGACTCGGGTCAGCCCTGACCCACCCCTCCATCACGACGGATTACTCTGAGGCTCTCTTAGAATTCATTACTCCGGTATCGTCATCCATTGAAGCCACTGAGGAAGCGCTGCGCGTATTGCACACCTTTACAGCAAAAAAACTAGACAGCGAGCAACTATGGAGTGCCAGTATGCCCTGCATTGTGCATGGCGATGCCGGCATTCCTATCGCGGAATTCGGCAGCTCTAATGTGGGGCAAATGAAACGCGTCTACCGTAACGGCCTGAGCGTGCGCTATGGGAGGAGAATGCAGGCAATTGCTGGCATTCATTACAACTTTTCGTTGCCGGAGGCGTTTTGGTCCGCTGCCCACGAGAAGTCCGAATTTTCCCTGAGTAAACAGGCCTTTCAAACCGAGGGATATTTGGCGCTGATCCGTAATTTCTTCTCACGCGTTTGGTTACTGCTATATCTGCTCGGCGCATCACCGGCGGTTTGCGCCAGTTTCATCCAGGGAAATAGAAACCATCCACTGAAACCAATGGGCGATGACCATCACAGCTTTTATCTTCCCCATGCGACCAGCTTGCGTATGGGGGATCTCGGCTATACGAGCAATGCTCAGGCCGGGATGGGGGTCTGTTACAACGATATCGAACAATATATCTGCACGCTTCGCGAGGCTATCCTGACACCTCATGCGCCCTACGCTGATTTCCAGATGATGCGCAATGGCGAGCGCACACAGCTAAACAGCTCGTTACTCCAAATCGAGAATGAGTACTACAGCCCTATCAGGCCCAAGCGCGTGACACAAACTGGTGAAGCGCCCGTCGTTGCTCTGGCACGCGGCGGCATCGAGTATGTCGAGATCAGGTGCATTGATATCAATCCGTTTGTGCCACTTGGAATTGATGCGGACACGATGCGCCTGCTGGATCTCTTCCTGCTCGCCTGCTTGGTTGATGATAGTCCACTGTGTGATGAAAGGGGTCGACAGCAAAACAAAATCAATATGGAGCGCATAGTTAGCCGCGGAAGGGAACCTGGGCTCACACTGTTAACACCAAATGATGATGAGGTTTCTATAGAGGAGTTAGCTCTCCCAATTATCTCCAGAATGAGCGAGATAGCGGGTTGGTTTGATAAGGTACCGAGCAGTAACGATGACTACAGACGTGTGGTCGCGGACGCGCACCAAAAAGTCAGAGACCCGTCGCTTACCCATTCGGCAAGAATATTGAGCGAGATGCACAGTGAGGGATGCAGCTTTTGGCAGTTGGCCAAACGATACTCGTCACGCTGGAACAAGGAGCATCTTGCACACTCCATACCGGAGCCAGCGATGGCCAGGCTGGAGGAGGAGGCACGGCTCTCCCTAACGAGACAGCACGAGTTGGAATCCCGAGAACAACCACCCTTTGATCAGTATCTTGAACAGTTCTACTCGCAGTATCATTAATACATCCATCCCAATCAGGGCTAGCATTCAATAAAAAAGCGCCCCGAGGAGCGCCTTTTTTGACCTAAAACGTACTGAAATTGATCCACCTCGCACCCAGCGGAGGCCTTTACCTTTTCTCTCACATCGCTAGGTCGACTGCGTACGACACAACGAATTTCATTTGATCGTTGTCGTAACCACCCTCCGCGGCGCCACCTTTGACATCCGTATCCGATATCATGAAGGTGAAACCACCCTTTGAAATGCTCACGTTGTAATCGTAATAGCCCTTGGCATTGCCGTTAAAAGCCTCGGCAAAATCGCCATCGTGGTGACCAATATGAAGCCCAATCCCAACACCGTTACTTAGTTCAAAACCATAGTCTAATGATAGATAGTAGGCCTCGCCAAAACCGAAGTCTTGGCCTGGGGCCTCGTCGGCCTCAGTATTGGCGAGCACATTGTACTGAGCGCTAAAATTGCCGATGCCCACGCCAAAATAGACTTCTCCAAAATCGAACTCGGCTTCTTTATCGTAGTTGTAATACAGATAACCAATGTCCCAACTAATATCTCCCGTGTCGAAGGCAAAGCCGGCGTATATGTCGTGCTCGTAAGAATACACATCGCCCGCGCCATAATTGACATTTGACGCCCAAGTTCCGATGTAGAATCCGTTATCCGCAGCGTAGTCGATTCCGCCCTGCACTGCCGCTTCATTCTCAGTTTGCGTTAGACCACGCCATATGTAGTTGCTGGCCATCGAGGCATTAGCAGACCACTCCCCAGCATGGGATGAAGACGCAAACGCGCAAAACACGGCAGCAGGTAAGACAACTGGGGCAAATCTGTAGCGGGAATTAATTGTGTACATGGTAGTTCCTCATGATGTCATGTTTTAGGACCGGCACAGTTACCAACGGACTTTGGTGAGTAGTGCTACGCTCCGGTCAATCAACCTTTTGCAAAAGGCGGGCCAAAGTTTTTATGTGACTGTTTTGAGTAAAATTTTTTAAAAGAATCACTGTCTGAAGTGCGAGAAACCGCCCTGTTCATAACCTTTACAGCAGGACCAACGCTCCAAAGCGGTGCGTGATCGCACAAACATAGCGCGATACGCTAAATCTTATCTTCCGCGCCATGCGGTTCTAATCCGGAGCGACGCGTTGCGGCGTAGATAAGCCAACTTGATTGCGCTCACCAGGAAAATAGCTACATGTTGCTTAAAAACTCGACCATGCTCTTTGTTGCGCTGCTGACATTTGCCTTGGGCAACGCAACTTTCGCCGCCACGATCGACTGTGAAGGTGTCGTGGAAGAGACGCTCATTGAGATGAAAGCGGGGGCGAGCGGTTGGTGGAATAAGGATACCGCCAGAATGGCCGGTATGGCTGCTGCGTCGGCGTGCTTCAAAGCGAAAGCGATATCTTCATCATGCGATCACGACATCAATGGCAGTCAGGTGGACACAACACAAGAGACCAGAGATTTTATGGGCTTACAGGTCAAGCCTTTAAGCGGACCTCCTAGCAAAAAACCCTACGAACGCAGAGGTAGAAATTAGGTTAGCCAAGTCCCGCTCAGGCTATGTTGGCGCTTGGGAATGGATAAGGTCCCCGGGGTCGTTATGGATTTTCCTGGGACCCTAGCGATGTGAATCTCAGATCAACGAAGAATTAAGCAGAAAACTTAATCTTCCCCTCTGGGAACCACTGCGATCAATTCAACATCAAACAAGAGCGTCGCGTTAGGGCCAATCATTTGTCCCGTACCGCCCTCGCCGTAACCCAACTCAGGAGGGATGATGAACTTGAACTTTCCGCCTGGCTTCATCAATTGCAGACCTTCTGTCCAGCCTGCAATTACCTGCATCAGGCCAAAGGTTACAGTTTGACCGCGTTCGAAACTGCTATCGAAGACAGTGCCATCTATTAGACGGCCTTCGTAATGCACCTCTACAGAGTCCTCAGCAACGGGGTTTTCGCCCTCACCCGGCTCAACAACGATATATTGAAGACCTGATTCGGTCGTCTCTATTTCTTCACGGGCACTCATCTCTGCCATATAAGCTCTACCTGCCTCGAGATTAGTCTGTGCCAGCGCAGTACGCTCGGCTTCTGCTTCCGCTTGCCGACGTTCTTGAAAAGCTGTCATTTCCGTATTGATCTCTTCCTCAGTCATTTTGGAGTCTGCACCTGCCATGGCGTCCTTAAGTCCGGCTGCATAGGCCTCGACGTCAACCATCATGCCATCTGCTTCCATTCTTTGACCCATCCGCATGCCAATACCGTAGCTGAGCCGCGCGCCAGTTGTTTCCAGTAGGACTTCCTCGTCTTGCGAAGCACCATCGCAACCCAAAGTAATGGTCAGCAATATGGCAGTTACGATAGCAATCATTATGTTAATCGAGGTACTCATCACCTATTCTCCCTTTCCTCGTGTTAGCCGGGGGGCGATGTTACGTCGACTCATTAAGCAGTGCTACAAGTCGCGCACTTTCAGAGACATATTCACCTTGGCAGAAAATCGGTAGCACAGACAGATTATTTGCCATCAACTGCGACACCACGTCAGCGCCACCCGCTTTAGACAGAGTATCTGGTAGGGCATGACACTCTGCCGTCGAGGACCAGATCAAATCTGCCAGGTGTCGCTCTGCCTGAACCTCTAGCTTCAAGAGTAATTCCCGCTGTTGCTTCCGATCCGGATCGGACGTCCATTTCTCTCTCGTCACCCGCAAAGGCAGCACGACTTCGTCAATCCAGGCAGCAGTTGAGCCATGCATTCGGTCAACGTCGCTCACCCGCCACCGCTGCCCACATCGCGCTAACCAACACGCGAACAAGGCCTCGAGTATCACAAGTCCACCCTCATTCTGCAGTCGCAACAAGAGCTGCTGACTCTCGGCGCAACCGTAGCGCGCTAACGCCCAATCCCAAAAGTTTTCTACCGTCATCATAATGGGTCTCCCAGAGCGTCTTGTATCAACTGCTCTTTTTGTAAACGGCTTAGTCTGCGAATGGCAGCCTCGCGCTGTGAGGCTGCAGAGCGCGATTCGCTGATTTCAGACCACACTAGTTGCACAGGTCGGCGAGAACGCGTGTAGCGCGCACCACCGCCGGTCAATCCATTGTGCTCCTGAATCCGGCGGTTCAAATCGGTGGTAATCCCCGTGTACAGAGTCTGATCGCTGCATTGCAGCAGATACACCCACCAAGCCGCGGTGTCTCCGTTCATGGCTTCTCCTCTGATGCGCAACCAAGCCTTAATGGCCCCAAGCCAGTGGACTATTTTCTTCCCAATACCTTATCGTATTAAGACACTCTATAATCTAGCTCTAACTGCGATACCCAAGACCTGTTAACGGAGCCAACATGAGCACTGAAATCCTCCACGTTACTGACGACAACTTCGACGCGGAGGTGTTGTCCAGCGATGTACCCGTACTCGTCGATTTTTGGGCAGAATGGTGCGGACCTTGCAAAATGATCGCTCCTATTTTGGAAGATGTTGCCGGGGAGTATGCGGGCAAAGTCAAAGTCTGCAAGGTTGACGTTGACGCCAACCCCGACATGCCGGGGAAATTTAATATAAGGGGCATACCGACACTAATCATGTTCAAAGGTGGAAACGCGGTGGACACCAAGGTGGGTGCACTGTCCAAGTCACAACTGGTAGAGCTCTTTGAAAGCGTTGTCTGAACCACAACATCCACGAAAAACCTGACAATATTTTGCTGGACGCGCCCGTCCCTGGGTGCTACCTTCGCAAAAGTTGAGCATTTACGGCTCTCGCAGCACCTAACACCTCTTCCTTTTTAATCTCACTGCGCCCCAGTTTATTACCCGCGCATGGTTTCTGAAACGAAGAGATCGGTCAAGTGCTTGCGCATCCCGGGACGCATAAGCAGAAGAAGCAATAAGCGCCGTAGGGAGCAAAACGTTTCCTTTTTTAATTTCTGATCAAGTTGGAAGTCATTCGTGGAAGAACAAACCAGCGCCAATGCCGAAGAGTTGGAAGTCCCCAACAACGAGTCCCCAGCAGCAAGCGAGTTGGAAGTCCCCAACAACGAGTCCCCAGCAGCAAGCGAGTTGGAAGCCCCCAACAACGAGTCCCCAGCAGCAAGCGAGATGGAGAGCTCCGAAACCGCTGATGAGACCGGCAAGAAAGGTAGTCGCACCCTGAAACTTAAGGGAGCGGAGTCGGAGACATTCGAGGATAAACCCGCGGAAGCATCGGCCGAGACGTCGACTGAGACCGAGGCAAATACAGATGTGGGCACGCCCCAGGGCAGATCCCGGCGAGGTAGACAGCGACGACCTCGTCGCGACCCCAACACGCCCAGCGCTAACCCGATGAGCCTCACTGAGCTCAAGAATAAGTCGACGCAAGAGTTGATCGACATGGCCAGGGAGATGGGCATCGATAACATGGCTCGCTCTCGCAAGCAGGACATCATCTTTGCCCTGTTGAAGCGACATGCGAAGAGTGGTGAAGACATTTGGGGTGACGGTGTTCTCGAAATTTTGCAGGACGGGTTCGGCTTTCTGCGCTCTGCAGACAGTTCGTTTTTGGCAGGTCCCGACGACATCTACGTTAGTCCAAGTCAAATTCGACGTTTCAACCTCAGAACCGGTGACACAGTCACCGGAATGATACGCCCCCCTAAAGATTCGGAGCGCTACTTCGCCCTGCTGAAGGTCAAGGACGTAAACTTCGAGTCTCCGGAGAGTGCAAAAAGCAAGATCCTGTTTGAAAACCTCACCCCACTGTTCCCCAACGAGCGACTGACGCTGGAGAAAGGAAATGGCTCTACTGAAGATCTGACTGGCCGTCTGATTGACCTGGTAGCTCCCATCGGAAAAGGGCAACGTGGCCTCTTGGTTGCCCCGCCCAAGGCCGGCAAAACCATCATGATGCAGAACATCGCGCAGGCAATCATATCCAATAACCCGGAATGTTATGTGATCGTGCTGCTTATTGACGAACGTCCAGAAGAAGTCACAGAGATGCAGCGTTCAGTGGGTGCTCGCGGCGCTGAGGTTGTAGCGTCTACCTTTGACGAGCCCCCTTCACGTCACGTTCAGGTCGCTGACATGGTGATCGAGAAAGCCAAGCGACTAGTGGAACACAAGCGCGATGTAGTGATCCTCTTGGATTCCATCACGAGATTAGCACGCGCGTATAACACCGTTATCCCCAGCTCGGGCAAGGTGCTCACAGGTGGCGTTGACGCACACGCGCTCGAGCGACCAAAAAGATTCTTCGGTGCGGCACGTAACATAGAGGAAGGCGGCAGCCTGTCGATTATTGCAACTGCTTTAATTGACACTGGATCCAAAATGGATGAGGTGATTTACGAAGAGTTCAAGGGAACTGGTAATCTGGAATTGCACCTTGATCGAAAGATCGCGGAGAAGCGCGTTTATCCTGCGATCAATATTCGTCGTTCTGGCACCCGTCGCGAGGAATTGCTCACAGGAGACGAGGAGCTACAGCGCATGTGGATTCTACGCAAGCTACTTCATGGTATGGAAGATCTGCCTGCGATTGAATTTCAGCTCGACAAGCTTAAAGACACCAAATCCAACGAAGAGTTTTTCAAGTCCATGAAGCGGAAGTAATCCGCAGCTATGCCCAGTTTTGTAGACCTCCGTGAATTCATTAACGACCTAGAAAGACGAGGAGATCTCGTCCGAATCGTTGCGGAAGTTGACCCCAATCTCGAAATGACCGAGATTGGGGATCGTACCCTGAGAGGTGGCGGACCTGCACTGCTATTCGAAAATCCGAAAGGCTACGATATCCCCGTGTTGGCAAACCTCTTCGGCGCAGAGCGGCGAGTCGCATTAGGGATGGGCGAAGAGAATGTCGAGGCGCTGCAAGAAGTGGGCGAATTGCTGGCCTATCTAAGGCAACCTGATCCACCGAAAGGTTTCAAAGATCTGGTCGACAAGGCGCCCTTGCTTAAAAAAATACTTACCATGGGGCCAAATATAGTCAAGAGAGCCCCTTGCCAACGGGTTATCTTGCGTGGCGACAGGGTCGACCTCACGAAGCTACCGATTCAAACCTGCTGGCCAGAGGATGTCGGGCCGCTCGTAACCTGGCCCCTCGTGATCACCCGCGGCCCTGAAAAAGAGCGAATGAATCTGGGCATCTACCGGATGCAGCTCATTGGACGCAATAAGCTCATCATGCGCTGGCTGTCTCATCGGGGTGGTGCGCTAGATTTTCGCGACTGGCAACTAAAACGTCCGGGTAAACCCTTCCCCGTCGCCATCTCGCTGGGCGCAGATCCCGCGACAACTCTCGGGGCAGTTACACCGGTACCCGACGCCCTGTCTGAATACGCTTTTGCCGGCTTGCTGCGGGGTAAAAAGACGGACTTGACCCAATGCATCACCGATACCTGCCGTAACAACAATCTCATGGTGCCCGCTCATAGTGAGATCATTTTAGAAGGCTATATCGATCCGACCGAAATGGCCGACGAGGGTCCCTTCGGTGACCACACAGGCTATTACAACGAGGTCGAGCGTTTCCCAGTCTTTACCGTAGACACAATGACAACCCGGGAAAATCCGATTTATCACAGCACCTATACAGGCCGGCCACCTGATGAGCCCGCGATCTTAGGTGTGGCGCTTAACGAGGTGTTTGTACCGCTCCTAAAAAAACAGTTCCCGGAGATCAGCGATTTCTATCTGCCACCCGAAGGCTGCTCGTACCGCATGGCCGTGGTCACCATGCGCAAGGAATATCCTGGACATGCGAAGCGTGTGATGTTTGGCGTGTGGTCTTTCCTTCGGCAATTCATGTACACCAAGTTCATCATCATCACGGACGACGACATCAATGCACGCTCCTGGGAAGATGTGATCTGGGCGATTACGACGCGGATGGACCCCGCTCGAGACTGCACCATTGTAGAGAGCACGCCTATCGACTATCTGGATTTTGCATCGCCCGTAGCTGGACTCGGATCAAAGATTGGTATGGATGCCACGCATAAGTGGGAAGGCGAGACCGATCGCGAGTGGGGCCGCACTATCAAGATGGACGCGGGCACCCGAGAACGGGTCGACCAACTCTGGGCGACGTTGGGTATCGACCTCCCGGGCCGCTAGGTATTCAGGGCTCAGTCCGGACGGTAGCGGTGTCCGCTCTTTTACCCTTGATTATGCTCCTTCACCCTTGATTTGTAATCAAGGCGGAAAGCACCCCAGCTTCCAGCTTGCTCGCGCGCTCCTCATGACCTGCTCGCCGTAGCCAATTCGCCCAGCGCGCAGCGTGGACTGGCGATGGCTCTTTCTCGTAGGCAATCTGCCACAAGTCACCCGCCGCAGCCTCGTCACCGCTCTTCTCCGCGATATGGGCCAGCGCTGCGTGGCAATCACCCCCAATATCGTGATCCATCCAGCGAGCTACGCGCTTTCTCAGCTTCATCGCAAAGTGGTCTGGCAGCTTGACAACACATTGCAGGGTCGGGGCTTCTCCAAACTGTTCCAATCTAGCCGATGTAGCCTTGTAGAGGTTTTCCGCATCCTGCTCCTGAACAAGCCGCTCAACAACCTCCTGCCACAGCGCGCTATGCTCACCCTTGAGTCGACCGGGGGCCTGTTTCCAGACACTCATGACATCCTGGGCGGCGCTCCCTCTCATCATCTCGCACCAAGCATGCTCCTCACGCTGATCCAGTATCGTAGGGGGGTACAAGCGACTGCGCCTGACATCGGCAACCAGATTGCAAACCTCGTGCCACTCTTTCCGTTGCCACGCCAGGTCACAGCGAATGAGCTTACCGCGCGGCGTATTCAGCTCTTGCGCTGACAGCGGGGCGAGCGACATCGTTGCTTGGTCGAGAGCCCCGCTCATCAAATGAGATTCCGCTCGCACTAGTGCGATCACCCCTGACGGCAGGGTTTTTGCCTCCTCGGCAGCATCAAGAAGTTCCAGCGCGCGTTCAGTTTTGCTCAGGTACACCAAAGACAGCGCCGCGTACAGTGGATGCAGCAAGGCGGATTCGCGCACGCCCCGAGTCTTGGACAGCGCGCGCTCCGCCACGTCCCAACGGCCTTCATAAAACGCCGCCAACCCCTTATACATTTGAAGCTGGACTCCTCTCTCACTGCGGCTGCCCATCCACAAACCAATGGCGCCCGGAACGTTTAGCGCGGATCGAATCAATCGAAACAGGAACAGCAGTAGCATGGTCACCACAACAAGCATTGATACGGCCAGCCAAGCCGATGTCTCCACCTGCCAATCACCCCAGGCAAACGAGAAATAACCCGCATCCAAGGTGGCGATGTTGACCCAAATCGCGCCAGCGATCAGGCCCAAAACTAGGTAGATATTTAAGCGAGTCATTATCAGTCTGTTAATTCTCGACCAAGGCGCTCCACTTGTGCCTCAAGTAGACCGCGCGATTCGGTGAGATCCGGGAGGTCCGGTGAGATAGTCTCCCGCTCAAGTGCCTCAATCTCGTCGAGGATGCTATTTACCCGGTTACTGTCCTGCTTCGAAAATAAGCTGACAAAGTTTCGGGCTCGCTCCAACGAGCGCTCATACAGTGGTTGGTTGGCTGATAGCATCGCGATCTGTGCTTGCTCAAGCAGCATGCGGCCGTTCTGTCGCGCCAATGCCGCCCACTCCGGCGTCATGAGTTGAGCAATATCGTCACTGCGGCGTCGAATGACCAGGTGATCCGACAGTGCCGTTAAGGCCGCCCGCCAGCGGCTTGCCATATCGCCCCACTCTTCGTCGATGACCTCTGCCGGGGGCTGCGGTTCTATCTCCATTACAACCTGCAAAGCATCCATCTGGTCGATCAGCGCGGATAGCCTCCCATACAGACCTATTTGATCGATTCTTGGTACGACAGCGAGTGCCGCAAGATCTTTCGCGAGGGCCAGACGAGACGCCTCGAACCGTGGCTCGCCAGTGTCTCGAAGCAGATCATCCGCCTGCGTGAGCAAGCTCATAGCTGCTTCGACATCTCTGGCAACCAGCAACCGCTGGTCCGCCAAACGCGTCAGAAAAATCGCTTCCTGTCCAAGCCATGCGTGCCGGTCAACCGCTAACAGCCTGTCCATCTGACTCTCAACACGCCCCATACGATCGCGGATTTGACGAGCGGACTCAGCGCGTTCCGCCACCTGTTGCGCTTGCCACGATGCCAAATCTCGCCGCCAATCGCTCTCTAATTGGCCGATAGCACTGCGCACACTGCCATCGGCAGCCTCCCGCACCAGTGCCGGCACGTCGGGAGGGGGCTGCTTGCTTTCGGCTGACAATGTCGCGAGCTGATTCTCGACCGCATCGAGCCGCTGCCACTGTTGCTGCGCCCACGGCCAGCCAAACCAATAACCTGCCCCACCCAATGCCAGCAGCGTAATAAGCAACAAGAAGGCAAAACTCATCGCCAAGCGACTGCGCCGAGGATGAGCGAACTTCGGCGGCGCGGCGCGCTGCTCAGGGGTTACCGGCTCACTCATACGTTATGCTTAGTGTCGATCATGTGTTCTCTGCTCACGTTTGAATCGCTCGCTCATTCGTAGCGCTCTCCGCCGGTATGACCCTTCGTCAGTCATAGAAGCGACTGCATAGCCTGTAAAAAGCCCCGATCACTGGCGTCA
Source organism: Halieaceae bacterium (assembly GCA_902631395.1). Lineage (GTDB taxonomy): Bacteria > Pseudomonadota > Gammaproteobacteria > Pseudomonadales > Halieaceae > Luminiphilus. The sequence goes on along the minus strand of CACOYM010000008.1, from coordinate 30,140 downwards.
GCCGCCATCACTACGCTCTGCCAACCTAAACTCTCCGCCAAGGCAGCGACACGCTCAGAAGGCACAATCACCGTTGATTGGAGAAGTTCCTTTTTACCGGCGCCAGCCAATAATTCCGACAACCGGGAGAGTACCTCGCCACTGCTAGCCTGAAACACCAGCGCGTTATGCGCGAATGTATCCAGAGCGCTGAGAGGGACGTCGGGCCATACACGTCGGTAGCAAGACCATTCAATCACCTGGGCGCCTCTCGCATTGAGCTCTTTCGCAAGCAGGTCGCGGCCGCCCTCTCCCTTGACGATTAGAATACCGTTGCTATCGACCGCCGCAAGAGCGGGCATCTGCAACAGGCTCTCTGAATCAGCGCGTTCCGGTATCTGCGCGTCGATTCCGGCGGTCGACAGCGTGTCTCGAGTCCTCTGGCCAACTGCAATGACCTGGCAGCCGTCGACTTGGTCCAGCGCCAACTTGAGTCCGGGAAGCCCCCATCGCACAGCGTTCGCACTGACAAAGATCACGATCGTGCCAGGGCTGATCGCCGGTGTTGGTGAGCACTGCGACTCAGGCAGTGGAGCCACCTCCATAATCGGGAGGGTAATGTGCGGGATGCTCTGATCTTGCAGAAGTTTCGACAGCCGCTGGCAATCCACCAGAGGGCGCGTCAGAACGGCAGTCGTCATCCCCGAGCGGCACGCACCAAAGCGTCGGCGCCCTGCGATAGCAACATATCGGCTACGCTTGCTCCCAATTCTTCAGGGTCAGCACCCCGGGCCTCAGCCTGTAGCAGAGTGCTGCCGTCTGTTGCCCCGACTCGGGCACGTAACCAGAGCATTGTACCCTCCCATTCCGCAAAAGCTGCGATGGGCACATCGCAACCGCCGTCGAGGCGCCGCACGACGGCGCGCTCCGCCAGTACCCGCGTCGCTGTACTGTAATGATGTAACGGCGCAAGCAGTTCTCGGACGCGATCGTCTGCCTCACGAAATTCAATACCCACCGCACCCTGCCCTGCCGCCGGGAGAGACAGGCCCGGATCAATCGGCGCACCGATTCGCTCTTCAAAGCCTAATCTGATCAAGCCTGCACAGGCGAGAATGATGGCATCGAACTCTCCACCGTCAAGCTTGGACAGACGCGTGTTAACGTTGCCACGCAAGAATCCGATCTCCAAATCGGGCCGGTGCCGACCCAACTGACAGCTCCGGCGCAAACTGGAGGTACCCAAGCGAGCGCCCTCCGGGAGTTGACCAAAATCCGAGCAACCTACCAATGCGTCGCGGGGGTCTTCTCGCTCGCAAATCGCACCCAGAGTCAGGCCGTCCGGCATAACCATCGGCAAATCTTTCATTGAGTGCACGGCAATATCTGCCCTACCATCGAGCAATGCGGTCTCGAGCTCTTTCACAAAAAGCCCTTTCCCTCCGACCTTAAAGAGTGGTTTATCCAATAATTGGTCACCGCGGGATGTCATGCCCAATAAGCTGACGCCCAGTCCCGCATGCGCCGCCTCTAGTCGCGCTTTGACATGCTCTGCCTGCCACAGTGCGAGCGGGCTCTCTCGCGTAGCGATCACGATTTGCTCTGACACAGTATCCCCCTGTTTACAGTCGCAGTTTAGCATGGGGCGACATTTCACCGCTCTGGATGAGCGCCATCTGGTAGCGGCCACGGTAGAATTACTCGCAGTCGATTGAGGAGCACGACACGGACCATGAGCGATCGGGACGCCAACAACAGCCAAACTTTATGGAGCGGCCGCTTTAGCGAGCCAACTGACGCTTTTGTGCAACGCTTTACCGCATCGGAGGCTTTCGATCATCGCCTGGCAGCGTATGACATTGCGGGCTCCGGGGCACACGCCGAAATGCTTATGGCGACCGGGGTAATCACCGCCGCAGAAAATGACGCCATACAACAGGGTCTGTCGGACGTGCTTGGCGAGATTGAACGCGGCGAATTCACCTGGCAAGTTGAGCGTGAAGACGTGCATATGAACATTGAGGCACGTCTCACTGAGTTGATTGGCGACATCGGTAAAAAACTCCATACCGGACGCTCGCGAAATGACCAAGTCGCGACTGATCTGCGCCTGTTTCTGCGCGCTGAACTCGACGCTATTTCCGCAGAACTCTCGCGCCTGCAATCGGGCGTAGTAGAACTCGCCGCAGAACACGCAAGCACGATCATGCCCGGATTCACGCATCTGCAAGTAGCACAGCCGGTGACCTTTGGTCACCACCTGCTCGCGTGGAATGAAATGCTGGAACGCGACTATGGGCGACTGCTCGACTGTCGCAAGAGATTGAACGTTTCTCCGCTTGGCGCAGCAGCGCTTGCGGGGACGACCTTCCCTATCGACCGGCAAATGACCGCGCAGGCGCTGGGCTTTGACGCACCCACCCGTAACTCCCTCGATAGCGTCGCTGACCGCGACTTTGCCATCGAGTTCTGCGCTGTCGCCGCAATGACAATGAATCATCTCTCGCGCATCTCTGAGGAGCTGGTGCTATGGACATCCGCTCAATTCGATTTTGTGCGGCTTCCGGACCGGTTTTGCACCGGCTCATCCATCATGCCCCAGAAGAAAAACCCAGATGTGCCAGAACTGGTCCGAGGTAAATCGGGACGTGCAACCGGCAATCTGGTCGCGCTGCTGACACTGATGAAGTCGCAACCGCTTGCTTACAACAAAGACAATCAGGAAGACAAAGAAGCGTTATTCGATACGGTGATCACGCTGCATGACTGCCTGCGTGCCTTCGCGGATATGGTGCCCTCGATCGAAGCCAACACCGAAGCGATGCGTACTGCGGCACCGGCCGGGTTTTCAACCGCCACGGATTTGGCTGATTATTTGGTGCGGGGCGGTCTCTTCTTTCGCGATGCGCATGAAGTCGTTGGCAAAATTGTGGCGCACTGCGTTGATGCTGGATGCGGCTTGGCAGACCTGTCTCTGGTAACGCTGCAGAGCTTCCACGGAAGCATCCAAGCCGATATCTTCGACGTGCTCACGCTTGAGGGCTCGGTCGCAGCGCGGGATCACTTTGGCGGCACGGCACCAAAGCGTGTACGCGAAGCCGCTGAAGCTGCCCGTGAGGCACTCGCTAGGCGTCCGTTTTACATCGAGTAGCGGGCGGTGAATAAAAAGGTGACATCAGGCGACGCCTCGACCACGGCATCCTCACTGAAACTAAAATCGACCCACCAACCCCTCGAGGACCGCCAGCGGAGTCCCATACTCACTATGCCGGCAGGCTGACTCAGTGCATCTAAATCAGCTGACAGCAGCGCACTGTGCGCGTCGTACTGAAATAAAGCAGACCATCGCGGCGAGAGTCGCCATTCGGCGGCAAGGCCGGCAAACCAAATAGAACGTTTTTGTGTCTCGCCCAGCAACTCGCTGGCACCCGCGAAGGTGGCGCCAACCTGGACGTGCCAATACAGCGGCCAACCATTCAATTGCTGACCGGTATATCTGGCCATGGCATAAAAGTCCGTCGCACCGCTGCCAAGCCACTCATCAGATTCACCCGTTGGCAGCTTAACACCAGTCCCAACGGATAACTGCCCTCCATCAAGCCGCAGCAACCGCCGATTCAATGCGATTTGGACGTCGCCGATACCCGAGGCAGACTGATGAAGCGCTCTCTGATGGCCCGGCAGTGACACGTTGTATTGCAAAACATCAGCGGGATAACGGTCGCGATCTGCATTGGGCAGGCCAAAAAGCTTGTGCCATTCTGTAATCAGGTCGTCGGTAAAGCCGCCCGTGTGATGGCGCCAGGGTATGGATAGGTCCACATCCCAATTTTCTGCAAACCGGTATCGGAAACCGATGCTCAGAAAATTACTTTGGCCATCGAGGAACAGCGACTCGCTTTCCGAGCTTTGCAGAGTGAAATGATTGGATATGCTACCCGCAACGCGCCAGCTGAACTCATTTTCAAGCTCTGCGCTCCGCTGCGCAGGCAACGCCGTTAACGCAGCGATTGGCGATTGATTAACCACAAGCAGTGGTTCTGATGCGAAAACCGGTGAGATCCCGATCCACCAAAACAGCATCGCGCCTCTTTTTGCTAGAGCGCTAATGTGACGTCCACTCCAAATGCAATCCGGTGTGACGCTGCAGTTCTTGTACTAGAAACTCGTGAAAGGAGGCATCGCTCTTGGTGTCTCGCCACAGCGCCTCCGCCTCGTCCCAGGCGTAGTGGAATCCCCCACCCGGAGTGGCTAACCAAAGCTGCTCAGTCGGCGGCTGACGACTGAAGACAAAGACGATGCCGTTACTAAACGTTGCATTGATAACCCCCTCTGCACTGCGAATATCGACATCATCAGGTAGCTCCTCCAGCGCGGTTTCAACCTGCTCGAAAGTCTCCTCAATCTGCTCGTAATATCGGTTCTCTGCCATACAGCTCTGCCTTAGCTATTAGAAAGACGACCCGCGCGTTGCGCCAGCTCTTTACAATGCACTGTTATACTGCGCCTTTTGCCGAGGTTAAATAGTGAAGGCCCTCTTCGTAGTCTTTTTCTGCGCCTATTTGGCCGCGTGCGGTCAACAAGGTCCGTTACGTCCAGCTGACGGTGGCGACGCAACCTCGGGCGCCTGATGAGCACGTTCTCGCACATCGATGGTGTCCTGCACTGTGAGGGCATATCCCTCGAGACGATCGCTAATGACTACGGTACACCTACTTACGTCTACTCACGGGCAGAGATTGAGGCAGCTTTTATAGCTTACCAGCGAGCGTTGAAGAATCGACCCCACCTCATTTGCTACGCGGTGAAGGCCAACTCCAACCTGGCGGTGCTTAATGTGCTCGCCCGATGGGGATCCGGCTTCGATGTGGTGTCGCGCGGCGAGCTAGAGCGTGTCATTGCTGCAGGTGGCGATCCCGCCAAGGTGGTCTTTTCGGGTGTCGGCAAGACGGCCAAAGAAATGCAGCGTGGACTTGCGCTGGGTATCAAATGCTTCAACGTTGAGTCTGCACCGGAACTGCAACTTCTTGCTGAAGTCGCGCGCGAATTAGGTTGCGCCGCCCCTGTCTCGATTAGAGTCAACCCTGACGTCGACGCCCGCACTCACCCTTATATCTCCACAGGTTTACGCGAGAGCAAGTTTGGTGTCGACACCGACACAGCACGCAGTTTGTATCGGCAAGCGGCAGACCTTGGCTCACTCACGCCGGTCGGCATTGACTGCCATATAGGCAGCCAGATTACCGATATTGAACCGTTCCTTACCGCTCTGGACTGCCTGCTCGCCCTTACCGACGAACTTGAGCAAGACGGGATTGTGCTCCATCATTTAGATATCGGCGGCGGCTTGGGCGTGCCTTACGAGACAAAGACACCCTCCATTGAGGAATACATCGCAGCCTTATCGGACCGACTCGGGGATCGCAACTTGGATTTATTACTGGAGCCAGGACGATCCATCGTGGCCGTGGCTGGCGCACTAGTTACACGAGTGGAGTACCTCAAGCCAAATGATATCCGACAATTCGCTATTGTCGACGCCGCGATGAATGACTTGCTCCGTCCATCTCTTTACGGCGCTTGGCAAGATATTCAGCCGGTCCGTCGTCGGGACGGTGATGTGCAAAGCTGGGAAATAGTCGGTCCGGTCTGCGAAACAGGCGATTTTCTAGGGAAAGATCGAGCGCTCTGCCTGTCACAGGGCGATCTCTTAGCCGTAATGGGCGCCGGAGCTTACGGCTTCAGCATGGCATCGAACTATAACAGCCGGCCTCGGCCAGCGGAGATACTTGTCACAGGAGAAAGCGCCCATGTCGTCGGCAAACGCGAGACACTTTCAGATCTTTGGCATCGAGAGGCCTTACTTGCCGAGGGTGATGTATGAAGCTCGCCTTTACCAAAATGCAAGGTTCAGGCAATGACTTCGTCGTCATTGACGGCGTCACTCAAGCGATTGACCTGAACACCGCGCAACTAAGATCTCTGGCCGACCGGCGGCACGGTATTGGATGCGACCAAATCCTGATAATCACGCCACCCGACAGTCCCGATGCCGACTTCCGATATCACGTTTTTAACGCTGATGGATCACGCGCCGGGCAGTGCGGCAATGGCGCCCGCTGCGTAGGGCGATTTTTAAAAGAAAAACGCCTGACTCGGCAGCGCGAAATCTTGCTACAGACGGACGACGACTCTCTAACATTATCCTTAAGTGAAGGTGGAAGGGTCTGTGCTGGGCTGAGCGCGCCGCGATTCACGCCGGCAGATATTCCCTTTCAAGCAGAAGACACTCAGGATCAATACGCTATTGAGGTTCAGGGCCAGCAGCTGTCGATCGGTGCGGTCTCAATGGGCAATCCGCATGCAATCCTCATGGTCGATGATTGTGCCGCAGCACCCGTCTCCTCGCTTGGGCCGCTACTAGAGGGCCACTCTCGATTCCCGGAGCGGGTTAATGTCGGGTTTATGCAAATTCAGTCCCGAAAAAAGGTGAAGTTACGAGTATATGAACGGGGTGTGGGCGAGACCGATGCCTGCGGCTCTGGTGCCTGCGCCGCAGCTGTATACGGCATCAAACTGGAACTACTCGACGAGGAGGTCGACGTAAGCCTACCGGGTGGCAAATTGAGCGTCGCATGGCGATCTGAAAGCGACCGAGTATGGCTGAGCGGACCCACTGCTACCGTGTTTAACGGTACGATAACTTTGAAAGGCTAAATTTATCATGGCAAACGACATTGACCCCCAAGACGTCGAGGCGTTCCTCAGGGAGAATCCCAATTTTCTTCAGGATCGCCCAGGTCTTTTAGCCGTTTTGAACCTCCCCCATGGCGGCGAGGGTGCCGTCTCCCTCGTCGAGAGACAGGTCAGCGTCCTTCGCGAGCGCAATATCGCCTCAAGGCAGAAATTGAGTGTGCTGTCCGAGATCGGGCGGGAAAACGACCGCCTACTGCAAGCCACGCGCAGCTCGATACTGGCGCTAATCGGCGCGAGAGACCGCGAAGAGCTCTGCCACATCTGGACCGAGCAGATTAGCGATACATTCCAAGCAGAGGCAGGCCTACTGGTCTGGACGGGCGGTGGTTCAGAGTCTGTGTCAGTTGCTCACAAATTAATCCGGCAAGGCGCCAGTTTTTCGGGCGTGTTGCGGTCCGAGGAAATGGCAGTGCTGTTCAATACAGAAGCAGTCGAGGGTTCTGGCGCTTTATCGCCAATCCGGACGGGAGAAGACATTGTCGGGGTGTTGGCTGTGGGTTCCAAAGATTCACAGCGCTACCAGCCAGAAGATGGCACCCTGTTCCTAGATTACGTAGCAGAGGTAATCGGCCAGCTCCCCGCAAGCCAAGCCTAGGACGCTGCAGGGCATGGTTTTGAGAAAGCCCTCACTAGAACCATGAAGAGGTCAGCAAATTGCATTGGCGGTAACCTATGGATCTCTGTAACACTCAACAGACTGCATGACCGCCTCGCAGAGATACGGTTGAACCCATGAATGCGCCGCTACGGCTAATCACCTTTGATCTCGACGATACGCTATGGGATGTGCGGCCCGCCTTGCAGGCGGCTGAGCGGGCGCAGTGGTTGTTTCTCCGAGGTCGATTCCCGAGCCTAGGTCTCGATACAACACCACGAGACCAGCTCGACGCAATCCGACGCAGCGTGCTTGAAAAGGAGCCCAAGCTAGCACATCACATCAGTTTGTTCCGGGAGCAATTTATTGACGCCTTGCTGCAAAGCAAGGGCGTGGCTTCTGACGAGTCTGCTGTCGCCGCCTCCGAAGCCTTTGCGGCGTTTTTGTCGCATCGTCATTCCGTCGCACTCTTTGAAGACGCTGTGCCGGTTCTCCAGGCGTTGAGTCAGCGCTATCGAATCGGCGCGATCACCAACGGCAATGCGGATGTCCACAAAACCACCATCGGGCACTTTTTCGACTACGCGTGGCGTGCAGAAGAGTTTGGCATTAGCAAACCCGATCCAGCCCTGTTCCATCATGCATTTACCGAAGCTGGCGTCACCGCGTCAGAAGTGATCCACGTGGGCGATTGCCACCAGAATGACGTTGGCGGCGCGGTCGCAGCAGGCGCAACGGCAATTTGGTTCAACCCCGAGGGGCGCCGGAGCGAAATCGCCGCAAGTGTCGTGACTACACTGGCTGAGTTGCCTAACGCTATCGCACAACTTGAAGGGCTCCGTGTTGAATGAACAAGCGTTAGATCGCCTCGACTCCAGTTTCCCCAGTGCGAATGCGGACAACCTGCTCGAGTGGCGCAACAAAAATTTTCCCATCTCCAATTTTGCCCGTGCTAGCTGAGGCAATAATTGCCTCAACAATAGCATCCACCTGCTCTTCAGGCGCTGCAATCTCCAACTTGAGCTTTGGCAGGAAATCAACGACGTACTCTGCACCGCGGTACAACTCTGTATGACCACGCTGTCGACCAAAGCCCTTCACCTCTGTGACCGTCACACCCTGCACACCGATATCTGAAAGAGCAGCGCGCACATCGTCCATTTTAAAAGGCTTAATAATTGCGGTCACAAGTTTCATAGAGGCACCTCAGTTCGACTCAGCCGTATTATGATCTCCCTGGTGTTTTTCGCAATCCTTGTTCATAAACTCTGATTTCAGCCCGACAGAACTTGACGATTGAAAGTATTGAATCAAAGATCGACTGGTGGATACCGACCATGTTGTTTGGCGTGGGCTTTTTGGCCCAGGCGATTGACGCTGAGAGGCGCTGATCTAACGGTATGGGGCTTGGCTTGGGTTGGGGGCTGAGCGTTACGATGGTGCTGTAAGCCAACTATTAATTCCGCGGGGACTAGCTGACGATTCGCGTCGGACTTTTGTCGCGCAAGCTGCTCATCGAAGATAACGAGAGTGCGCAGCCGACACCCAATTCTATTGCGAGTATGGCGTTGTCGTTGGATCAAATCGCCATCAAGCTCCGCAGCAGTCGCGGTGTCCTAATTTCGCTTCGATACAAAGAGCACTTCCTAAAACACTGAGTCACAAAAAAGGGCCCCTGAGGGCCCAAACTGCCATGAGAGGACAGGGTAATTACTTTGCGAATTCCGGATAAGCTTCGAGCCCACATTCGCTGATATCGACACCTTCGAATTCCTCCTCTTCGGAAACCCGCAGTCCAAAGACCATCTTGATCACAAAGAAGGTAATGAAAGAAGCGACAAAGACCCAGCCGAAAATGGTAAGCGCGCCGATAATTTGACCGGAGAAGCTCGCGCCACCATCGTCAGTGAGTGGATTGGTAATCGGCACCAACAGGAGTCCAAGCAAACCTACGACGCCGTGCACAGAAATCGCACCCACCGGGTCATCGATCTTCAGCCTGTCGAGGGTGGTGATAGAGAAGACCACCAGCACTCCACCAAGGGCGCCGAAAATCGTCGCCTGAAGCACGGACGGTGTATCCGGACCAGCGGTGATCGCAACCAACCCAGCGAGGCAGCCATTCAGGGCCATGGTCAGGTCAGCCTTGCCAAAAAGCACCTTTGCCACTATCAGCGCACCGATGCACCCACCCGCCGCAGCGAGGTTAGTGTTCATAAACACGACAGCCACGGCGTTGGCATTGTCGACCGATGCGGTCGCTAAGACCGAACCGCCGTTGAAGCCGAACCATCCCAACCAAAGGATAAACGTGCCCAGCGTCGCCAGGGGCAAATTCGCGCCGGGAATGGCATTCACCTCGCCGTTCGGACCGTACTTACCCTTCCTTGCTCCAACTAGAATGACACCTGCCAGAGCAGCCGCCGCTCCCGCCATGTGCACGATGCCGCTACCAGCGAAATCAGAGAAGCCCAGATCGCCCAGCGTGTACATGCCGAACACCGGAAGACCGCCCCAGGTCCAACTACCTTCCAAAGGGTAAATAAAGCCAGTCATGACAACCGCGAAGGCAAGGAATGCAAAGAGCTTCATTCGCTCCGCGACTGCACCCGACACGATGGACATCGCCGTAGCGACAAAGACCACCTGAAAGAAAAAGTCAGCAGAGGGAGCGTAGGTTTTGTTCTCCTCGGCACCCTTTTCCACACCCGATCCCGTGATCGCACTAAGAAAAATATCGCCGAGCTTAGGGTACATGATGCTATATCCAACAACCATGAACATGATGCATGCCACTGCGAAGAGCGTAATGTTCTTAGTCAAAATCTCGACCGTGTTTTTAGAGCGGACAAGTCCTGCCTCGAGCATGGCGAATCCAGCGGCCATCCACATGACCAACGCACCACAGACGAGAAAGTAAAAAGTGTCTAGCGCGTACTGCAACTGAAAAATATCGTATTCCATGAGAAAGTTCTCCAAGGCTTAAAATTACAGCGCTTCTTCGCCGGTCTCGCCGGTTCGGATGCGGGTGACATGCTCGAGGGAAGATACAAAAATTTTGCCGTCCCCAATCTTGCCGGTTTGTGCGGCCTTAGAAATGGCCTCGATGGTCTGATCGATCATACCGTCAGCGATGGCAACGTCGATCTTGACCTTAGGTAGGAAATCTACGACGTACTCCGCGCCTCGGTAGAGCTCGGTATGACCCTTTTGGCGCCCGAAGCCCTTGACTTCGCTAACCGTGATCCCCTGTACGCCAATCGTGGAGAGCGCCTCGCGCACGTCGTCCAACTTGAAAGGCTTGATGATTGCAGTAACCAATTTCATGGCAACCTCCGAAAAACCGCCCTTGCAAGCGGCGATAAATGGCTGGCTCTCGGCCGTTCGTTTTAAAAATCAGTTTGGCCGATGCGAAATAGCGCGTGGCTCTCACTGCTTCCACCGAAACCCTCTTGCTACGTGCAGGCCAAATAATTATTAAATAAGTAAAAACATATACTTAAAAAGTTTATTTGTTCGATAAAAATTTTGCATAATGCAAGCTTCATCAGAACTCGCACCAAGTGAGTGCGCGCTTCGCACCACTTTTGAAGAAATTTACGCTGTCAGGTTTGCAGCTGGTGCGCTACATTAAAAGACATAAGGGAAGACGCAGTTCGACAGACATCATGAGTGAGCGATCATCAAGCGCAGGTACCTCGAGTGCTTTTTTTCAACGGTTAAAGGATGGGCCTGAAACCGTTTTCGAAACAATCGACCGCAATGCCAAAAGCATTCTCCAATCTGCCCTAACTGGGCTCGACGTGGTGAGCCGAGAAGAATTCGACGCCCAAACCACCGTGCTGAAGCGCACCCGGGAACGGTTGGAAGCATTAGAGAAACAACTGGCGCTCCTGGATCAGAATCTGCAATTTCAGGCCACGACAGATGAGGAATAAGCGCTTCGATGAGTTTTCCTGACAGGCGTCACGTGGCGTCGAGGTCAATAGACCAATAGGCGTGCAGCGAGTACCACAAACCTGCAGTGATCAAGATGATCTATCCAACCAGCAAGCGCGTCACGATAAGACGCATTGAGCTTTAAGGCGGATACGCGCTGCTTGAGCGCGCCAATTCGATCACCGTGGTCGCGTCGGTAGAGCCTTGTTACGGGAGCAAGTAGCAGTGTTGTGTCCTTTGACTGACCAGACTAGGGAGTGATTCATCTGTGCGCTCGGGAGGCTGGCTGCCTCGGCTCGGCTTGCTCACAAACTTCTGCGGAGGGCGCGATCAAACGCTGACTGAAACGGTGCTTAGTGCGTGATAAGAGAACACGTTACACATTCACTCAGTGTTAAGAAGTAAGCAAACCGGTTGAGGACCTCGACGCCAGGCAGTGCTCGGCCTGCACGCTATTAGCGGCTGCTGTCGACCATGAAGTCCACGGCGGCCCGGATGTCATCGTCAGAGCAATCAACGCAACCGCCCATAGCGATCATGCCTGTCCCCGCGACGCCGTTAATACCGCTGTCATACAGCGCATCCATTCCCTTGGAAATGCGGCCAGCCCATGCCAACTGATCCCCTACCGCTGGCGCGCCCGCAATGCCCGCAGAGTGACATGCCATGCAGGCGTTGTTGTATACGTCCTCCCCAGACCGTCCAGCGCTCTCAGCGACGGCTTCTCCACCACCACATGCGTCACCTTGCACACAGACCGATGAAAAGGGCTGAATGCGGGCCTCAATGTCAGCGCGCTGTCGATCTGTCAGATCCAGTGCAAGCGCCGCCAAAGGTGTCATTATGAGGACCAGAAACATGCGCATGATGCGATCTCCAACTGATAGGCCGCGGAGTATAGCGGTTGCGAAAACGATCGAAAACCGAAGCTGGGCACACAACGTTGCCCGTTATACTAAGAGCCCGACGAGGAGGACAAATGTCATGAAACTGTACACCTTTGATGCCGCGCCCAATCCCGCCAGGCTGGCCATGTTTATGCAATACAAAGACATCAGCATCGACACTGTTCAAATCGATTTGGGCAGAGAGGAGCAGTTGACAGAGTCGTACTTGAACATCGTACCTGAAGCCACAGTGCCGGCGCTGGTTCTGGAAGACGGAACTGTGCTTTGCGCAGTCATCGCAATCGTCCATTATCTGGAAGAACACTTCCCTGATAAGCCTTTGCTGGGTCAAACACCCGTGGAGCGAGCCCGAGTACTGAATTGGAATCATCGACTCTTCGGAGAGGTATTTAGCGCTGCGGCGGAGGCATTTAGAAATGGCCACCCAAACTACGCCGATCGCGCCCTACCAGGACCGGCAAATGTCGCTCAACTTCCCGGGCTCGTCGACAGGGGCCGCACTCGTCTAGAGCAAAGTTTTTCGATCCTCAACGACGTTTTGAGCAAGCAGTCATTCCTCGCTGGCGATTATTTCTCCTTTGCCGATATCGATTTTTTGGCTGCAATTGACTTCGCCAAGTGGGGGGCGCGCATGACACCTGATGATTCACTTGAGAATTTGCATCGCTGGCGCATGCAGGCCAAAGTGGCGCTCGCCGGTTAACCTTATTCTCTGATTTGAACGATCGCGGCTATTGCCTGAGCTCACCAACTCAACTGACGGGTTGACTATGTTGAGATGCCTAATGTTGCTGTCCCTCCTGTCCGGGTGCTCCGAGCCCAACACCGGCCCAGACAAGTTAAGCGAGTACCTCGGACGTCTCGAGCGCGTAACAGGCGTATCCATTCCCGAAAAACCACCGTTCCCTCAATCTCTTAATTTGCCACTCGAGAATGCCCCCACCCCCCTAAAATCAAATCAAATCGATTTGATCGATTTTCTCTCGTTGTCGGGCTGTGAACTGCAGATCAATCTTGGGCGACGGAACACACAGCTGGGTCGCACTGCCACCTCCTCCCAGCAACTCCTGCTAGACCTTGAATTTATGCGGCTAGCGCCTGCCTGCAGCGCCCTTATGCAAGAGCGCGGCAACCTGGAACTCGCCACTACGCTCGACCGCGCGCGTCAGGACCGTGAGAAGGCGCTCCTGAAATCTATTGCCAATGCTATTCTGATGGGCCCCGAGTGGAAAGCATTCTGGGAGCGTCCCAGCAAGCTGGCTTATTATCCCGCTGATACCAGCAGTCAGATTGCCGTTGCCCTCTGGCAACTCACGGCGCTCTCTACTAAATGGTTGACAGGTGACTGGAACGCCAATAATCGTGAATTCGAATTGCATCTCAGCTCACTCCGTGCAGGTGATGGGGGCGCTCTAATCATGGCCTACTCCATCGTGTCTCAAGATATCGCGCGCGCGACAGAGATGCTGATGCGTATGAGTGACATGGCGCCACTCTGCCCATACGCACAGCACACAGAGCGGTCGAGGACACTTGAAAATATTGTTTCGCGTTTTTTTGTGCGCGATATACAACCCTGGCTGGTCGCGCTAAGGCAGCGCAAAGAACTTTTGCTGGCGCCAGTGCAACAGTTGGAGCAACCATTATTGGCGGCGATATCCCCGCAGTATGCCCAATGGATCGTCCTGCGGGACGAGTTATTAGGGCGTCATACGACACTGATTAAGCAGCACATCGGAGCGATAGAAACCGCACTGGCAGAGTGCACGCGCGACTGAATCGAATTTCGCCTTGGTGTCGTGCGGCGCACTAAGCCCTGATGAAAACCAACGAGCCCAGCAAACCCCTGCAGCGCCATCCGCAGTCGTTCCGGACAACGAAAGTGTCGGGCTCGGCACTGGCTTTACCTGATAGCCCGGATACCTTACTCATGTCTGACGTGCCCCGACGCAGAATAGTGTGAAATCAGCCCACTATGCCAATGCCGCGGGGCAGCAGAGGGCCCGTAGCAGAGCAAGCAAGTCAAGAGATCGCACACTGGTCCTGCGAAGCCTATCTCTTCACCAGTCACCGCAGCCCCAAATACTTGTTACGTCTTTTGCTTAAGTACCCCGCTAGCGGATCCCAGGTCCGCCGCGCCAAATTGAGTAAATCCCTCTATACTCCGCGGATCCCAAGGTCAGCAGTGAAAAGTCAGGCATCACTAAGCATGTTCACCTACATCAATCCAGCTGTCAGAGAGCGCCTGATCCGAGACGGCAAACTACTCCGGATCAACAACGAGGGCCATGAAGTCGATATGGCCGAAGCGCCAGCCCCCGGTCTGCACGTCAATATCTTGGGTCCTATCCCACTGCCACTTGCCAGAGGCCATGCACAGCCGACCGTGCGATGGTACGCCAGCGTGCGGAGCACGGAATTGAGCGAGGTTGAGCAGCTTGCCGGCACACTGCGCGAGCAGGGGGGACAACATTTGTTCTCTCATTTGGCGTCGAGCATGGCTGTCAACAGCGTGCTAGTGATTGGAAAACCTGAGAAGAGCGAAAACCCCTTGGTGAGAGTGCACTCCAACTGCCTGACTGGCGATGTATTTGGGTCGAGAAGGTGCGAGTGCGGACCTCAGCTAGAATCTGCGCTAGACCGCATCGCGAAGGATCCTGAAGGCGGTTACCTCGTCTACATGTCCGGCCATGAAGGCCGAGGCATCGGCCTGTGGGCCAAGGCCGCCACCTACCTACTTCAGGACGCGGGAGAAAACACCTATCAGGCCAACCGCTCGCTGGGTTTGCCTGACGATTCACGAGACTTTTCAGATGCCGCAGTGCTGCTGAAGTACTTTGTTCACGGACGCAGGCTGCGGCTGCTCACAAATAATCCTAAAAAGGTGGAGGATCTGACTGCGCTTGGCGTGCCTCAGATCGAGCGCGTGAAGCACGTGTTCGGCGTCGACGACCACAACCTGCAGTATTTAAAAGCCAAGCGTGACTGGGGCCATAAATTGGGTGAGGAAGATATCTCCTCGTCGGAATAGAGTGCTTTATCCATTCATCACTGATTAGCCGTATAACAAGCCTCTCTGAAAGGGCCGTCAGCCGGATCAGTGAAGCCACTCAGGCAGGGGCTCTCTCCCCAGAGGCAGTTTCATACTGTTATCGACGGCATGATGACTGTGGCCCACCATCTCGTCATAAGCGCTGCGCTGGCGCAGATAAAACTCACAGGTGGCGACCTTGCGCAGAGCGCGCTGCATTTCAAGTAAGTTCCGCGTTTTAAGCACCTTTCCCTTTTGGTCGACGATGACGTACTCCTTCTCGGCGATCAATGCGTGGGCAATGTAAAGACTCAAATCGACCGATTCAATCACGAGTTCACTGACGGCAAGTTTTTCCAAATCATTAATACTGACTTTCATGGTCTAGTGCCACTCTGTAATAAACGCCGCAAGCGGGGTTTTGGATACCGGTGTGAAACTTTTTCGTCGGCGCCATAAGCGCTACGATTTTACTTTGCGTTTGTTTCATCTCAGAGACGCTGCAGGGCGATAAACGCGACAAATCCCGGACAGAACGACGGCTACCGAGCGGCCCCACCAAAACATTCGCATGAACGCAGATCTCAAGACTATTACTCTCTCTGTCGAGGGCGAGACAACCGTCAAGCTTCCTCGGTGCAGTGGTGTCTATCGTTTCTTTGACGACTCTGGCTCACTTCTTTACGTGGGCAAAAGCGTAGATATCCACAGCCGGGTGGGGCAACATCTTAATGAGGGACGGAAGCCCGGGCGCCATCAGCGCCTTATGTCACAAGTCAGCCGCATCGACTGTCACCTCACTGCGGGCGAAATCGGCGCGCTGCTCATAGAGAACGCAGCGATAAAGGCCGAGGTGCCAATGTTTAACCGGCGCCAGCGGCAACTAAGGCGCCTTTGGACAATACAACTTACCAACTCGCAAGACGGGTTTCTGCAGCCCAATGCTATTGACTTCGCACCGACCGGCAGGAGGGTTACCGATACCTTCGGCCTATTTGCTAACAAGCATCGCATCATCGCCACGATTCAGAACCTCGCCAGAAATCACGCGCTGTGCTTAAGAGTGATGGGGCTGGAACGCGGAACAGGCGCCTGCTTTCAACATCAGTTGGGGCGCTGCGACGGCGCCTGCGCAGGCCAAGAGAGCATCGCTTCCCACAATGCGCGCCTACTCGAAAACCTCGACCGCCAGCGCATTGCTGCCTGGCCGTTCAGCGGACCCATACTCTTGGCAGAAGAGACGATTCGTCCAATCGATGATCAGCCGGCGCAGCAATATCATTTGGTGGACCAGTGGGCTTGGTACGGCTGTTTTGCAACAGCAAAAAGGGCCACTGCGACGCTAGAGAAATTCTCGAACGTCGCCTTTGATCGCGACGCATACCGCCTGATATATAGCGCCTTATTCAAAGGCCGCGTCGGACTGCTCGATGCCCGGGATCATCAGCTACTAGTCAACCCAATTCTGGCCGCGCGGCAGGTCCCCTCATGAACGTCGTCTGGTTCAAACGCGATCTTCGTCTAGCTGACCATGCGCCACTTGCCGCGGCAATGGATGGCAATAAGCCTCTTATGTTGCTCTACATCGTGGAGTCCGAACTCTTAGCTGACCCGCACTATCGCGGACGCCATTGGCACTTTATTACACAGTCCCTTGAAGCGATGAATGCACAACTCGCCAAATGTGGCGGGCGCATAGAAGTACTCGAGGGAGATGCCGTCGGTATCCTTAATACCCTGCACTCAAAAGAAACGATCACAGAACTGTTTAGCTATGAGGAAACCGGTCTCGGCGTGACCTTTGAGCGCGACCGACGAGTGGCGCGTCTGTGCGAAAGTGCCGGTATTGCATGGGCTGAGTTTCAAACCAACGGCGTGCAACGAGGACGACACGATCGACGAGGTTGGAACAGAGCATGGCAAGCGGTTATGTCTGAAACTCAAACCACTGTCTCGCTAGCTCACGTCGCTGAAAGGCTCAGATCCCTGCCACCAATATTGGAAGGCGCGCGCTGCAAGCGCCTCTATCAATGGCGTCAGCAGAAACCAAAATTTCAGCCCGGTGGATCCGATGCGGCGCAGCAAGTTCTCACGCATTTTTTGACAGAACGGGCCGAGGGTTATCAGCGCTTCATATCAAAGCCCGAAGGAAGCCGCTTGCACTGTTCGCGCTTATCGCCCTATCTCGCTTGGGGGAACATCAGCTTACGGCAGGTCTATCAGGCCCTCAAAAATCGCCAGATCTCGGGCGGATGGGGACGCGCGTTGTCTGCCTTCGAATCGCGACTTCATTGGCATTGCCACTTCATACAGAAGTTTGAAATGGAATGCCGAATGGAACACGAGGATTTAAATCGCGGCTATCACGAACACCCCAGGCGCCACGATCCGGAGCGTTTAACGGCATGGCAAAACGGTATGACAGGTTACCCACTTATTGATGCCTCGATGCGATGCCTGCTGCACACGGGCTACATCAATTTTCGGTCCCGCGCGATGGTCGTCTCATTTCTCACCCACCACCTCTGGCAGGACTGGCGCTTGGGCGCAGCCTGGTTAGGTTCTCTGTTTCTCGACTTCGAGCCAGGGATTCACTACGCACAAATACAGATGCAAGCTGGGGTAACAGGCATCAACACTATTCGTATATACAATCCAGTCAAACAATCCCTAGATCACGATCCCGACGGTGTATTTATTCTGAAATGGGTGCCGGAACTTTCGGGACTGCCGAAGCCCCTGCTCCACCAGCCATGGCTGCGCTCGCCCATGGAACGGCAGTTACACCCTGTGGATTACCCGGACCCGATCGTTGATTTAAAAGTGTCTTATCAATTCGCCAAAGAGGCACTGTGGAAACTCAAATCCGACGAGGGCGTCCGCCGTGAGAAAGCCCGCATCCTTAGACAGCATGTCGAGCGCGTCAGAACACGATAGGCCTTCCAGCGCGCGCACGCTTTGATATGCTGACAAAGACACACAAAAAAGGGAATTCGAAATGCTGTTGATACTTTGGTTTGTGGGTGGGCTCATCGCCCTGATCATCATCGCTATGTTGTTGGTGCCCATGTTCATCGACGAGCAAGCTCTGCTCGATATGGCTCAGGAACAAGTCAAAACCAATACTGGCGGAGACCTCATCGTCGAGGGCGGCGCGGAGCTCAGTTTCTTTCCAAGATTCGGGCTGCGTCTCGAAGGCACGTCGCTTGATCTGCCCGCTCAATCCGAATACGACCCCACTATCAAAGCGTCCATCGAAGAACTTGATGTCGGCTTGTCATTACTACCGCTTCTGGGTGGCAATGTCGATGTTGGAACGATCGTTATCGCGGGTGTTACCGCTGACATCACCGCCGCCGCTGCATTACCACCCGCTCCGGACCCTGCGCCCGTGATGAGTGACCGGGAATGGGAGAAACGCGCAGAGATGATTCGGCAAACTAAGGAGAAAGAGCGTCAACACCAATTGGAAAAAAGCAGCGGGATAAAGGGCATCGCCATTTTGGCTGAGGCCGTCCGGATTGAAGACATTGTCGTAGTGCAGCGCACCCGGGATGGTGAATTGAGCAACACGATTAAAATCACCTCGCTTACCCTCAGCGACGTCAATACAAGCAATGATCCGATGCGTCTGGAAGGCAACGTGACTGTGATGGGCGATGGTAGCGTCACGCCTCTCGATATCACGCTAGATGGCGCCATCAGAGTCGCCGCCGATTTCAGCAGGGTATTTATCGAGGGATTGAACACTGAGGTGTTGGGCGCGTTAAGCGAACCTGTCTTCGGCTCGCTAGATGGAGAATTCGCGATGTCCCCTGCCGCGGCGGACATGACTCTCAGCGCCACGCTTCCCGGTGGAGAAGTGACGGGAACATTCAACTGGTCTGCGCTTGAAAGCCCAGAGATTAAGCTCTACGTGTCCACGAACCTTCTTGACGTGGATCAGATTCAACCTGCGGCGCAACCTCAGGCAAGCACTGCGCCAGATTTACCCGCACCCGCGAGCGAAGCGCCCGCCACACCGTCGGGCGGCAGCGCACCGGTGCCGTTGCCCGTTGGGCCTCTCCGAGAGCTTGATCTGAAACTTCAGATTACTGCCGAAAAGCTCATTGCGGCGGGTCAGTCGATTTCGGCCGCTCAGGTGATGCTTCGAGTTAAAGACGGTATTGCTAACATCGACTATATCCGCGGAGTGCTTCATGAGGGGCAACTCGATACTCGCGTCAGCTTGAACGCCCGCCGACCAGTTGTGGAAATGGAAATTGAGGGTGGGCTCAAAGGCGTCAATATTGATCAGCTAATGGCGAGTCTGGGCAATGCGGAAGCGGCGTCTGGGCGCATTGAAATTAGCTGGGATCTGGAAGCGGCAGGCCTCTCCGCGGCAGACCTTACAGGTGCTTTAGATGGTAATGTCACAGCAAGCGGGGAGGAACTGAATTTCAAAAAAGCATCGTTACAGGGGTTGGTGTGCAAGGCCGTAGCTGTGGTCAATAAGATTCCGCCCATCACTGGATTGCCCACGAATACACCGATCACCGATCTTTCTCTCGAAGTGGACTTTGAAGAGGGTGCAGGCGACATTGAGCGGCTGCGCTTTGCGACACCCGGGATCGTGATGGAAGGATCAGGCGATTTTGACCTCAAAACCATGGACTTTGGTTTCCGCATGGAGGGGCAGGTGAATAATGAGATCACGAAAGTCAGTCCCCTATGCGTCATCGATCAGCGGTACGCGGGCGTCGATTGGCCAGTGGAGTGCGGTGGCAACTTAACCTCTGAAGCAGGCGCCTCCTGCAAAGTCGATCTGGCAAGCATCGCAGAGCAAATACTGAAAAACGAAGCTAAACAGCAACTGCAGGACGCAGTCGAGGAAAAAGCCGGCTCGCTCATTAAGAAATTGTTCGGTGGTTAACGTACCCGAAACGCTTGGGGCGCACTGATGCCTCCGGGCTTCGATCACTCTTACGCCAGCTTGGGCAGTGACTTTTGCACCCCACAGCCTCCGGACCCGGTAGTCGCACCCGAGCTAATGCTATGGAACCAAATGCTCGCAGACGAGCTCGGGTGGAAGGGCTCACCTTCGTCACATCCTGAGCAACTTCAGGCACTCGCTGGGAATCAGCCTTTGCCCTCATCAAAGCCTGTCGCCACTGTTTACGCGGGACACCAATTCGGTCATTACAACCCGCAGCTTGGTGACGGACGCGCCACGCTGTTGGGTGAGTGGCTAACGCCCAGTGGTGATCGGTTTGATGTGCAGCTCAAGGGCGCCGGACCTACTGCATACTCCCGCGGTGGTGACGGCCGATCACCCATTGGCCCGGTGATCCGCGAGTATGTGGTTTCCGAGGCAATGCACGCGCTGGGCGTACCCTCTTCCCGCGCGCTAGCTGCCGTCAGTACTGGTGAGCCTGTAGTGCGAGACCGTATCGAACGGGGCGCCATTCTCACGCGGGTAGCGAGCAGTCATCTTAGAGTGGGAACGGTTCAGTACTTCGCTATGACGCGCGGAGGAGATGAAGTCGGCACACTCGTCGACTATGCGGTATCCAGGCACTTTTCGCACGTTACCGAGCAGGATGTTGCCCCCGCAAAGCCTGCCGCAGTCATACTACTAGACGGTGTCTGCACTCACTTTGCCAGATTGGTCAGCCACTGGCAGGTCCTGGGTTTTGTGCACGGCGTGCTTAATACTGACAACGCACTTTTATGTGGTCAGACCATCGACTACGGTCCTTGCGCATTCATGGACCATTTTGATCCTCAGGCCTGCTTCAGCTCCATCGACAGACAAGGCCGCTATGCCTGGCCAAATCAACCTAGCACCATGCATTGGAATCTCGCCGTGCTAGCCGAGTGCCTGTTACCTCTTATCGACAACGACGAGAAGCGAGCTCAGCAGACAGCGCAGGAAGTCGTTGATCAATTTCCCATCCGTTTCCACGCACATCATCAAAAATGGCTGGCCGCTAAATTAGGCTTAGATCGTATTACCGAGGTAGATGGCGCCTTAATACAGGACTTCCACGACATCATGGCAGCAGAGAGATTGGATATGACGCTTGCCTTCAGGTGGCTTACTGAAATCGCTGGTGACACCCTTGAACACTCGCCTCTGCCTGAGCTATTTAGGGCACCTCCGTTACTCATCGACTGGTCGAGGAAATGGCGAGATCGCAGAGCAAGCAACCGCGGCGACGCCAATGCGATCACCCAAACCATGCGCGCCACGAATCCGACCGTTATTCCCCGTAATCATCTGGTTCAGAGAGCAATTAACCTAGCCGAAAATAGCGATCTTGATTGGATCGAAGAGTTAGTAGCGCGTGGTCAATCTCCCTTCGAATGGCGATCCGGAGATGAGGAGTGGGCGCGGTCACCACTTGAGGAGGAGCGTGTGACGCGAACTTTCTGCGGCACCTGATAGCCCTAACTGCGCTGGTGCTTTTGGAGCTGTTCGCGCTCAACGTACAAATCACAGAAAAACTGGATCGCGAGGGGAGCGCGCTCCGCATGCCCACCATTTCGAATCTTGAGACAGCTTTGATGAAGTAAAAGCAACACGCGATGCCGGAATACGGCCTGTTTTTAGTTGGGCGAGCTAGGCCTGAGCGAAACTCTAGACGAGGCCGTTGCCGCGATCTGGGTGAAGCGTCAAAGATTTCCGCCCAAGCTCACTGGACGGCGCTTCCCCCCCTCCTGCGGTTTGGAATCTCTTCTTGCGCACCGCGGACGTCGCCCGCTGTGTATCGTTCATAACAACACCCACCCCCTGCAGAGCCTAAAAACCGATCATTTTTCGCAGTGCCGCTCCATTCCCGTCACCCAAACACAAAAAGTTCGGCGACAACATCGACTGCTAAGAGCGGTATAAGTCCGGGGAGAAAGCGCGCTAGCTCAACAACTATGTCAACTGCTTACCTGTGCGGAGCATCGTCACGATCAGTGACTCGCATTAGAAGCGCCTAGATCCGCTGCTTTTTCTCTGACGTAACGGCATGAGTCAGCAAATAAACCAGGTGGAATGATGGTGGGTGAAACTCAAGTTTATCGTTGTAGCAACGCAGGCGACAGGCGACTGCCGTCTTATCTTTCAGTTCGCGCTGGCATCAAAACGATTGTTATCGTTGCGGGCACCGTGTTGCTTGGGTGCAGCACCAGCTCTGTCCAAGACTATAAAGGTCGCAGCCCGGCCTTCTCACCCAATGAATTTTTCAGTGGCGCGCTAACTGCTCACGGCGTTGTGAAGGATTTCTCGGGTACAGCAATTCGTCACTTCCAAGCCGATATCATAGGGTGCTGGGACAGTGGCGTGGGCAAACTTGATGAGGACTTCATCTTTGACGATGGCGAGCGACAAAACCGGGTATGGACTTTGACGCCCGATGGTGATCAAACATTCATCGGCACAGCGGGAGATGTAGTGGGCGACGGGCAAGCCCGGTGGGAAGGCAACGCTATGTTCCTTGATTACACGCTCCGTATCGAGCTGGAAGATGGGGCAATAGATGTCAGGATTGACGATCGAATGTACCGGGTCAGTGACAACGTCGTCATAAACGAATCGAAGATGCGCAAATTCGGCCTAGGTGTAGGCGAGATCCTGCTGACTATTATTCGTCACCCTGATACTGAGGTGGATTGCCCCTCGGTGTAGCGACAAGTAACGCCGGCAAATACTCTAGGCCCTGGGTGCTCAGTAATCAGTGTGCTTATGCCGTCCACTTTAATTTCTTCATAAATCAGACGTCGAAATAGTGAATGGCAGCAAGGTATCTTTATCAGTAAAGAGTAACCTGTTGTTCATTAATGACAGTGCGAACATGACTGATAGGATGGCCACCAACGGCGTCATACATGTCGTTGATGCGTTATTAACGCTATTTGACTCCTGATTGATTTGTCACAGCACTGGCACGCAGGGTGCTTTCCTTCATCCCTTAAGACCGCTTTCCGGTCTCCAAGAGGGTTTCAATCTTTCTAACCAGAAAACGGGCATGTGCCTGCGTCAAGGTGTTGCCCGACTGGCGCGCTGCGGCCATATCAGCCACCCGCTCTAACTCTAAAAGCGCCATGGCTTGCGCAGAGCCGTCATACTCATCGCTTCCACTTCCTTTGATCATGCCACCCAGTCGCTCCACATACTCCAACTGGAGATTGCGTCTGAAGGCATTCACTGAGGTATTCGCGTCGGCATCAAATATCGCATCCGTCAGATCTGACACCATCTCATCCAACAGGTAATCATTGCCATAGAGCTGGGTATCGACTATGCGCCTGAGGACCACCGGGTGCATAAGATGATCGAGAACCCGCTTTTGTGCTGCCAGCACGGCCTGGTGAATTTTAGGGTCCTCGGTTGATCCATAGTGATCAAATCCACGGCGTTGTGGTGCCGTCTGCTGCCACAGCGCACCATTTACATCGAAGGCATCGGGAGCAAACAAGTGCTCTGACAACATTTCCATGGCTCGCTTTTGTTGTTCCCGCTCGACTGGCCGCAGCGGTTCACCACCGCCCTCCTGATTCACCATCGCCCGGTCTACATAAACACCCCCCACCCAGCGTGAAATCACGCCAGCATTTACGCCCCACAGCCGAATGATCAGTCCCGCGCCGTCAACGGCTTCTTGATAAGATTTCCCGGCATCCGGGGTCCAGATAGCCATTTTGTTGAGTGTGGCCTGCATTAATTGCATCTGCGATGCGGCATAACCAACCGAATCTGCACTCAGGTCGTAAATATTGACGCGCGGATCAAGGCCGCTACCCGGGTAACGCATATCGTCTGCGTCATTACCAAAGACCAGTTGAGGCTCAGTAGAACGAGCGGCGATGGCTTCCAATCTCTCAGCCTCCCTCCCCTCATCAGAGAGGCCGGGTGAGTAGGCATACTCGATATACCAATCGTCATAGGGACCGGGCGCAATCGTGTAAAACAGCGTCTGCTCTTCTTCAGTGGGCGCGTAATTTACTGCCGGATAATCCATTACCGAGCCCGCTAGGATACCGCTGTCTAGCACGTCGGGATTCTGGATCTCTGCGAGACTCAAAATCTGGGTGGCTTTCATATTGTGGTTCATTCCCAGAGTATGTCCGATCTCATGAAGAATCAGATAATGCATCCGATCACGAAGTAACTGCTCCTGAATGGCAGTGTCGGCTCCGGACATTTCCATCGCTGACTGCGCGAACGAAGCACCCATGCCCAGCACATGATTCACTGAACAGGTATGTAACTCAGGCCATAGCAGCTTGATTGGCCGTGAGGATTCGCCCTGAATCAGCTCCCGGGCCAGTGTTGAGCGATTCAGGAAAGAGTACTCGAGCATGATATCAGCGCCGAGCAGCTGGCCGGTGCGTGGGTTGGCAAAACTCGGGCCATAGCCACCAAAAGGTGGGGTCGGTGAAGAGGTCCACCTCAACACGTTGTACTGCAGATCACCGGCGTCCCAGTCAGCATCATCTGGTTGAGTTTTTACCGCCAAGGCATTGGTGAATCCAGCTTTTTCGAAGGCCTTGTTCCACTGGAGCGCCGCACGCTCAATAATGGGGCGCCACTCGAGGGGCGTCGTATTCTCAATCCACCAAGTAATGGGTTCTACGGGATCAGACATTGCGGCAGTGGGATCTTTTTTGACTAAGTGCCAACGGTTTATGACGTCTCGGTAAGGTGCAGACTCGGTAGAGGTGAGATCGGTAATTCGTTGATCGAAAGAGCCGAGTCTTGGATCGGCAAAACGGGGCTGATAATCGTTATCCGGCATCTCAATCAGGCTGTGCAGCGCTTTGACGGAGATATTACGAGGGTCGGTTACCGCGTCAGATCCATATACAAACGGCTTAGGGTTGTGAAAAACATACTCCACCTCGATATCGGTATTAAGTGGGTAACTTCTCAGGTTAAGAATCTGACTTTTTCCCGCATCAAACTCCCCTACGGTGAAGTCGCTCCGAGGATCGGAATCGGGGTCGACGCTGGAAGATAATTGCGTCCAAGCCTCTGACAAAAAAAGGCTATCGGCTTCGATCAAGATTGCGCCAGTTTCTTCGTCTTCAGCAATGATGTCCTGCACGGCCAAAACAGCCCGAGCTATGTTCGCCTCAGAGGCACGCGAAATGGCGTTATTGGGGTCGAAGTAGAACGCAGTGTTCTCCCGAACAATCGCTACTTTGTTGAAACGCCGCTCCAGGGTAAATACAAACCGTGGACCATATGCGCCTCGGAAACTGCCGGCGTCGACCACGCCATCTTCGATGTGAAAAAAGTAAATGTATTCGCTATCAAACTGCTGCGGATCGAGACTCAGCGATACGTCTCCGGTATCCCTATCGCGGTAGAAGGTGAACAACCCCTCGTATACATCATCACCCTCGATGGTGTCGGCGAAGCTCGTCGCAGATTCGCTTGGGATAGCAGTAGCGCTAGGGGGGGCGTTCCCTTCATTGGCGAAAATGCCTTGTGTAAGCGTGCAGGCAACCAGCACTAGAGCCAGCCACAAAAATCGCATCATCATGTGAAAGTCTTCCGTTAAACAATAATCCGTCTCATTTTTCAGCGCCTTACAATGGCGTGTCACGCAGAGTGTCAGCGCTAGTAAAGACAAGATAGTGTTGTGCCCAGAATGACTAATAGACGCCGTAGTGCGATCCAAAAGACCCACCCCTATGCAAAGCGTCCCGTCAAAAAAGCACGGTTTAAGTTGCCGCCGCAACGCGAAGGAACTTGATTGTAATCTTCTTTGAGGACGCTGCAAATGAACATCCAACGTTAGCGCACCATCGCCATGCCTTTGGGCAACATCCGTGTATTGCGCCACTCGAGGCTCTTTTTTTGCTCAACCGGTTTCGCTTGGTAAGATCGAATTCGACTTGGGATTTGAAGTAGTTGAAATCGATGCGGCGAGATACGATCTTTGTCACGATCCTTGCGCTGCTGTCGTACATCTTCGCGCCCCGATATCTTGGGTATCCCGCAATCGCACTCGATCTGCGGTTGGGTTTCCCTGTAATAAGGGTCGGACGGCAAATGACCAAAGGCTTACGGTAAATCCCAGACACCAAGGCCGACGAAGATGAGGATGAAACTGAGGCCAGATAATGAAAATACCGCTGATAATAATCACTGCCGTACTTGTGATCTCTTCCAAAGCTGTTGCTCAGGTGGTGAATCATTACTATCTTGACCCGCAGAGTGTGGTCGAGATCTCAAAATTTCGTTCGTGCGCCGGTCACCATTACGGTTACGACCAAACGTTCATAAATCTCGGTCTCTACGAAGTAGAGACCGATCCCACAGAAACCAACAGGAGTATGAAGCATTATTTTGCTCCACTGGACTCGTTCCGGACAAGCGGGTCAAATAATACACTCCCACTTCACGCGCCCTTCGATGGAACGATATACCGAGTAACTGATGAAGGCCACGATAGTGGCTTCGTCAACAAGCAGGTATGGATACAGTCCGCCGCTTCCCCCGACATCTTTGCAATAATTTTTCATGTCAATTTGTTGGACGTCTTCCCTAATTATTGGAACGATTACCCTGCTGAGTATTGGTCGTACCATGGCGACGACGATACTGATTTTGATCGTCGGACCGTTTCATCCGGTGAGGTGATCGGTTACGCCGATTTGCGCGGCACGATCTCTGACATCGCAATATTAAAAAAAATCAGCGATTCGGAATACCACTACGTTTCTTATTTTGACGAAACCGTAATGACAGAGAAGGTCTTCGCGACATACCGGCAACACGGTTTAACAGCTAGGGATGACATGATCATATCTAGGGAATACAGGAATTCGCATCCGCTGCCGGAAGATTGTTGGGACAGTCGTAGAGAAGAGGACTGGCGGAGTCTGGCAACTCGTGACGATAATGCTGCAAGTGATTCGGTGTTTAGGTTGTCGCTGGAAGAGCCTATCGATGGTCAGACTCATACGGGCGTGAGTAATTTACGTGGTTGGGCCGTAGCCTCGTCGGGTATTACAAAAATTGAAATTCTTGTGGACGGTGCTTATGTCTATGATGCACCTTACGGTGGCTCCAGGCCTGACGTTGGAGGAGCTTTTCCGGATATAAGCCGCTCTTCCAACTCCGGCTACTCGTTGGCATACAACTACAGCGTGCTGTCCGCCGGAGAACACACTATCACGGCGATCGCGCATTCGGAGTTGGGCGCGACAAAGCGAAAAACCAATACGTTTACAGTAGTGAAGTTCCCTAGTTCTGACTTCATCTCTGATCCCAACGCCGTTGATTTGGACACTGCGAGTTGTAGCGTGAAAGATGACGAGATCTTAGTCATTGACTCTATCATTGACGACTCAATTTATGACCTCACACTAAAGTGGCGAACAGCTGAGCAGGGATTTGAGATTATTGAAGTGCGATAGCGCTCTTGATAAATAGTCGCAAGATCGTTGCTATTCGGTGTTCTGAATTGCACTTTCGCTGAGGTATTAGGCTTTTGCCTTAGAAACGCCCAGAGCAGGCTGAAGAAGCATGATGAATAAACCACTGCTCGCTATTGCCGCCGTTATCTTATGTTTGGGACTGAGCGCACAGGCCACACACGCTGAGTTCGCGGCTGGCAATACCCTTGCCGGCCTTTATGCTCCAGACAGCGGCTTTGAGTCCGCCGGGTGTGTTGGGTTCATCGTCGGTGTGGCCGATGCCCATGACCACAGTCATTGGTCAAGCACTGGCGGCACCGATGGCGTTAAATATTGCGTCCCTGACTCGGGCAAAAGAGAAGATAGTTGGGCTTTTCGTATCGTCGCTGCATGGGGGTCTAGATGACTCATATAGCCAACCCCTTTATCTAGTCTCGAATGCCTCCATTTATGTTTCGACTGCAACGCAGATTTGAAATAACACCACACGGGTCTGACAGTCACACAAGGGCGTCAATTCCACCCAGCAATCTATCTGGGCGGTATCCATCACAATCACGACGGCAGTTAGCCTTCCTGTACCCCCTTTGCCTTTACACACCCTCTCACATTGAGAGACCTCTTTGGTAAGCTAAACGGCCTATGTTGATCAACGCACAGTTTTCAGTAGCGAAGTTTATGGCGCTCGCTTCACTGTCAGTTCTGCTAGGTTGCAACGAGAGTGAGGACGCTGCGACTGAGTTAAAAGCAGGCATAGTGTTTCACAGTGGCAGGGTATATACAGTAAATGAGCGCCAGCCTTGGGCTTCTGCAATAGCTATAAGACGAGAGAAGATAGTTTACGTCGGGGATGATGAGGGCGCCCTGAAATTGGTAGGCCCTGACACTCGAGTCGTCGATTTGGCTGGCAAAATGCTCCTACCTGGGTTCCAAGACGCTCATGTCCACCCGATAGAGGCGGGAATGGCATATTTGAGCTGCAGTCTCCATGGTTTGACTTCGATTGCGGAGTATCTAAAAGCACTAGAGACCTGTGATCGTAGCTTTCCTGAGTCCACCTTCGTGGATGGCGGGGGCTGGACAATGGACCTATTCCCGAATGGCCTTCCCGACAAGAAACTCATTGACTCGGTAATTCCTGCTCGGCCAGTAATTCTCAAATCAGCAACTGGGCATCAACTCTGGGTGAACTCAGCTGCTCTGGAAATGGCGGGAATTGATGCTGAGTCCGTTGACCCCCCGAGAGGTCGAATAGACCGATACCCTGGCTCAACCGTTCCGAGCGGGTCGCTTCAAGAGAACAGTGCTATGAATTTGGTGCTGGACGCCAGGCCTCCCTACTCCGAAGAGCAAATGATAGCGGCGCTTCAGTTTGGGCAGTTTTATTTAAATCAATACGGGGTGACCTCTGTCCAAGATGCTCTGTTGAAGCTAGATGGTAACGAGGCGTATGTGGGTGGACCAACCTATATCGCTTTGGAAAATAGCGGCAACCTTACTCTGAAGGTTTCTGGTGCAATAGTTTGGAATACAGATCTTGGAGTGGAGCAGATTTCTAGGATTCTTTTAGCGCGTGAAAGGTTTAATACTCGGAGACTCAAAGCAAGGTCCGTTAAGATTTGGCTAGATGGTGTTATTGAAGTCCACACAGCCGCTCTTTTAGATCCGTATAGCGACAAGGAAGATGGCACAACCGGCAAATTGCTTATACCTCCAAAGATGCTCAGCGAGGTTATAACGAAACTTGACGCCCTAGACTTTCAAATTCATTTTCATGCGATCGGGGACGCTGCCATAAGAGCATCTCTGGATGCTATAGAAATAGCTCGATCTATAAATGGCGAGAAAGACAATCGACACCATATCTCTCATATTCAACTTTTTAATCCCGCGGATATTCCAAGATTTGCGGAGCTAAATGTTGCGGCCAACTTTCAGCCTTACTGGGCCTGGGCAGATAAGTTCATAACCAAGCTTACGATCCCAAAATTAGGTGAAGAAAGGAGCCAATGGTTGTATCCGATTAAAAGCCTACTGGATTCCGGTGCCTTGATCGTCTTTGGTAGCGACTGGTTTGTGAGCTCTGGTAACCCGCTACTGGGTATTGAAACTGCGATCACACGGAGAGATCCACTAACCAATGAGAGCGAACCATTTCTCGATCACCAGCGCATTGGACTAGCTGCGGCACTTAAGGCCTATACAATCAATTCGGCATACATAAACTTCACTGAGGATGAGACGGGGTCTATTGAGGTTGGAAAGCAGGCAGACCTTACTGTGCTTGATAAAAACCTTTTTGATCTAAAATCGTCGGAAATTTCTGAGGCGTCCGTACTGCTTACCCTACTAGACGGGGAACGGGTCTACGGGCAGTGGAGCCTGAAGCCGCTTGGCAAAACCGCTCCTTAAGGCCCAACGTTGCTCCCAACGTATCTGGGCGGTAACCACCACACTCACGAGAGTAGATAGCCCCACCCTCGGCAAAAATTCACAGGCACGTCAAAACCACAGCACGACCTCGCTAGCCACA